>DATEMN010000301.1:0-2684 GCA_035275565.1 Pseudonocardiaceae bacterium | reverse complement strand
CACGGGGCTTATTGCACCGGCAGCGTCAATCCTAGAGAAGGTCCCGTCCCTAGTCCGATCTTTCCCTATCGTGCTAGTCCGAGCCTCAGCTTCCGGTCTGAGCCTGCCGTGAGAAGTCTCCTTCAGCTTTTCATACCGGGCGTCCATCGTCGTCTGAAGCTGCTTCAGGAGATCGATGACGTCGGTACCGCCGTGGACAGCAGAGCGACGGTGACCGACAGCCGCCCAGACCGCCGCGACTCTCGGAATGCGGTACGCAGTACCACGCGAGTGAGTAGGCGGGCGGTGGCCGGCAGTTGGTCGAGCGCGGCCCCGATCAGGGTCGGCCCATGTGAGGGAAGTAGGAGCTGAACTTGAGGAAGAACGGACCGAAGTCGGCATCCACGCAGTAGAAGTAGGTGTGTCACGCGTCAGCACCCGGCGTTCGGTGCCCACCGACGCGGGGCTCGTAACTAGCCGAACGAACTCGGTGAAAGGTGCGTCGGTGCGCGGACTCGGCGCGAGACCGGGCAGTGTGGCGATCTGCTGGTACAAGCCGCTGCACCGCCTCGATTGTCGATGCGGGCTCAAGCATCGACGCCTGCTCGCCGGGCTCGGCGCTCATCGCGCCGGGCCGGCAAGCAGGCGGGATCGAGTTCTAAGTGCACAGGGTCGCCGGGGTCGGGCCGGCCCCTTCGCGCCTTCGACGAACACCTCGCCCACCTCGCCGCTTGACGGAACTCCGGCGACGTGCCGATCGGAGAACTTGCGAGGGTTCGTTCACCCGGGAATCGGTACGACGACTGCTCAGTTCGAAGCCAATAGTGTTTGGGCGGGTAGCCAAGCTGCGGCCCGTGCTGGTTGTTCAGACCGGTCGGGACTAGAAGCGGACTAGCTCGGGACTAGTTCGCGGACTCCCTCGGATCAGCGGTTCCGTCGTTTAATTGGCGTGCGGGTCAAACGGCCCGCCCCGACCAATCCGGAGGAACAGCCAAAAATGCAGTTGGACATCAGGACCGAGGGCGTGGACGTCGTGGTCTCTCGGGCGCCGCAACTGAAGAATGACAATGATGGCCGCAACCGCCGATCCTCGTAGCGGATCTGAAGATGCCCCGGCCCGGCGGTCAAGTGCCTGCCAGCAGCCGCCGAGCCGGGTCTCCCCAAACACCCTACGAAGAGCACTCGAGGAGATCGGAATGGTACAGGTCCATACCTGCGTGAGTGTCCACTGTGACCAGTGCGGGGACAGTCTGGGCAATCTGGGGTTCGAGGCGCACTACCCGACCGAGGACGCCGCACTAAACGCGGCAGCCGCGGACGGCTGGCAGGTCGGCCTGGGTGGCCGGTGGTGGTGTTCGGCGTGCGCGCCGGTGTTGATCTGTGAGGCCGAGGGCCATGAGTTCAGCGAGTGGCGCCACCCGGTCACCCGGGGCGGGCACCCGGCGGGCAGTGAGTACCGGCACTGTCGGCGGTGCTGCCTACACGAGTCCCGCCCGGTCACCCGGTTGTCGCTGACCGCTGACGCTGACGCTGACGCCGAGGAGGTGGCGTGATGCGCGAGTCGTCACGACGGCCGGGGCGAGGTGAGCCCCGATGAACCAGACACAGACGGTACTGGTCGGCCTGGTGGTACTGGCTGGCCTCGGTGTGCTGGCCGCGTTTCGTAGCGGTGCCCGCGGTGCGTATCGGATTGCCCGGCATACCCAGGAGGTCACTCGGATGGGTGGCAACCTGGCCCGGGCCTTGGGTACCGCCGCGGTGATCGTCGGGATGCAGTGGGCGGTGGTGATCTTCACGACCGACCCGCTCGCCTGGGGCGTGGCGCTGGGGGTCCCGGCGTTGTTCGCCGGCAGCGCGATCGCCCGCATGTTCTCGGTCACCGAACTCGTGCACAACAACAAGGGGACCCGGCGATGACCACGGACAACCTGATCCCGTTCCCAGGCACGGCCAGCCCACAGAGGCCCGCGACGGGCAGAGGGTTGGAACCAGTGCCGGAAGTGCTGGACGGGGAACTAGTCGACGAACTGGACTACACCCGGCGGACGATGCCGGTGGTGTTGCCGCCGTGGCTGCGCTCCCGGGACACCGCGCGAGCCACGCTGCGGTGGGCGGTCAAATACGCTGGGCGGCTCGTAGCCTTCCACGCATGGCGTGCTCCCGGCTACGGGTTGGCGCTGGCCTGGTGGGCCGTGCGCGGCGCCGGTCGGGCGATCGCCCACGGAGTGGGTTGGGTGAGTGTGCGTGGTGAGTACCGGCCGTTGATCACCGCCGCCCGGGACGCCAAGCGGTGGGACCTGGTTCGTGAACTGATCACCGAGCGCCGGGCACTGGCTCGGGTCCGGATCAAGACCACGGCCTGGCTTACCGTGTCCGGGGGCTCAGCCGGGGCTGCCGGGTTCGTCACGGTCGGGCCGACTTTCGGGTGGTGGGTCGCGGCCGGGGCCGGGCTGGGCACGCTGTGGCTCGGGCGTCCTCGAGACACCTCCGTGTTGCCGTCTGGCCCGGTGTTGCCGGTGCAGTTGGAGTTGTCGGCGGACATGCTCACGGACGCTTTACGCGCCGCGGGCCTGGTCAAAACCGATGCCACCCCACAACTGGTTACCCCGCCGTTACGGGATGGCAACGGGTGGGCGGTCACCCTGGATCTGCCCCGCGGGGGCGGCAAGACGGCCGCAGATGTGATTGCGAAACGGGACACGGTG
>DATEMN010000300.1:0-4793 GCA_035275565.1 Pseudonocardiaceae bacterium | reverse complement strand
GTGAGCTGAGGCGCCGGTGGGCGGGCCAGGCCGTGGCCGCGGGCGCCGCGGGCGGTCCGGTGTCGGGCTGAGCGGCGCCGGCCGGAACAACGCCGGGCCGGAACGGCACCGGGGCGGGCAACCGGAGCCCCTCCCGGATCCCGGATGCCACCGCCCCAAAGCCTCGCGATCTTGGAGTTGTGGTGCCCCACAAAACCGACATCAAGCCCAACCCGCCCGCCACAACTCCAAGATCGCGCAGGGCTGGCGACGAGTGAGATGGCGGGACCGGATTGTTGCGGTTGGGGAGCCCGGCGCGCGTACCCCGTCGTGGTTTGAATTTGATCTTGATCTGGGTGCGCAAAGATAGACCCTGTGCTGTTGTGTATTGACATCGGGAACACCAATACCGTCCTGGCCACCTTTGACGGCGACAAGCTGGTCCACAACTGGCGGATCAAGACCGACGCCCGGTCGACCGCCGACGAGCTTGGGCTGATGTTTCGTGGGCTGCTGGCCGGCGACGCGGTGGAGATCACCGGGGTGGCCGCCTGCTCGACCGTGCCGGCCGCGCTGCGGTCGCTGCGCACCATGCTGGCCCGGTACTACGGCGATCTGCCCAACGTCGTGGTCGAGCCGGGCGTCAAGACCGGCGTCCAGCTCGCCATCGACAACCCGAAGGAGGTCGGCGCCGACCGGGTGGTCAACACCCTCGCGGCGCATGCGCTCTACGGCGGGCCGTCGATCGTGGTGGACTTCGGCACCACCACCAACTTCGACGTGATCAGCGCCAAGGGCGAGTTCCTCGGCGGGGCGTTCGCGCCGGGGATCGAGATCTCCTTCGACGCGCTTGCCGCCCGGGCCGCGCAGCTGCGCAAGGTGGAGCCGGCCCAGCCGCGCTCGGTGATCGGCAAGAACACCGTCGAATGCCTGCAGTCCGGCATGTATTACGGGTTCGCCGGGCAGGTGGACCGGATCGTCGAGCGGATGATCGAGGAGATCGGCCCGGTCCGTGCGGTGATCGCCACCGGTGGGCTGGCCGGGCTGGTGAAGGACGAATGCCGGACGATCACCGCGCACGAGCCGATGATCACGTTGATCGGGCTGCGGATGGTATATGAGCGGAACGTCTGAGACGGCCTCTGTAGGCTTTTCCGAACCCCCACGGACAGCCACACAGAAAGTCGTGACGTGACCGAGCAGAACGTGCCAGCAGTCGACCCGGCCGAGGATCTTCCCGAGCAGATGCGGGTCCGCCGGTCCAAGCGTGACCGGATGCTGGCCGACGGCGTCCCGCCCTACCCGGTCAACGTGGCACGGACGGCGACGCTCGCCGAGGTCCGCGCCCAGTACGCCGACCTGCCCACCGACACCGCCAGCGGGGACCAGGTGTCGATCACCGGCCGGGTGATCTTCATCCGCAACGGCGGCAAGCTCTGCTTCGCCACCCTGCGCGACGGCGACGGCACCGAGATCCAGGCGATGTTCTCGCTGGACAAGGTCGGCCAGGAGCGGCTCGACGACTGGAAGCACCTGGTCGACCTGGGTGACCTGGTCGGGGTCACCGGCGAGGTGATCACCAGCCGCCGGGGTGAACTGTCGGTGCTCGCGGACACCTGGGTGATGAGCGCCAAGGCGCTCCGGCCGCTGCCGGTCTCACACAAGCCGCTCTCCGAGGAGACCCGGGTGCGGCAGCGGTACGTCGATCTGATCATGCGGCCGCAGGCGCGGGAGATCGTCCGGACCAGGGCCACGGTGGTACGCAGCCTCCGCGAATCGTTGTTCCGGCGGAATTATCTCGAAGTTGAAACACCAATGTTGCAGTTGCTGCACGGCGGTGCGGCCGCCCGGCCATTTGTAACGCACAGCAACGCACTAGACATAGATCTCTATCTGCGCATCGCGCCGGAGTTATTCCTCAAGCGCGCGGTGGTCGGCGGGATCGATCGGGTCTTCGAGATCAACCGCAACTTCCGAAATGAGGGCATGGACAGCTCGCACTCCCCGGAGTTCGCGATGCTCGAGGCCTACCAGGCGTATGCGGACTACAACGTCATGCAGACCGAGGTGCGCGAGTGGATTCAGGAGGCCGCCACCGCGGTCAGCGGATCACACATAGTGACGCACTACGACGGAACTGAGTTGGATCTCGGCGGCGAGTGGAGGTCCGTTACCTTGTTCGGCGCGCTCTCCGAAGCACTCGGTGAAGAAGTGACTGTGCGTACCGATCTCGTGCAGCTTCAGCGGTACGCCGAAAAGCACGACCTTTCCGTCGACCCGAAGTGGAGCGCGGGCAAGCTCGCCGAGGAACTCTTCGAGCACCTGGTGCAGCCGGCCCTGCAAGCGCCCACGTTCGTGCGGGACTACCCGGCGGAAACCGCGCCGCTGACCCGCGCGCACCGGGAAACGCCGGGCCTGACCGAGAAGTGGGACCTCTACATCCTCGGCGTCGAACTCGGCACGGCGTATTCCGAGCTGGTGGACCCGGTGGTGCAGCGGGAGCGGCTGCTGGCCCAGTCGCTGCTGGCGGCCGGCGGCGATCCCGAGGCGATGGTGCTGGACGAGGATTTCCTCCGGGCCATGGAGTACGGAATGCCGCCCGCCGGCGGGATGGGAATGGGAATCGACCGACTCCTGATGGTGCTGACCGGTCTCGGGATTCGTGAAACGATCCTCTTTCCGTTGGTCCGGCCGGAGTAAGCGGCGCGGCCGTCGGTTTCCCGCACCCGGCCGAGTATGCGACCTAGCCACCGCCGGAGTTATGGCGCAAATCCGTCGGCTCCATTGACGAGCAGCGCAGGCCACGCGTTATTGTTCACGGGATTGATTGAGTCGAAGCGGACCCGTGGGCTCGAAAGGATAACTGCGCGTGGCCAAGCAGATCATTCACAAGCTGGTTGATGACCTGGACGGGGGTGACGCCGAGGAGACCGTGAAGTTCGCCCTCGACGGCATTCAGTACGAGATCGACCTCTCCGATGCCAACGCCGCGAAATTGCGCGATGTGTTCGCGCCGTATGTCGCGGCCGGCTCCAAGGTCGCGCGCGGCGGGGTGGTGGTCGGTGGCCGTGCGGCCCGCGGGCGTGGCGGAGCCACCGCGGACCGGGAGCAGAACAAGGCGATCCGGGAGTGGGCGAAGAAGGCCGGCAAGGACATCTCGGACCGGGGACGGATCCCGCAGGAGATCGTGGACGAGTTCCACGCCAAGGGTCCCGGTCGGTAACGCGATAGGCGCTTCTCGGTGAGTGGCGGCTCACCGCCTCCGGTGCCGGCGGCCGGGCGCTGCCGTTGCCGATGTCCGTGCAACCTCCGGCTTTTCGCTCGTCCTTCGATCTGGATGGCTACGGTTATCCACAGGGGTGGACAAACTTGTCCACAGGGTGTGGACGGGCCGGGATTTCGCTGTGCGCGTACTCCGTTGGGGTGGGGAACACCCGTTGAGCGTGCGAAGTTGGGGAAAACATCCTCGCCGGACCGCGCGAGGGCCGGTGAGGCCCGAGCGGATGCACCCGGCGGCGATAGAGTTAGAGCACGGGCATCACCGATGCCCGTGCGCTGGCCCCGCCAGTTCATTGGCGCACGGCACGTGAGGAGCACGAGGGCATGTTCGAGCGGTTCACCGACCGAGCGCGACGGGTTGTCGTCCTGGCCCAAGAAGAGGCCCGGATGCTCAACCACAACTACATCGGGACAGAGCACATCCTGCTCGGCCTGATCCACGAAGGCGAGGGCGTCGCCGCCAAGGCTCTGGAGAGCCTGGGCATCTCCCTCGAGGGGGTCCGGCAGCAGGTCGAGGAGATCATCGGCCAGGGTCAGCAGGCGCCGAGCGGGCACATCCCGTTCACGCCGCGCGCCAAGAAGGTGCTGGAGCTCTCGCTGCGCGAGGCGCTTCAGCTCGGGCACAACTACATCGGTACGGAGCACATCCTGCTCGGCCTGATCCGCGAGGGCGAGGGCGTCGCCGCCCAGGTGCTGGTCAAGCTCGGCGCCGACCTCAACCGGGTTCGGCAGCAGGTGATCCAGCTCCTGTCCGGCTACCAGGGCAAGGAACCGGCCGCCGCGGGCACCGCCACCGGCGAGGCCGCGCCGTCCACCTCGCTGGTCCTCGACCAGTTCGGCCGCAACCTGACGCAGGCGGCACGCGAGGGCAAGCTCGACCCGGTCATCGGGCGCGAGAAGGAAATCGAGCGGGTCATGCAGGTGCTGTCCCGCCGGACCAAGAACAACCCGGTCCTGATCGGTGAGCCGGGCGTCGGCAAGACCGCGGTCGTCGAGGGGCTGTCCCAGTCCATCGTCAAGGGCGAGGTGCCCGAGACGCTGAAGGACAAGCAGCTCTACACGCTCGACCTCGGCGCGCTGGTCGCCGGTTCCCGATACCGCGGTGACTTCGAGGAGCGCCTCAAGAAGGTGCTCAAGGAGATCCGTACCCGGGGCGACATCATCCTGTTCATCGACGAGATCCACACCCTGGTGGGTGCGGGCGCCGCCGAGGGCGCGATCGACGCCGCGTCGATCCTCAAGCCGATGCTGGCTCGTGGCGAGCTGCAGACGATCGGCGCGACGACCCTCGACGAGTACCGCAAGCACCTGGAGAAGGACGCCGCGCTGGAGCGTCGTTTCCAGCCGATCCAGGTGGGTGAGCCGTCGCTGGCGCACACCATCGAGATCCTCAAGGGCCTTCGCGACCGGTACGAGGCGCACCACCGGATCAGCATCACCGACGCCGCCCTGGTGGCCGCGGCGACGCTGGCCGACCGGTACATCTCGGACCGCTTCCTGCCGGACAAGGCGATCGACCTGATCGACGAGGCCGG
>DATEMN010000299.1:0-17884 GCA_035275565.1 Pseudonocardiaceae bacterium | reverse complement strand
CCGGCTCGTTACGCCTCCGAGGGCTGCTTGTCAGTGTGTGCGCCATACCGGTGCGACTCCCTCGGGTAGGGCTTTCCGGTGCTGTGCCGGTGAAAGGATGGCAGATGTCTAAGTTCCCGCTCGTGCCTTCGAGGTTATCTCGGAGAAGGCGTCGTGTCCCGGTGGTGATGGTCGTTGCCGGGACGGCGTTGCTCACAATTACGCTCGCCATGGTCCCTGGTGCTGCTACCGCGTCGAGTCACCGGGAAGCTCCACTGATCGCGACTGATCCGCAGGCGGACAACACCGACTTTTACGCCTTCGTGAGTCCTGAAAAACCGGACACGGTGACATTCATCTCGAACTGGTTTCCCTTGCAGGAGCCTAATGGTGGGCCGACCTTCTACCCGTGGGCCACGGATACCCACCATGACATCAACATCGACAATGATGGTGACGGCAGAGCCGACGTCACCTACCGTTGGGATTTCCGTACCGAGGACCGCCGCGCCGAGGCCAACACCTTCCTGTACAACATCGGGCCGGTGACCAGCCTGAATGACGATGATCTGCTGTTCCGGCAGACGTACACTCTGACCGAGATCAGGAACGGGAAGAGCACAGTTCTGCTCCGCGATGCACCGGTGGCGCCATCGAACACGGGCCCGGGATCGATTCCGGATTACGGCAAGCTGCGGCGGGAGGCGACGGTCCCGGTCGGGGATGACGGGAAAGCTTTTGTCGGCCAGGCCGACGACGCTTTCTTCCTCGATCTGCGTGTCTTCGACCTGCTCTACGGCGCCAACCTGACCGAGGTCGGCCAGGACACCGTGGCTGGGTACAACGTGAACACGATCGCCTTCCAGGTGCCGGTGACCGATCTCGTGCTCCGTGGCGACCCCGCTCGTAACCCGGTGATCGGCACGTGGACCTCTACCTCACGGCGGTCGCTGAAGCTCTCACCAGGCAAGGTCACACCGACTGGTGAGTACGTCCAGGTGTCGCGCCTGGCCATGCCGCTGACCAACGAGGTGGTACTCCCAGCGCAACTCAAGGACACGTTCAACGCGATCCCCCCGGAGGCGGATCTCACCGTCCCCGGCTTCCTCGACCGGGTGCTCGACCCCGAGGTACCGCGGCTCGTTCAAAGGATCTATGGCATTCCGGCTCCGGATGTTCCGCGGCACGACCTATCGGAGCTCTTCCTCACCGGAATCGCGAAGAATGCGCCAATGTCGGACGGCAGCCCCGCGCCGATTCAGGACGACCTGAACTCACAGATCCTCAACGCCGATGCCGACCCCGCGAGGTTCGTGCCGTCTGACCAGTTGCGGCTGAACACCTCCATTGCGCCGGCCACGTTGCCGAACCGTCTCGGCCTGCTCGCTGGTGACCGGCAGGGTTTCCCAAACGGTCGGCGGCTGGCTGACGATATCGTTGACATCGAGGTTCTGTATTTCGAGGGTGCCGCCAAGACAGGTCTGATCAACCCGCTTATCGTCGGTGACGTCGTCCCGTTCAACGACGTGCCCCTCGGTAATGATTTCCCGTACGTAGCGCTGCCGCACCACCAGGGCCTCAACACCAAACTGTCGATTCCCGGTGGCGCGATTCCGCAACAGGCCGATCTCGGTAGTGTGGTTCCGCTGGTAATCGGCGGAGGTTGGGGTGGGGGTAGTGGCCCCCTGCCGATGGCCCTGATGACCGGCCTGCCCGCGCTGGTGCTGCTCGGTTCTGGCGTCGTGTTGCTCGCACGTCGTCGCATGACGATGGTTCCTGCCATTGCCTGATAACCAGGCGACCGGGTTGGGCATGGGGCCGTCGCCGGATTCAGCGGCGTCTCCATGCCCGGCTGGTAAGTGTCACCCGGCTGGTGAATGTGAGGAGTGCTAGATGGCCGGTCGTTCCGGATGGTTGCGTCGGCTGGTTCCCCTCGTCGTGCTGCTGGTTGGCGCGGTTCTGGCCGGGGTAACCCTTAATGGTGTGCTCCCGGGCACGGGTGATGCCGCGCCTGCCGCCGCACCGGTGACCCCGCAGGTCGGCAGATCTGGTCTCAACGCGGTCATCCACGCCACCCAGGACAAGCTACGTCGACTGCCCGACGACTCGGTGACCTGGGCTCGACTCGGGTCCGCCTACGTCGAGCAGGCCCGGATCACCGCGGACCCCTCGTTCTACGCCAAGGCTCAGGGCGCGCTGGAGAGGTCCCTGCGGGTGATGCCGATCGACAACGTCCCCGCCATGATCGGCATGGGCCAGCTCGCCAACGCCCGGCACGACTTCGCGGCCGGTCAGCGCTGGGGTGCGCAGGCCACCGCACTGGCACCGTTGACCGCCGAGGCATACGGCGTCCTCGCTGATGCGCTCACCCAGCTCGGCGATGCCGACGGTGCGACGGCGGCGGTCCAGTCCATGCTCGACGTGCACCCCGGGGTTGCCTCCTTCACCCGCGCCTCCTACGACCTCGAGCTGCACGGACGAGCCGAGGACGCGCGCTCGGCGCTGCAGCGCGCACTCGGTGTCTCAGCCAGCCCAGACGACGTCGCGTTCTGCCGCTACTACCTCGGTGAGCTCGCGTTCAACGCCGGTCAGCTCGACGAGGCATCCAGCCAGTACGAGCAGGGACTGCTCGCAGTACCGGGCAACACCGCTCTGCTGCAAGGACGAGCGAAGGTGGCCGCCGCCACGGGCCGGATCGCAGATGCGCTCGCCGGTTACGCGCAGATCACCTCCCGGATGCCGTTGCCGCAGTACTTGCTGGAATACGGCGAGCTCCTGGAATCAGTGGGACGGGCGCCGCAGGCCCGCGAGCAGTACGATCTGCTCGCCGCCCAGCAGCAGCTCTACGCCGCGCAGGGCTCGGTGGACGACCTGGCTGCCTCGCAGGTGGCTGCCGACCACGGCAACCCCGCTGACGCACTGCGCAGCGCGCAGCAGGAGTGGACTCGGCATCAGAGTGTGTTCAGCGCCGACGCACTTGCCTGGGCGTTGCACGTCAACGGCCGGGATAGCGAAGCGGTGGCCTACACGGACAAGGCCGCGAAGCTGGGTTCGCGCAACGCCACCTTCGCCTATCACCGGGGGATGATCCTGGCGTCGTTGGGCCGAGCCGCCGATGCTCGCGCGGCGCTGTCTCAGGCGCTGGTGATCAACCCACACTTCTCGCCGCTAGCCGCGCCTCGCGCGCGTCAGGCGCTGACCGACCTCGGGGGGCCGCGCTGAACGGCTTGTCGACCTGGCGGAGGCTGGCGGTGCTGCTTGCCGGCTGCGCGGTGATGCTGGTGCTGCCGGTGACCCTGTCCGGGGGGCCGGTTGCGGACGCGCACCCCTTGGGCAACTTCACGATCAACCACTACGACGGGCTGTCGTTGTTTCCGGACCGCATCGAGGTGCGCGCGGTGGTCGACACCGCTGAGATTCCGACCTTGCAGGACAAGTCGGCAACCGACACCGACGGTGACGGCACGATCTCTCCGAGGGAGGCTGACCGGCACGGTCGGACCGAATGCGCCGCGCTGGCGGGAGCGGTGACGGCCACGGTGAACGGCAGCCCCATTCGATGGCGTGTTACCCAGTCCGCGGCGACGTACCCTCCTGGGCAGCCACCGTTGCTCACCACCCGGGTAACCTGCTCGCTGGCCGCACCGGCAAACCTGCACGCGACGGCGTTGATGGAGTTCACCGACAGCTTCCGGACCGACCGGATCGGCTGGCGGGAGATCACCGCCATCGGCGCGGGGTTACGGGTGGTCTCCTCGACTGTCGCTGGCGCGAGCATCAGCGATGAGCTGCTCCGCTATCCCGAAGACCTGCTCAGCAACCCCCGCGACGAACGATCAGCCACGGTCCACGTCGCCCCCGGCATCGGTGGGATCACCGGCGCTGGCGTACCGCTCACCGCCAGGCGCGGTTGGCTGGACCACACCCTGGCCTCGGCGACCCACACGTTCAACGAGCTGGCTGGTGCCCCCCAACTCACCCCCCTTGTCGGGATCGCCGCAGTGCTGCTGGCGCTGCTGCTCGGTGCCTCGCACGCCGCGTTGCCTGGTCACGGCAAGACTGTGATGGCGGCCTACCTTGCCGGCCGGCAGGGAACCCGACGAGACGCCCTGCTCGTCGGCGTCACCGTGACCCTCACCCACACCGCTGGCGTGCTGATCCTCGGTCTGCTGGTCGCGGTGCTGAGCTCGTTCGCTCCAGAAGGAGTGCTGCGCTGGTTGGGCATCCTCAGCGGGCTGCTGGTGGCGATGGTCGGCGCCGGACTGCTGCGCTCAGCGCTACGGCACCGGCGGGCGACGCACACGCGCGCCACCGTGAACCCCACTCCCGCGCTGGTTGGCGCTCCTCCCGGTCCCGGTCCCAGTTCCGGCTCCGGCCATGGACACGGCCATGGACACGGCCATGGACACGGCCACTTCCGCGGCCACGGGCGGGATGGCGAGGAGCGGCCACTCGGGAGGGTCGGGCTGGTTGGCATGGGTATCGCAGGAGGTCTGGTGCCCAGCCCGACAGCACTGTTCGTGCTGCTCGGTGCGATCGCGCTTGGACGAAGCTGGTTCGGAATAGCTCTGGTGCTCTGTTACGGCCTCGGCATGGCTGCCACGCTCACTCTTGCTGGTTTGCTTCTGGTGACCCTTCAAGACCGGATAGCACGCAGTGCCATCTCCGAACGATGGCGCGACCGTGGTGCACGGGTGACCGCCGCACTACCTACCATGACTGCGGTCCTGGTGCTTGTCGTAGGCATGGGGTTGGCTCTTCAGAGCTTTCTGGGATCGGGATAACGGGAGTTGATATGCGCTGTGCTGTCGTAGTCACCGGTTTGCTGATTATCTTGGCCGGATGTGGTTCATCCCCGCCGGACCCCGGCCCCGTGTTCGATAACGAGGGCGGCGCTGAGCTCATGTGCATGAAACACCAGTCGTTATCGCCAGGAATACGATACACTGACCTGGCCCTCAGAAACACCGCTGAAATATTCACCTTACTGCGCTACTATACAGCCAACGGCAACAAACCCTACTGTGACAGAAAACCAGCGACAGAAATCGACAAACAATGGGCCCAACTCTACGTCGCCCAAGGAGCAATACGGTCGAACGTAGCTCCCATCCTCGACCGCTGATACCACAGTCGCACTTCCACCCTGAGCGCCCGCTGCGCCCGCACAGTCGCTACGCCGTGCCCGGTATATTGAGTTCACCGCCCCCTCTGGGTGCCATTCGGCTCCGAATGGCACCCAGAGGGGTGCCCGGAACCGCGATTCGGCTCCGAATGGCGACAGCCGGGTCGTGTGCGGTGGGGAGAGAGGGGGTAGTTGTCGCGCAATGTGGACGTGCGGCTTTAAGTGTCAACGACGGTCATCGACCAGAAAGAGTCCACTCGTGGAAGCTAAGTGCACCTAATTCTGCGTCGAAGTTGCTAGCTTGATCACTGGTCAAGAAATCCACCGCTCGGACCATTATGGAATCCGCCTTCGCGCTATCGTTGAGTGAGCCAGTTCAACTTTAACCGCCACTACTCGGTGCTTTTTAAACGTTAAGTTCTTCTAATTCGTGTCTCGCAAGGCTGTCGTTGACCGCCCCGGTAAGCGTTGGCGAAAATCAGATCAGGAGAGAGTCGAGCAGCATTTTGTTCTGCCGCGAGCTCGTATAAGTGTGGCTCGTAAAGTGGCGCACTCGGGCTTGCTGATCTATGATCTCGAAGGCCAATCTATGCCACGGGATAACCTTTTAAAGCTTCCCGCAAATTGGCGTGCGTATTCTGCTACGAATTCTTTGTGGCTTCGATTCGGCCAGTCGTAACCGATGGGACTAGAATCCTCGGGAGTTATGCTGTCGAACGGTCGCACGGTGATATCTGTTATGCGGGCAATAGTGAAAACGGTAATCGAACCGAAACTCAGGCCGTACGTGAGCGAGGCTTGTTCGACTTTCTCTAGCCGTCTGACCCAGGACAGGGCTACGTGGCTCAAGCGTTTTTCGCCCAGCAAGGATGTCCTCCATTGCGTCTTTGAAGAACTTGATAGCGGAAGGAACTGTACTGGCGTCCCTGCTGCCTGACCGTCCGATGGATAGCACGATCACGGGGTCTCCGTTTGTAGTGCGGCGCCGGACCGTAGCCCCGCAGGGTTGTGGATCACTATGTGGACAACACGAGCGCAGCTGGGGAAGAAGCCGGTAGATTCACGACGATCTGTGGACAAAACCAGAAATGGAGGCCGAACCCGCAGGTCAGTGCTATGGATAAGCCTCGCGCTTGTTGATGGTCTGCCGGGCCACCGCGTCCAGACCGTGACACTCTCAGCCTGTGCTTGGCGCCTGCTGCCCGATCAACTCGCTGAGCGGGGCGCCCGGGGAGTTGGGTAAGGCGGCGCAGAGTTGGTCGGGTAAGAACCGGATAGCTGTCGAACGGTGGGCGGCGGCGCAACGCCAGTGCGCAGCCAACTGACCCCGATACACGGTAGTCGAGCTCATGTAAGCCAACAGGCATACGCCCACTGAGCGGTCCCCTGTGGTGTGTGCGGCGTGCGGCCCGCTGGTGAAATACCGCTAGGACAGGCCGCACTCGCCCGTGTCGGAGGCGGGCCGGCCGGCCAGCTGGGATAGCTGAGCCCATTCGGCAAGCAGCCGGTCGGCGACCGTTTGGTGAGTGAATCTGGCCTGCCGGAGCAGTCTGGCAACAGACGTCGGCTGGTGGTCCCCTCCCTTGACCACTAGTTATGTCTCGGCTACGGCGCATGTGCAGCCTGAAACGGCTCCAGTCAGCACAGGTGATCAGTACGGGCACGCCTTCATCCAGAACCTGCGTCGCGGCCATTACAGCCTCGCCACCGACGTCGATGCCCCGGCATCGGCTCGCAACTGCGTTCGCTAAACTTCCACACGCCGTCTGATCCGGGTGGAACTGGTAGTGACGTCATGCGTCCTCCCCGCCAAGGCAGCAGTGCCATGCAGTGCCCATAAGCGGGCGAACTGGCACGAGTCCGTCGGACACCATGGCCGCAATCAGCACTTGTCCCCGGGGCGCGCTGAGGGTCCACAACTGCGACGGTATGTTAGAGAGTATGTCTGACTGCAGCCCGTGTAGCGCACAGTGCTGTTAGTAATACTGACGAAAACGGTCGGATTTAGCCCGTTGAGCGTGATCACGATATTTAGTGGATGACCAGTGTCGTCCCAACGTATATCGAGAGTTTCGCTACCGTCGTCATCGTCAATCGTTATGAATGCATGACCATTTGTATCGTTGACGAGCTTTTGAAGATCGGTCCCCGTTACACGGGCCTGCCATGCGCGAGGATCTTGCCCTGTCAGCGAGAATATATGCACATAGTCAGTGCAGCGTCCAGGAGGCTCGGCAAATGCAACTCCAGGCGTAGTTACCGCGATCGCCAGGGCTATTAAACAGACCAATAAGAGCACCGTCAGTTTTTTCATCGATGATCCCTTTCTTTGGTTAGTGTGGTCACTCCGCGAATGAACTCGGTAAGTATGCTGTCCTGTACGGAGTAGCGTGCTGCCGCCGTTTGAAATGTATGATCCACAAGAGGGTGCTGTCAGGCACGCTAAGTAGTCATGCGTCGCTGCACTTGGCGAGGTTCCCCCTGTGCTGCGGCGTGCAGGATCTGTGCTTGGCTAGTTGCTCCCCGTAGATGGCCGGCTATGTTATTGGCAATCTCTCGGGCAGCGTCGTCATCGCTAGTCTTCTCGACTGCGACGCGCTCAACGAACTCAGTCAGTATGCCGAAAGTTACCACTAAAGACGCAGCTATCGGCTCCAATTCGGTACCTGACTGCTCGTTGACTAAGGGGCGCCCCGAAACCAGCCGTCGCACCTTGTGAATGTCGTCAAATTGCATTCCATGCTTCCCTTCTCGTTTATCGTCAGCTCGGTCAGATCCTACACGAGCGTATCAGATGTCAACGATTTTTTAATCGAAAGATTGTTCCCCTGTTCTGATTCATTCCCGACGCCATCGGGTGCTTTCGTGGGCTGGGGTGCCGGTGTTATCCTCATCAGGGGAAGGGTTGGAGGTAGTTGGCCGATGAGGTCGACCGTGAGCAGTAGAGCAGTAGGTGGACGACTCGCGGCGGGTGCCTCATGGTTGTGGTGGTCCAGCAGTGGGTGACGTCGGCACCGGGTTGGATTAGGCTGCGCAGTGCGTTGGGGCAGGGCGCTAGGGTGCTCAGTTTACGCTGGCGGATCTCCAGTGGGGTGATCTCGGCGATCAGGGTCGGCCCTGGCCAGGCGGCGACACTGACCGATCCCGCCGGGAATACTGGACATGTCTAGACGTTCACCGTTGGAGGCCGATTCCTCATCGGTCAGATCATGGCGATCAAGCACGAGGACGATCTAGCGCAGCCCCACGCAAGATCCAAGGGATACGTCATAGCGCGCACTGAAGGTAACCAACTACCGGACCGTTCAGGGGCCGTGTGCTTGCCGACTTCCCGGCGATCACAGCGAAAGTCGGTGTCCGAGAATCACGTAGCTGGTGCTCGGTGCACCTGGTTCTGGGTGGCGGCCAGGCCCTGGGCGAGTAACTGCTCGATGGCGTCGGCGCAGCGATCCACCAGCAGGTCCAGGTCGCGGCGCTGGACGGCGGAGAAGTCACGCAGCACGAAGTCGGCTGGATCCATCCGTCCCGGCGGACGGCCGATCCCGAACCGCACCCGCAGGTAGTCTCGGCTGCCCAGGGACGTGGTGATCGAGCGCAGCCCGTTGTGCCCACCCTCGCCGCCGCCGTGCTTGAGTTTGAGCACGCCGTGGTCGAGGTCCAAGTCGTCGTGGATGACGATGACGTCGGCCGGCGCGACCTTGAAGAACCGCGCCGTCGCGGCGACCGGTGGCCCGGAGACGTTCATGAACGAGCGTGGGCGGGCCAGCACCGTACGCCGCCCAGCCAGCCGTGCTTCCAGTACGTCGGCCCCCGCCTTATGGGACCTGAAATGCCCGCCCACCCGGCGGGCCAGCTCATCGACCACCATGGCCCCAACGTTGTGCCGGTTGCCAGCGTAGCCGGGGCCTGGGTTGCCCAGACCTACCACGAGGGTGATCTCTCCGGTGATCTGGTCGGTGCCGGCGTCGGCGGTCACGGCGTCATCGAAGGCCGGTTATGCCTGCTCGTCTGCAGGAACAGCGGCAGCGAGGGCTGGCTCGGTTCCGCCGCTGCCATCGGCTTCGAGGTCTAGGGCGGTGGGGGAGGCGACGATGTTTACCACGAGGTACTCCGGGTCGGTCCGCAGCTCCACGCCTACCGGAAGCGTGATCTCGCCGGCCAGCACCTGGGTGCCGACTGTGGCGCCCTCCACCGAGACCTCGATCTCTTCGGGGATGGTCAAGGCATCCGCCTCGACCTGCAGGGTTCCCAGTTCCTGGGTGATCAGCGTCTCCGGGGCAGCGTTGCCAGTGACGACGAGGTTGACGTCCACCACGACCTTCTCCCCGCGCCGGACGAGGAGTAGATCGACGTGCTCGATGTAGCGCCGGAGCGGATGCACGGTGACGGTCTTGGTCAGCGCGAGCTGCGGTCGGCCGTTCAGGTCGAGGCTCAGTACGGCGTTGCTTCCCTGCTCGCGCACCACCCTGGCGAATTCCAGCGCGGGCAGCGCCACATGCTGCGGTTCGCTACCGTGCCCGTAGAGCACCGCGGGGATCTTGCCGGCGCGTCGGGTGCGGCGGGCGGCGCCCTTGCCGAACTCGGTGCGCGGCTCGGCAGCGAGGCGGACCTCGGACACGGTGGACTCCTTCGCGGGTTTGTGGCGCTACACCGGTAAGCGTGACGCCTGATCGAGGTCGGTGTGCCCGCGGCGGTGGTGGCGCCTACCCTCGTGACCGGATACGGGCGCGTCCAGCTCGAAACACCGCGAGCGCGACACCACCGCGCCGATCACGAAGAGCACCGCGCTCTCCCTCGCCGAGGCAACCCATGAAGTATAGGTGTGCCGAAAGTACGATCCGCCGCGGGTCAGGCGTTGCCGTCGAACAGGCTGGTGACCGAGCCGCCTTCGAAGACCTCATGGATCGCCCGGGCCAGCAACGGTGCGATGGGCAGTACCGTCATCGCGGGAAAAAGTTGCTCGTCCGCGATGGGCAACGTGTCGGTGAAGATGATCTCGCGGGCGCCGCAGGTGGCTAGCCGTTGGATGGCCGGGCCGGACAACACCCCATGGGTAGCGGCGACCACGACGTCAGTGGCGCCGGCGCTGAGCAGCGCCTGCACCGCAGTGGCCACCGTGCCACCAGTGTCGATCATGTCGTCGATCACCACGCAGAGCCGGCCGTCGATCTCGCCAACCACCCGGTTGGCGACTGCCTGATTGGGCTTGCGGGGATCGCGGGTCTTGTGGATGAACGCCAGCGGCGTATTACCGAGCGTCTCGGCCCAGCGCTCGGCCAGCCGCACCCGACCGGAGTCCGGCGACACCACGGCCAACTCACGCCCGGCGTAGGTGTTCTTGATGTACTCGGCGAGCACCGGCAGCGCGAACAGGTGGTCCACCGGGCCGTCGAAGAAGCCCTGGATCTGTGCCGTGTGTAGGTCCACCGTCATGATCCGGTCCGCGCCGGCGACCTTGAACAGGTCCGCGATGAGCCGGGCCGAGATGGGTTCGCGCCCGCGGTGTTTCTTGTCTTGGCGGCTGTAACCCCAGAACGGCATCACCGCGGTGATCCGCTTGGCCGACGCGCGCTTGAGCGCGTCAACCATGATCAGCTGCTCCATGATGGCATCGTTGATCGGGGCGGCGTGGGCCTGCACGACGAAGGCGTCGCAGCCGCGGACGGACTCCTCGAACCGGACGAAGATCTCACCGTTGGCGAAGGAGTAGGCCGACTGCGGGGTGACGGTGACGTCGAGGTGCTTGGCCACCTGCTCGGCCAGATCGGGGTGGCAGCGCCCAGAGAAGAGCATCAGGCTCTTCTTCGGGATCGCCGACATCGTGGAAAGGCTCATGCTCACTCCTGCCGCGTCTGGTCAGTGTCGGTGTGATCGGGCGGCTGGGCTGACTGCTGGGTCCGTTCCGCGGCTTCCGCCGCCGGGGTCCCCGGGCGGCGTCGGCTGACCCAGCCCTCGACGTTGCGTTGGCGGCCGCGGGCCACCGCCAGCGCCCCCGGCGGCACGTCTTGGGTGATCACCGAGCCGGCCGCGGTGTAGGCACCGTCGCCGATGGTCACCGGGGCGACGAACATGTTGTCCGCCCCGGTCCGGGCGTGCGCGCCCACGGTGGTGCGGTGTTTGGCCACCCCGTCGTAGTTGACGAACACAGTCGCGGCACCCACGTTGGTGCCTTCGCCGATCGTCGCGTCCCCGACGTAACTCAGGTGCGGCACTTTTGCCCCCGGCCCCAGCTGCGCGTTCTTGGTCTCCACGAAGGTTCCGACCTTGGCCCTTTCGCCGATCTGGCTGCCCGGCCGCAGGTAGGCGAACGGGCCCAGCTGTGCCCCGTCTGCGACGAGGGCACCGAGGGCGTGGGTGCGTACCACGGTGGCGCCCGCGCCGATGATGCAGCTCGACAGTGTCGAGTCCGGACCGATCACCGCACCCGGACCGATCACTGTCCCGGCGTGCAGCTGCACCCCGGGATGCAGCACCACGTCGGGGGACAGTTGCACGTCGACGTCCAGCCATACCGAGGCCGGGTCGACGATGGTGACCCCGGCGCGCATCCAGTGCTCCAGCAGCCGCCGGTTGAGCTCCGCGCTCAGCGCGGCCAGCTGCACCCGATCGTTCACCCCGGCCACCAACCACGGGTCGGGACAGGGATGTGCGCCGACCGGCAACCCCCCGTCCCGGACCAGACCCAGCACATCGGTCAGGTACAGCTCACCCTGAGCGTTCGAGGTGTCAAGCTTATCGAGTGCATCGCGCAGCACCATGGCGTCGAAGGCGTACACCCCGGAGTTGATCTCGGTGATGGTCCGCTGTTCCGGGGTGGCGTCACGATGCTCGACGATGGCGGTGACCGTACCCGAGTCATCCCGCAGCACCCGCCCGTAGCCGGTCGGGTCGGTGACCACAGCGGACAGCACGGTCATCGCGTGCCCGGCGCGATGGTGCTCGGTGATCAGCCCGGACAGCGTGGCCGTGTCCAGCAGCGGCACGTCGCCGTAGCTGACCAGCACCGTCCCCGACAACCCGGCCGGCAGGACGTCCAGCGCACAACACACAGCATGACCGGTGCCGTGCTGGTGGGCCTGTACCGCGGCGCGCACCTCGCGGCCCAGCGCGGTGGCGAGGGTGTGGAGGTGGGCGTGCACGGCGTCGCGGCCGTGACCGATGACTACCACCAAGTGCTTGGGAGCTAGCCCGGCGGCAGCCCGCACCGCGTGTTCCACCAAGGGACGGCCGGCCATCGGATGCAACACCTTAGGGCTCGCTGAGTGCATCCTGGTGCCCTCGCCGGCAGCCAGCACGATCGCCGTCGTGAGGCTCCCGCCTGGGAGCATCGGCCTGCCCCTTCCTCACCTCGGTGTGGTCGATCCCTCCGGTAGTGCGGATCCTACGGGGCAACGCTCCGCCGCCAGGATTCGAACCTGGACCATCGGAACCAAAATCCGAGGTGCTGCCTTTACACTACGGCGGACGAGCAGGCCAGGCCCGCAGGCACATGGTGACACGCCCGCCCCGCCCCGCTCACCGAGGCCCTCCCAACGTTCTGGATATAGAATGCTGTTATCGGGTCCGGAATTACCGCAGTCTGCATCCAGAACGCGGGTGGCGCACCACTGTGTGGGACGCCCTGGGCGAGACGGGTACCGGGCGGATAATCTACGGGTGCGTCACGGCCGTTACCTGCGGCTCTGGTGTGGGCGCGAGTATGGCGGCACCCCCGCGTCGCGGGTGGGCGCCGCGCCCCTGACGTCACGAGGAGCCCAGCGATGACGCTGACCGCCGGAGACAGTCACCCGCGCACGGGCTCTGAGCCCATGCTGTCCGGCCGACGGACGCTGGGACCTCAGATCCTCGTGTACTTGTTTGTGCTCGCCCCTTTGGTGGCCCTGATCGCCGCGGTGCCTGCCGCGTGGGGCTGGGGGCTGCTGGGCTGGGTCGACGTCGGGCTCTTCGTGGCCACCTACTACATCAGCTGCCTCGGGGTGACCGTCGGGTATCACCGTCATTTCACGCACGGGTCGTTCAAGGCCAAACGGTGGCTACGGGTGAGTCTGGCGGTGCTGGGCAGCACCGCCATGCAGGGACCGCTGCTGCATTGGGTGGCCGACCACCGGCGGCACCACGCGTACTCCGATAAGCAGGGCGACCCGCATTCACCGTGGCTGTTCGGAACCTCCCCCCTCGCCGTGGCCAAGGGCTTCTGGCATGCGCACATGGGCTGGTTGTTCAACCGCGACCTGTCCAACCCGCGGCGGTTCGTTCCTGACCTGCTGGCCGACCGGACGATGGTGCGGGTCAGCAAGTTGTTCTGGCTGTGGACCGGGATCTTCCTCGTGTTGCCGGGGATCCTCGGCGGGCTGCTCACCTGGTCGTGGTGGGGCGCGGTGACCGGGCTGTTCTGGGCCGGGCTGGTTCGGGTCTCGTTCCTGCACCACGTCACCTGGGCGGTCAACTCGGTGTGCCATATGGTCGGTAACCGACCGTTCGCTTCGCGCGACAAAGCCACCAACTTCTGGCCGATGGCGATTCTGTCCGCCGGGGAGTCCTGGCATAACCTGCACCACGCCGACCCGACGTCGGCCCGGCACGGCGTGCTCCGGGGGCAGATCGACATATCGGCTCGGGTGATCTGGTTGTTCGAGAAGTTCGGCTGGGCGTGGAATGTGCGCTGGCCGACTCCGCAGCGGCTTGCCAAGCTCGCCGTCAAAGCCTGATCGGACACCTGGCCCGACCTGCAGCCATTCAGAGCCGAATCGCTGTTCTGAGTGTCCCGCCGCATGCCATTCGGAGCCGAATCGCGGTCACAGGGGCGAGTGGTTACTCAGAGTGAGAGTGCGTTCTATCGTTTGTCTGGCTTTCGTTTAAGCGTACTTAAGGTGAATTCACTCCCTGTATCGGCAGTCGCGGCATTTGTGCACGCTGACCGAGGAACGATGGCTCAGTTCAGCTATTCGTTACGTCGATGACAGGTGCGCTGAGGCGCAGGGTGATTACAGTCGCCCTGATGAGTTAACCCTCGTGCGCATCGTCATCGAGATGTCTGCTTCGAAGTCTCGACGACGATTGGGGGCGCGCCGACCATGCGGAGGAAGGCATTTCGTGAAAGCTGCTCACACCGTGGCCGTGCTGCTGGCCGCGACTATCTGTGCGGTGGGAGTGACCGCAGCCGCTGCGGATCCCGTTGCTAGCGCGACCGCACCCCGGATCGACCTGACGGTGCCGACCCTGAGCGCTGGGTCCGACGACCTGCGGGACCTGGTGCCGTCGGAGAATGACGATCCCACCGTCACGCAACCCGATAGCCGATGTCAACTTGCAGAACAACCAGCAACGCCGCCTGCCCCGCCCTCGATAGAACCTTCCCCGTCAGTCCTTGCTCGGCCTTCAACAGGGTCAGGGCCTGCACCGTCGGTCCCTGACCAGCCTTCGGTGCCGGTGAGCGACAGCCCGACGTGTGGTCCCGACGGAACAGCGGGCGTCCTGCCGATCACGCCTCCGAAGTGTACGGTTAATGCGACGCGTGCTTCCCAGGTGAACTCGGCGCGAGCCGGAGACACGGTCTGCTTCACAGGCAGCAGCGTGGCCGGGAGTCGCTTGACTATCACTGCATCGGGAACTGTGGACGCTCCCATTGTGATCACGGGTGATGGTAATACCGCGGTCAAAGGAATCAGGGTCGATGCCGACAACGTTGTCGTCCAGGGCTTCAACGTCCTCGGCGCAGTTGCTCCCGGAGTCCAACTCAAAGGTACTAATCTCACCCTACAGAACACTAGGATAGACCATCCGGCCGGCGGCGACCACGACGGAATACGCTACTTCGGTGACGGAATCAAGATTCTGCATAACCACATCAGTAACATCACCAACACCGGTGGGGCGCACGCCGACTGCATGCAGACGTTTGCCACCACCACCCCCACCAGTCGCAACGTCCTGATCAGTGGTAATCGCTGCGAAAAGATCGACAATCAATGTCTGATCGCGCAAGGGCCGCATAGTAGGGCGGGCGACGGAAGCGGGAGGGGTGAATCGGCGGGCCTTACTTTCACGAACAATTTCTGTGACGCGCACGCCTCTCAGGCGGTGCACATCGATGATGTTCAGAACGTGACGATGACGAATAACGACATCGAGGGCAGGGCGCAAAAAGCTTTCAACTTCATCAACGGGTCCGCAGGTGCCAAGGTGAGCTGCAATAAGCTCGGTCCCGGAGTCGGCAGAGAAGTAATCATAGAGGGCTCATCCAGGTCCAGCTATCGAGGTCCATGAGAGCCTGTTGGAACCTTCGTCGTCGAGCGGCTCGTCCGGTGCCGGCCCATCTCCAATGCTGCGGCTGGCCCGGCCCGACCCTATGATCAGGACCGGGAGCACCGGCCACCGTCGGAGCGCCCAGGAGGCACAGCTGTCCACCACGTGAACGGCAGCAGGCAAGGCTGATGGCCTGTGGTAACTGTCCGTAAGCGATTGTGACCTTCTGTGACCGGTATCTCCTGAAGGGTGGTTACGCCATCAGGGTAACGCTCTAAAGAGTTACGCTAAGCAGGTAACGTGTGGCGGTGCGTGGTAGATATACGCAGTGTGGGGAGGGGCATCCCACGTAAGGGGAAGCTTTGACGCACGGGGTCGGATCGGCCACTGGCTGAGCCGACATGCCGTGTGCGTCCGCAACATTCGCTTGAGTCACGGCAGGGGGCCCGTCTCGATGCAGTTCGTTGCAGGTACCGCCCAACCGGCAGCACACCCGGCTCGCCGGCCGGAGCCGGGAGGCGTCACGACGTTCGATCCCGAGGTCCGCGTAGCGGTCGTGGGCTACGGCTACTGGGGCTCCAAGCACATGCGGGTGCTCAGCAGCATGCCGGGTGTCCATGCCACCATCGTCGAGCAGGATCCGGAGCGGATCGCGGAGGCGAGACGAAGTTACCCGGCGGCGGAATCGGCACTCTGTCTCGATGACGTGCTGCCGCGGGTGGACGCGGTGGTCGTCGCAACCCCGCCTTCCACGCACGCTGAGGTCGCGTTGCGGGCGCTGCGCCATGGGCGGCACGCCCTGGTGGAGAAGCCGCTGGCCATGACGGTCGATGACGCCCAGCAGATGGTCGACTCGGCGGCGGCGAACGGCGTGCACCTGATGGTTGGGCACACCTTCGAGTACAACGCGGCCGTCTGGAAGCTGAAAGAGATTATCGACGCCGGAGAGCTCGGCAGGATACTCTATATCGATGCCGCCCGGCTGTCCCTCGGCAAGTACCAGCGCGACTGTAACGTCATATGGGATCTCGCCCCGCACGACATCTCGATCGTATCGTTCTTGCTCGACGAGGTTCCCAGGACTGCCTGGGTATGGGCCAAGCGGCATGTCGGAAACCGTTACGCCGACGTGGCCTACCTGCGGCTGGATTTCGAGAAGGCAGCCACCCACGCATTCGTGCACGTCAGCTGGTTGGACCCGTGCAAGGTCCGGCGGGTCACCGTGGTCGGCGAACGCAAGATGGCCGTCTATGACGACATGTCGGACAATGAGCGTATTCGGGTGTACGACATCGGCGTCGACCCAGCGGATCCGGACGACCATGGTGAGTCGCATGCTATGCCGGTGTCCTATCGGACCGGCGACATCGTCTCACCATTCGTGCAGTTCCACGAGCCGCTGCTGGTCCAGGACAGTCACTTCATCGAGTGCATTCGGACCGGCGCCAAGCCGAACACATCCGGCGAGCGCGGGTTGGACATCGTTCGGGTCCTGGCCGCGACCGACGTCGCCGAGGCCACCGGACGCCCGGCGTACATCGGTAACAGCGCCGACCCGGCTGGGACGGACTTCGTGCGGGGGGTGGCTTCATGACCGGTGGCGCCGGAAATTCCTACCCTATCCCCTTCCTGGACCTGCCAGGTGTCAACAACAGGCTGCGTGAAGAGTTCGACGTCGCCTGGAAGACCGTACTGGACCACAGCGGGTACATCGGCGGCCCCGAGGTCGAGCGCTTCGAGGATGAGTTCGCCACCTACTGCGCAGCGCAGGCATGCGTCGGAGTGGCTAACGGGACCGATGCGCTGGAGCTCATCCTCATCGGCCTCGGAGTCGGGCGTGGCGACGAGGTCATCGTCCCGGCGAACACGTTCATCGCCACCGCCGAGGCGGTCTGCGCGACCGGTGCCCAGCCACACTTCGTGGACGTGTGTCCCGACACCCTGCTGATCGATCCGGACGCGGTGGAAGCGGCGATCAATCCCTCGACGGCCGCGATCATCCCCGTGCATCTGTACGGCCAGATGGTGGACCCCGAGCCGATCTCGACGATCGCCACCGCACACGGACTCGCTCTCATTGAGGACGCCGCGCAAGCGCACGGCGCCCGGCACCGGGGGGTTACCGCCGGCAGTGTGGGTGTCGCCGCCGGATTCAGTTTCTATCCCGGCAAGAATCTCGGAGCCCTGGGCGACGGCGGCGCGGTGGTCACCAGCGATCTCGCGTTGGCCGAGAAGATCCGCAGTATCGCTAACCATGGGCGGTCCGCAACCGATCGCTACCGGCATGACGTCGTCGGGCGCAACAGCCGGCTCGACACGCTGCAGGCGGCGCTGCTGTCGGCCAAGCTGACCCGGCTGGACGCCGACAACGCCCGGCGCGCGGCGGCGATGGCGGCCTACCGGGAGATGTTGCCGCAGCGCTGCACGCCGGTGACGGTAGCGCCGGGCGCTGAACCCGTGTACCACTTGGCGGTCATCCAGGTCGATGATCGTCACCAGGTCGGCGAGGCGCTCACCGCGGCCGGTATCGGGTGG
>DATEMN010000298.1:0-2979 GCA_035275565.1 Pseudonocardiaceae bacterium | reverse complement strand
CCGACGCCGGCCCCCACCCTGGGGCCGCGACGGCACCTCCGGAACCACCCGCTGGAACAGCTCCCACAACTCATCCGGCACCAGCCGCTCAACGATCGTCGCCACGACTGGCAGCCTACCCAGCCAAATGAGATGACGTCTTATTTGCTGGCTAGGTGGTCCCCTGGGCCAACTAGATGAGGGTGCGTCACGAGTGGTCGTACGCCTGGCACGACCACCAGCCCGACCCCGTCCATCTGTCGGCCACGGCGGACAACACGCTGCCAGCTCAGGCCGAGGAAGCAACGAAGTGAGCGCCGGCCCCGCTAACGCAGCCGGAGATCACCATTAAGCAGCGCGACCCGTGGTCGATTGTGGCTGGCGATGTCTATCGGATCAACGAGCAGATCCACAGCAATAGATTCCAGCCCGCACCATTGAAGCACCGCAAACGCGGAGAATTCCACGACGTACCACTTTCCAAAAAGACCCACGACTCCTTCTCATATTTCACCGATGCGTACAGTACCGACAAAAACGGATACCTGCTTGTAAAGGGAAATGGCTCCGGCAACCAGCACATGCAGCATTCCTTCTACGGGAAACAGACCCGTACGCCTTGATCTACGGCAGCCCGGCACCCGGTTATGCCACCCCGGAGGACACGGTGAGCCCGGCATCGCGGGTTGCTGAGACGACCCAAGCGGCATGGCCAGCTCCAACAGAGCCTTCTCCAAGCCGCGCAGATGCACGTGGGCCGACTCTGTCTCATCCTGCTGAGGCATCTCGCCGGCAGAGGACGCCACTCGCCTGCGCCCCAGGTCGCCGACAGTGAGCGCTTCCAAGGCTGGCGACGGCGGCGGCGACACCGATGACAGCGCGGGTCGCGTTCCGCAGCCTCAAGCGTCCCGGGTCCGGAGCCACGAACATCCTCTCCACGGCAGTACGCCGCCCCCCTTGCGGTGGTACGCGTCCCGCCCGCGGTCGTCCCCTGTGGCGGACAACAAGCAAGCACGACGAAGGCACCGCGGTCCGGACCGGCCTCGTCACCGTCCGGCGCTACGCGGCGCCAGAAGTACATGGATTGGGACAAAGATAACCACCACCAAGCCCACCGGCTCAACTGCTGTGCCATTGACTGTGCCAATGGCACAGCTGATCAGCCTAGAAGTCGACCGCCGGGAGGCCAATGGATCAGACTTCGCCCAGGCCCTGGGCAGCATCTGGCCTACTCCACCGGACTCTGGCAGCCACGCGCCACGCCCACCGTCGAACGCCCGCGAACCGACCGCCCATGAACACCGACCCTGTCGGCGAACCGACCGTATATAGCAGCGAATCCCCGGTTATAGAAACCGGGGATGCTCCGGAACATAGGTGTCGTCCGTGTGCGATACGTGGCAGTAGCGCACTGCGGAATATGCGTGGACCAATACCCGACTAAAGGAGTCCGATACTGAACGCCGTGAACACCCCTCCTGATGGCGTCCAGCCTTCGCCAAACCCTTCTCGAAGGGCCCGCCGAGTGGAGCCCATCCTCATGGATACCAATGAGCTCGCAGCGATGCTGAACATGTCGGCAAGTTGGGTCTACCGGGAAGCCGCCAAACTGGGACTAAAGGGCTACAAACTCGGCAAAGGTCGAAACGCCAAGGTTATGTACAAGAAGGCGGAGGTCTTTAGGTGGCTTGAGCAGCAGAAGATCCACTGAAGAAGAGGAATCCCGGCGACGCCCACAGCCGACATCGGCCACGACGACCAGGCGGCATTAGGGTCCCTTTCTCGTCTGCCATCGGCGTTTGCACCATCCTCTCGAATCCTTGCCGCCGCAAGCACGGCGTAGCCGAGTTGTCGCAGGTGCCGGGGTGGGCCAAGCACCCGATATGGCTCCAGCTACATGAGCCTCGGCCAACCGACTCTGTCGAGATGACGGACAGCGGGGCATCGACTCCCGCTCGGAGCCCCGCCATCCGTTTATGCGAACGATAGGACGATGCGGGAGTCGACCTTGTTGATGATGTGGCCTGCGGGTAGGTCATGGTCCGGGGTGCCCGACGGGTAGACGGCGAGGTTGGGCACGGCGGTACGGTCGGCTCCCCACGCCGTGATGTGGGCGATGAGGCGCCTGGCCAGATCGGCGCCGTCGGTGCCGAGGTAGGCGGCACCCAGCAGCGAACGCCGTTCAGCGTCCCCGTCATCGCGCTTGGCGATCAGGTACGCGAGGGATCCTCCGGAGACCAGGGCAGGGCTCCGGAGGGGGATCACGGGGCGGCGCAGTCCGTTGTCCACGGCGGCCGGTGTGGCTTCGAGTCGGCAGACGGTGTCGTCGAAGGCAGTGACTCGCAGCCAGATTCCGTCGAAGGACTCCTGGTTGCCGACTCGGACGTCCGACCATGTCTCCGTGGCTGGCTGTGCGAGGGCGTCGTTCAGCCTGGCGGCGTCGATGTCCTGGTCCTGGTCGTGGTGGATGCGGACGGTGGCGTCGGCCAGGTTGACGGTGCGTTCGCCGTCCTGGCCGATGATGGGGACGAAGCCGCACAGTTCCATGCCCTGGCAGAGCAGTGTCTCGCCCTGGCGGGTGAGGACGACGGAGCGGGTCTGGCCGCGCCAGCGCAGTGGCAGGACGAAGCGACCATCGTCGACGAGTTGGTCACGCAGGGCTGTGGGGATGTCCCAGAAGCCCACGGTGCCGATCATGCGGGTGTAGGGGCCGTATTCGGGTGCGCCCTTCAGTCCGTCGCGCTCCATGACGCGCACGTGCTCGTATCCGGCGTTGTTGAGTGCGTTGCGGGCGTGCACGGTGACGTCGCTGTCGATGTCGATGGTGGTGACCTCACCGTCGTTGCCGACGATCTCGCCGAGGAGGGCGGCGTTGTAGCCGGTGCCGGCGCCGATCTCCAGGACGTGATCGCCGAGTTGTGCGTCGAGCTGGGTGAGCATCATGGCCACGGTGGAGGGCACGGAGGCGCAGGACAGGGCGAGCGGCCCGTTGGGGTTGTC
>DATEMN010000297.1:0-3055 GCA_035275565.1 Pseudonocardiaceae bacterium | reverse complement strand
GCGGCCCGCCTTATCGGCGGGCCTAGGTTTGTGCACGCAGCGTTTGCAAGACACCCAGCTACCGTCCACTTCAGTCGAACAGCAGGAGTCCCACCCGATGTACGCGATCGTGAAGACCGGCGGCAAGCAGTACAAAGTGGCCGTCGGGGATGTCGTTGAGGTGGAGAAGCTCGAGGGTGAGCCTGGGACCGAGGTCCGCTTCCCCGCTGTGCTGCTCGTGGACGGCTCTGAGGTGACCACCGATGCCACGGCTCTGGGCGCGGCTTCGGTCAGCGCAAAGGTCGTTGCGCAGACCAAAGGCCCCAAGATCCGGATTCACAAGTTCAAGAACAAGACCGGATACCACAAGCGTCAGGGTCACCGCCAGCAGCTGACCCGCGTCGAGGTCACCGGAATCTCCCTGTGACGTGGGGCCTACAGTGATTTTTCGGAGGGTGTGAGCACCGATGGCACACAAAAAGGGCGCGTCCAGTTCCCGGAACGGTCGTGACTCCAACGCTCAGCGGCTCGGGGTGAAGCGGTTCGGTGGGCAGGCGGTCAACGCAGGAGAGATCCTCATCCGCCAGCGTGGCACCAAGTTCCATCCGGGTGCGCATGTCGGCCGCGGTGGTGACGACACCCTGTTCGCGCTTGAGGCGGGTTTGGTGCAGTTCAGCACCAGGCGTGGACGCAAGATGGTCAACATCGTTCTGGCCGAGGTCTGAGCCCGGCCCACACAGCGAGCACCCTACGAGGGGCGGGACCGGCTAGATGACCGGCCCGCCCCTCGTCGGCGTTGCGGTACCGGGTGGAAGGAGGCGTAGAGATGTCCCGGTTCGTGGACCGTGCGGTGATCCACGTCGCTGCGGGCGACGGCGGCCACGGCTGCGCTTCGGTGCACCGGGAGAAGTTCAAGCCGCTGGGCGGACCCGACGGCGGCAACGGCGGACGCGGCGGCGATGTGGTCCTGGTGGTGGATCCCGGCGTGCACACCCTGCTTGACTTCCATTACCGCACTCAGGCGAAAGCCGCGAGCGGCAAGCAGGGGCAGGGCGCCCACCGCAACGGCGCAGTGGGTGAGGACCTCGAGCTGCGAGTTCCGGACGGCACCGTGGTGCTCACCCCTGACGGCGAGGTGATTGCCGACCTGGTGGGCGCCGGCACCCGATTCGTCGCCGCAGCCGGTGGGCACGGGGGGTTAGGCAACGCAGCGCTGGCCTCCCGAGCCCGCAAGGCGCCGGGCTTTGCCCTGCTCGGCGAGCCTGGCGAGGCCCGGGAGCTAGTGCTGGAACTGAAGTCGGTGGCTGATGTCGGTCTCGTCGGCTTCCCCTCAGCGGGCAAGTCCTCCTTGGTCTCGGTGCTCTCGGCGGCCCGTCCCAAGATCGCCGACTACCCGTTCACCACGCTGGTGCCCAATCTCGGCGTGGTGACCGCGGGTGAGACGGTTTTCACCGTCGCCGACGTGCCGGGTCTGATCCCCGGCGCCAGCCAGGGCAAGGGGCTCGGGCTGGAGTTCCTGCGCCACATCGAACGCTGCGCGGTGCTCGTGCACGTGGTGGACTGCGCGACCGTCGAGCCCGGGCGTGACCCGCTGTCCGATGTGGATGCGCTGGAGCATGAGCTGGCCGCCTACGCCGAATCATCAGGTGGAGAGGGGTCGCTGGGCGGCGAGCTGCTGTCGCGGCCCCGGCTGGTGGTGCTCAACAAGATCGACGTGCCGGACGCTCGGGAGTTGGCCGAGATGGTGGGTCCCGAGCTCGCGGCCCGTGGGCTGCCGGTGTACCCCGTGTCCGCGGTGACCACTGAGGGCCTGCGGGAGCTCACCTTCGCTCTCGGCACTGCGGTGCGCCGGCACCGATCCGACCAGCCGCCGCCACAACCCACCCGAGTGGTGTTGCGCCCCTCGGCGGTCGACGAGTCCGGGTTCGAGATCACGGCCGATCCCGATCATCCTGCGGGGTTCATCGTCCGCGGCACCCGCCCGCAGCGGTGGGTACGCCAGACGAGATTCGACAACGCCGAGGCTGTCGGTTACCTAGCCGATCGGCTGGCCCGACTCGGTGTCGAAGACGCTCTCGCTGCCGTGGGTGCCCGCGCCGGGTGCCCGGTCACCATCGGCGACGTCACCTTTGCCTGGGAGCCCGCTACACCGGCCGGAGCCGCCGCAGTACGTCTGGGGGGGCGGGGGACGGACTGGCGGCTGGATGGTGACGAGCGCGTCGGTGCCGCCCAACGTAAGGTTGCCCGGCGCACCAGGCGCGAGCCGGGAGCTGCGGTGGAGCACGAGTGAGCCCGGCCCGGCAGGCTGTGGCGCGGGCGCGGTACCTGGTGGTCAAGGTCGGCTCCTCCTCGCTTACCACGGCAGCCGGCGGGCTGGACCGGGTCAGACTGGACACCCTGGTCGACGCTCTCGCAGCCCGCGTCGCGACCGGCACCCACCTAGTACTGGTGTCCTCGGGCGCCATCGCTGCCGGGCTGGCCCCGTTGGGGCTGCGCCGCCGGCCCCGCGATCTGGCCACTCAGCAGGCGGCCGCCAGCGTCGGGCAGCTGGCGCTGGCACATGCCTACGCCGAATCCTGGGGGCGGTATGGGCGCACCGTCGGGCAAGTGCTGCTGACCTCCGACGATATGGTCCGCCGCGCGCACTACCGTAACGCGCAACGCACCTTCGCCCGGTTGCGCGGCCTGGGCGTGCTGCCGGTGGTCAACGAGAACGACACGGTCGCCACCGACGAGATCCGATTCGGTGACAACGACCGGCTGGCCGCCCTGGTGGCGCACCTGGTCGGGGCCGACGCATTGGTGCTGCTCTCCGATGTCGGCGGGCTCTACGACGGTGACCCGCGACGCGGTCCGGCCCGCCTGGTTCCCGAGGTGTCCGGTCCGTCCGATCTGCACGGAGTGCGGGTCGGCGCCGGTGGTGCGCTGGGTACTGGGGGAATGGCTTCCAAACTCGACGCCGCGGCGGTGGCCGCACAAGCCGGGGTACCGGTGCTGCTGGCCGCTGCCACACAGGTCGAACGAGCGTTGGGGGCGGCTGACGTCGGTACCGCATTCGCGCCCACCGGGGCGCGGC
>DATEMN010000296.1:0-2421 GCA_035275565.1 Pseudonocardiaceae bacterium | reverse complement strand
CGCCATACAGGTCGACCCGGCTGCCGGGCAGCGCGCCACGGTAGCGGTGCACAGTCGCGATCATGGTGAGCAGCAGCGGGTTGACCGTTAACTCGTACAGCGCGGGCGCGTCATTCAACCGCTGGAGCAGATCGTCCGCAGCCTCCTCGGCTCGTCGGCGCACGTCGTCGTCCGTGACGCCGGTGCTGTGCCGCTCGACTGCGAGATACCAGCTCCTGAGGAAACGCCTCCCCTGCTCGTCGGTGAAGCTGCGGACCTGCAGCACAGCCGCGCCGTCGATGCGGGCCATCCGGTAGCCCTGGGGCCGTGAGGTGATTACATAATCGTTCTTCGGATACTGCCTGATCTGGCGCTCGACCCAGCTGGCCACGCTCCTGCGATCCTCTGGGCGGGCTACCTCGTCCAGCCCGTCGAGTAGCACCAGGCAGGCCCCGTTGTGCAGCTGTCGCTCGAACCAGCCCTGGGGCTCGTCGCGGCCGTACCGGCCGAGCGTGCCACGAACCAGCTCCGGGAGCCCGACATCCGGAGTCGAGATGATCGCGCTGATATGATCACGCAAGTACAGCAGTATCGGTACCGCGCGCTGCTGAGTGCGGTGATCGCGGCAGACCTGCTGAGCCGTGTGGCGCAACAACGTGGTCTTCCCGCTGCCGGGAACACCGATGACCGCCAAGACCACCGGTTGTGGCCGGTCGAGGAAATCCCAGATCGAATGGCGATCGGTGACCTCGGCAGGAACATGTGCGAGCAGACCCCCGGAGACCTGATTCGGCTCCCGAGGCGCGAGACTCACATCGACGAAGACCTCGTCCAGCCCGGGAGTGTAGAAACCGACGGTCGCCAGGCCCTTGAGGTCAATGAAGCGCAGGCTGCCCAGCACGAACTCCCGGTAGCGCTCACCGAATGAAGCAACCAACTGCTCCAACTCCCAGTCAATGCGATTGACGATCCGTCCCTGCCAGCGTTTCTGCAACTCCTCAACAATCTTCCCGGCAATCTTCCCGGCGAAAAGCAGCACCGCGACCACGCTTTCATACACTCCGAGAAGCACCGCTGTGAGCACCGGATGGATCATCACGACGTCCCACCAGACACTCACCACGGCGGTCGGTGGGGCGGCCAGCACCAGCCACGTGGCACCGCGTGCCGTCACCGTGCCCATGCTCGCCATCGATCACGGCCCTTCGCCCGCCCGACCCCTGAGCCTGCCGGTATCAGTATGGCCTCCCGGCTCGCCGCTCCACGGCGGCCGGTGAATGCCTGGGCATGAGCGGGTTACGGATACGTGGTGGGCGGTGTGGCCTTCGCGGCTCCTAGGGTTGGATGGTGTGCGGCGGACACCGGCGGCGCGTAGGAGGCGTTTGACGCTGCTGGGGCTCACGCCGTGGGTCGTGGCGAGGGAGGCGGAGGTGGCGCCGTGGCGGTAGGCGGTGATCAGTTCGGCGATCTCGCGCTCATGGAGGCGTTCGCGCAGGATCCAGGGAGTTTTGTGCTCGGTCTCGCAGCGCACGAGGTTAGCGAATGCCATGGTGTGACAAAATCCCAAGTCAGCGGCTTGTGTGGATTGCGAGTAAGCGGTGAGTAGCTCCACCGATGAACGCCCAGGTCGCTGACCTGGGCATTTACGCTTCTCCAGTGTGCGAGTCCCTTCTCTTGCCGCTACGGAAGAGAGTCGCGATCCGAATCCCTCGCACGCTGCCATTGAGGCTGATCACGGCCGGTTAAAGGCCCGGCTGCAGCCAATGCGTGGGCTGAAACAGTTGCGCTCGACGCGAGTGGTCAGCACAGGGCACGCCTTCATCCAGAACTCCGCCGAGGCCATTACGAACTCTGCCTGGATATCAACCCAAGGCATCGGCTTGCGGCGGCGTTTACCGAGCTCACCCTCGCCATCTGAACAGGCGTCTACGCCGTTAGTGTATTTGCTTCCTGTTAATGCAACAGATTCCTCGGACGTGACCAGGACACCGCGGGCATCATCATCTCCTCGACCTCCCGCAAGCTCAGCGGAAACCGGTGATACAGCCACACCGTGACTGATGATCTCCACCGGGTAGCGGTGCTCTCTGTACAGCGACGATGGCGTGGCGCCTCGAACCCAGTCTGACCCGCCTACACCAGGAAACCGAACAGCCCAGCCTCGTCAACTTAGTGCCGTGGGCCGAGCATTTCTGGGCGATGCGAACACCCGGTGCACGGTGGCGGCTACCTGGTGGTCACTTCGCAGGAGGCGTGCTCGGCTGGCGGTCAGCTGTTCGCGAGCCGGACTGCGGGGACGCAGGCGAGTTCGGTCCGGCTCGGTGGCAGTTCCTCTACCGGCAGGCCATCACCCTTGTAAAACGCCTGGCGCTGGGCCAGACCGTCGACGGACACCGATGGCAGCAGGAACGTGCAGATTGTGAACTGCCGGTTTTTGGGTTG
>DATEMN010000295.1:0-5310 GCA_035275565.1 Pseudonocardiaceae bacterium | reverse complement strand
TGCTCTCGATCGCACACGCGAGTCGCGTTCGCGATTCGGCGCTCACACCAGAAAAAGCTGGCGCTCGTGCATGGGAGGAAGTGCAAATGCCGGCACCGGGACCGCTGGGAGCACAGTGATCGTCGTCTCACCGCACCGCACCGCACCGGCAGCGCTCGGCGAGGCACTGGTGCCAGCCGACGGAACCGGACATCAACCGCTGGAAGAGGCAACTGAGTGATGCATGAGTCAATGTCTTCACAGGTCAGTAGGGCGATCGCCAACCAGTCAGCCTTCGGGTCGAAGCCTGAATGCGGCACTCACTAGAACGTTTTTGGTACAAGGCATTGCGAAGCAATTATCAGATGAGAATCGCCATCCAAGTAAAGGAGATTCCCCATGGGGATCCGTGTGGAAAAAGATGTTCGAGTACCGATGCGGGACGGGGTGACGCTCGCGACCGATTTGTGGATTCCGGAGGGCGGTCCTGCACCGACCCTGCTGGTACGTCTGCCGTACGGTAAGGACACGCTGCTGCAAGGCGCGTTCGCCGCCCAAACCAACCCAGAGATTTTCGCTCTTTTGGAGGCCGGCTACGCCGTGGTGTGGCAGGACTGCCGGGGCTCCTTCAGATCACCGGGAGAGTTCACGCCATTCGTCAACGAACCGCACGATGGCGCAGACACCATCGCCTGGTTACGCGAGCAGCCCTGGTGCGATGGTGCCATCGGGACCTACGGTCCGTCATACCTTGGCTTCACGCAGTGGGCGAGTGCCTCGCAGGCACCCGAGGGGCTGAGGGCGATCGTGCCGACAGTGACCACTACAGACTACTATCGAGCCCCCTGGTACTCGGACGGTGGTGCACTGTCGTGGCACACCGTGTTGTTCTGGACCACAATGATGGCGTTGTACGCGGAGAAGAACGCTCTGGCCGCAGGTGCTGGCGATCCGACAATACTCATGGATGTCGTTGGGTTGGTCAGTGACCCACGGCCACAGCTGGACAAGCTACCCGTCAGCGACCAGCCTCTGATCACCAAATTGATGCCGTGGTGGTCGGACTGGATCCGCCACCCTGACCGCGACATGTACTGGCAGGACGTCGCCGTTGCCGAGAATTTCGACAAGATCACGGTCCCCGCACTCCATATCGGTGGGTGGTTTGACTTGTTTGTCAATGACACGGTCCGCAGCTACACACGGATGAAGAACGAGGGCGGCAGCATTGAGGCCCGCGAGGGCCAACGGCTCCTCATCGGCCCGTGGGACCACATCTGCACTGACGGTGTCTATCCCGACCGCCAGTTCGGAATCACCGCCCCTCCAGCCGCATCCGAGATCACCGACGTGCACATTCGCTTCTACGATCGATGGTTGCGCGGCCGGACCGACGCCCTCGCCGACACCGCTCCGGTTCGTATCTTCGTCATGGGCATTGACCAATGGCGCGACGAGCAGGACTGGCCACTGATCGACACCCAGTACACCGAGTACTTCCTCGATAGCGACGGCCACGCCCACACTTCCAGCGGCGACGGTCTCCTGAGCGCTGAGCGGCCGACCAGGGAGGCGGTCGACACATATACCTACGATCCGGCCAATCCTGTGCCTAGCATCGGTGGCCGCGTGATGCTACCGGCCGCGATCAAGGGTGCTGGACCCGCCGACCAACGCTCGGTCGAAAGTCGCGATGACGTACTGTGCTTCACCACTCCAGAACTTGATGATGCGGTCGAGGTGACCGGTCATATCTCGCTGATACTGCACGTGAGCTCGTCGGCTCGAGACACTGACTTCACCGGTAAACTTGTAGACGTCTTCCCCGACGGACGGGCCATCTACCTGACCGACGGAATCATGCGCGCCCGCTATCGCAACTCTCTCGCTGACCCCGAATCTCTCGAACCTGAGAAGGTATACGAGATCACCTTGGATCTGTCGGTGACATCTAACGTATTTCTACCCGGCCATCGGATCCGGCTCGAAGTTTCCAGCAGTAACTTCCCTCGATACGACCGCAACACCAACACAGGCGGCGTCATCGCCGAGGACACCAATCAGGCATGCGTCGTCGCTGTCAATCGAATACTGCACGGCCCCAATTACCCCAGCCGCCTGATCCTTCCCATCATCCGCCGCTGAGCCATGCGACCCCTGAGTCGGTTCAGGACCGCACCGGGGTCGGCGCCGAGACAGTGTGAACGCTCGCCCGCGACTTCGTCACGGCTGAATCCGTTTGCGCTGTTTCGGGTGCGGCCAGCTTGATCTCGCAGGACTTGCCAATCGTCAGGGTTCTCTGCGAACGCCTCCAGGCTGCAGCGGGTCTGCACGGTGTTCGTGTCGGTGCTGCCGACGAGTGCGTCCGAACACCACCGCCAACAAGTTGTTCTCGCCGATTTCTCCGCGGTCCTGAGCTGCCACCAGGATCGACAATAGGTCGTCGCCCGGATCGGATCGGCGTTGCTCGGCGAGTCCGAGCAGGTACGTAGCGTTGTCGAGCGCAGCCTTCTCCGGCCGCTCACGATGGCCGGGCAGTGGGGAGCTGACAGCTGCATGCGCTCTTCCGGCAGGTGTTGAATCATCGGTGCGTCGGTCAACGCGCGTCGATCAACAGACAATTGCGAGTGGAGGGAAGCCTGTTGGCGATGCTCCACAAAAGTCGTGCGTCGTACCTGCGCAGCCCGGAGTGCTGCGGCTGTGGATTCCGCGGAGTGGAACGTCTCGCTCCCGAAATACTTTCGTTGACCATCTCGACCATGTGCATACAGCGATCCCGTTCCGCCCTGCCTTGCTGGTCAGCGCTCGCTGTGGTCGCGTGACTAAAATGTCGACCATGCCTGGTTGTTCGGCATGGTCGACACCGGGATCATGTCACAGCATGGGTGATCGCATTTTGGTTGATTTCCTGTGCCGTGAGGACTTGGGCGACGGACCCATGCTTCAAGCAGACAACCTGGTCGCACAACGCGACCAACTCATCAGGCTCGCTACTGGCGACGATTACGGTCCGAGTCTGGGACAGTTCGTGTATCACATCCCAGAGTGCCTGTCGTGCAGCCAAATCAACGCCCACAGTGGGTTCGTCGAGGATGATGAACTCGACCTCGGACGCGACCAAACGCCCGACGAGTGCTCGCTGCTGATTGCCGCCCGATAGCGCAGTGATCGGCAGCTCCACGTCAACGTCCACGGCGAGCGAATGGAGTATTGATTTCGTCGCACTCAACTCTCGTCGCTTTTTGACGATTCCAAGTGCATTCGCCCAACGGCTCAACGCAGAGATCGACACGTTCTCGCGAACCGACATCTCTGGGACGACAGCCGTGGTTCGGTCACCTGCGAGATAGCCGACACCTCGTCGGAGGGCATCAGCGGGGGAGGAGAAGTTCTCCTCGATCCCATCCAGTCGAATCGTGCCACGCAACGGACGGCTTGCACCGGCGATCGTGGACACCAATTCGGCCACCCCAGATCCCAAGAGTCCGGTTATTCCTGTGACACTTCCACGCGGAGCCAAGAAGGATATGCCGGCAATTCTCGCGCCCGCTAGTCCCTCAACCTGCAGTCCCGACGATCGATCGGGTGGACTGGTGACCGTAGCTGGATCGAATGCGACCGATCCGGACGGGTGAGTCGCGTTGTCAGATCCCACAATCCTTTCGACCAGGGCAGCTTTGGTAATGTCATCGCCACAGATGGTGTCGACCATGCGTCCTTCGCGGACGGTGGATACGCGATTGCACAACTTGGCCACCTCGGTCAGGTGGTGCGAGATGTAGATGACTGTGACACCCTTGGCCACCACTCTCGAGACGGTGTCCATTACAAGGCTGGCTTCATGGGCGGCGAGGCCAGCGGTCGGCTCGTCGAGAATGAGCAACCGGGGGGCTCGGTCAAGCGCGCGGGCCAGCATCAGCAGACGTTTATGGACGGTGCTGAGCTCACTGACCTGAGCGCTCAATGGCAGGTCCAGACCAATAGCGTCGAGTGCAGAAGCCGATCGGCGTCGTGCCTGCTTCGCCGACAGCGCTCCGAACACGGTCGGCTCGGAACCCAGCACGATGTTGTCGACGATGGAGCTCTCGGGCACCAACGAGAGCTCTTGCGGCATCAAAATGATCCGATGCTGTTGCGCGACAGAGGGGCTACTCATTTCTACCTCGCTGCCGTCGACGAGAATCGAGCCGGTATCCGCTGATTCGACGCCCCCGAGGAGTTTGACCAGTGTTGACTTACCTGCCCCGTTCGGCCCGATGATGCCGTGCACCTCCCCGGCAAGGAGGTCCATGCTCGCGCTTCTCAGTGCCTTCACGCCGCCGTAGTGTTTCGCAATGCCGCGCACCTCGAGCCATGGCCCATCGGAACCCGGCGGTTTCACTTCCGCTTCGTGGGTCGAGGCCGTCATTGGGACCGCCCTCGGTTCCGGGCTGCGATCAACACCGCGGTGACCAGAACCAACCCCTGAATCAGTGTGGAGACCCATGCGGGCTGATTGAGCTGGGTCAGTCCGGTCTGGAGCGTCAACAGCCACACAACACCCAGCGCTGAGCCGACCACAGTGAAGCGATTACTCGTGCTCATTGCAGCGCCGAGAAACACAGCTGCATACGTGCTGAGGAGAAGGCCACCCGAAATGTTCGGATAGTAGGACGCTGTTTTGGAGGTGGCGATGATGGCAGCGACTCCTGCGAGACCCGCCAGAAGAATGAAGCAGTAGACCCGAACCCTGCGGACCCGTACCCCAGCCAGGAAAGCTGCCTTGGAGTTTCCGCCGATCGCGTAAACATGCCTACCGAATTTGGTGGCATGTAGCAGGACAAAGGCGAGAGCCACGATTGCGATGGTCACCCAAACCGGTGCTTTGAGGCCTATTACCGAGTTACTGGCGAAGTCACTGAAGGAAGGCGGGATGTTGCGGTAAATGCTCTGGTTGTCGGTGAGCATGATCTCGAGACCGGTGAGCACCGATCCGAGGGCAAGGGTGACGATGAAGGATGACGCTTTGCCGAATGTGACGAGCAAACCGATGACCAACCCGACGGCAAGTGCCAACGCCAGCGCAGCCAGACAGCTCACAAGGATTGGATAGCCGCGGTTCGCCATCAAAACAATGACCACGGCTGCAGCCACGCCCAGAACCGCGGTGAACGATAGATCGAACTCGCCGACGCCCATGGTGAAGGTGATTCCGCACGCTAGGATGACCGGAATCGCCGCCTGATTGAGAAGATCCTGCAACGTGCTCGACGTCAAAAATGTCTCCGGTCTCATGATCCCGAAAACAGTGACCATAACTATGAATCCAACGCCGACCGCCGAGTTTGCGAC
>DATEMN010000294.1:0-22901 GCA_035275565.1 Pseudonocardiaceae bacterium | reverse complement strand
AGGCGTCGTCCCAGGTCGGGCGCACCCCGAGCAGCGCCAGCACCTCGGCGATGTCGTCGCCTTGGGTGCGCATCGCCGAGGTACCCCAGACAGTGAGGCCCACCGAGGCGGGCCAGCTACCGGTGTCGGCGCGGTGGCGGGCCAGCAGCGAGTCGGCCAGCGCAGCACCCACCTCGAAGGCGTTGCGCGACGGGATGGCCTTGGGGTCGACGGAGTAGAAGTTGCGCCCGGTGGGCAGCACGGAGACCAGCCCGCGGGTGGGTGAGCCGGACGGCCCAGGCTCGACGAATCGGCCACCTAGGGCGCGCAGGATGTTGGTGATCTCGGCAGGAGTGCCGGCCAGCCGGGGCACCAGCTCGGCGCAGCCAAACCGCAGCACCGCCACCACCCCCGCGTCGGGCTCTCCTAAGACCTCGGCGACCACGGCAGGCACCTTGCCGACGGCCCAGCCGACGGCCTGGGTGCCCTGGACCAGGGTGCGAGCAAGTGCCTCCAAGCGGTCGACGTCGGCAAGCGGCCCCTGCTCATCCATGCCTATCGACGCAGCGATGGCGGCCCGCAAACCCGGTAGCGCCGCGCCCGCACCGAACACCTGGCGGGCCCGTAGCACCGCGAGCACGTCGTTGACTAGCTCCTCGCCCTCAGGGGCACGGCCCAGTACGTGCAGGCCGTCACGGATCTGCACGTCCTTGATCTCGCACAGGTACCCGTCGAGGTGCATGACGAAGTCGTCGAAATCCTCGTCCCCCGGCGCGGTGTCAGCGCCCAGATCCCGGTGCAGCTGAGCACTCTGGATCAGGGTCCAGATCTGGCCACGCAGGGTGGGCAGCTTCTCCGGGTCCAGAGCCGCCACCGTGGCGTACTCGTCGAGCAACTGCTCGAGGCGGGCCAGGTCGCCGTAAGTGTCGGCCCGGGCCATCGGCGGGATCATGTGATCGACGATGGTGGCGTGCGCCCGGCGTTTGGCCTGGGTGCCCTCACCGGGGTCGTTGACGATGAACGGGTACACCAGCGGCAGGTTGCCCAGCACGGCGTCGGGGGCATCGTCCGCGGCCAGGCCCAAACCCTTGCCGGGCAACCACTCCAGATTGCCGTGCTTACCCAGATGCACCACGGCATGCGCGCCGAAATCCCGTTCCAGCCAGCGGTAAGCGGCCAAATACTGGTGCGACGGTGCCAGCGCGGGGTCGTGATAGATCGCCACTGGGTTCTCACCGAATCCGCGCGGCGGTTGAATGAGCAGCACCACGTTGCCGAACCGCAGCGAGCCGACGTACACCGCGTCGTCGGACACGTACACTTGCCCCGGTGGCTGCCCCCAGGCCGCTACCACGGATTCGCGCAGGTCAGCGGCCAGCTGAGTAAACCACTCGAGGTACTGCGCGGTGGGCACCCGGATCGTCGCGCCCGCCATCTGTTCCTCGGTGAGCCACTCCACGTCGTGCCCGCCCGCAGCGATCAGCCGGTGGATCAACGCGTCACCTTCCAACCCGCCGACGTCCAGGCCACCGAGGTCATAGCCGGCCTCGGCGAGCGCACGCAGCAGCACCACAGCCGACGCCGGGGTGTCCAGCCCGACCGCATTCCCGATCCGGCCGTGCTTGGTCGGATAAGCCGACAGCACGATCGCCAGCCGTTTACCAGGGGCGGGCACCTGCCGCAACCGGGCCAGCGCGACAGCAGTGCCAGCCACCCGCGCGGCCCGCTCCGGATCGGCGACGTAGATCGGGATCCCATCCGGACCGGGTTCCTTGAAGGAGAACGGCACCGAGATCAGCCGCCCGTCGAACTCCGGGATGGCGACCTGCATGGCGGCGTCCATCGGGGACAGCGCCGCGTCACTGGCCTCCCAGACCGCCCGGGACGTGGTCAGACATAAGCCTTGCAGCACCGGGACGTCCAGCACGGCCAGCGCGCCCGCATCCCACGACTCCTCAGCTCCGGCGCTGCCACCCGCCGCGAGCACCGTGGTCACCACCGCGTCGCAGCGGCCCAGCAGCGTGCGTAGCCCGTGGGCCTGCGCGTCGCCCAGCCCGCGCAGCGAGCCACAGAACACCGGCAGGGCGTTCGCTCCGGTCGCCCGGACGGCGTCGGCCAGCACGTCAACGAAACCGGTGTTGGCCACCAGCGCGTGCGCCCGGTAGAACACGATCCCCACGGTCGGGCGCCCCGGGTCCTGAGTGGCAGCCCCGTACACCCCGTACTCCGGAGTGGGGGCCGGTGGCTCGAAGCCCTCCCCGGTGAGCAGCACCGTGTCGGACAGGAACCGGGCCAGCTCAGCCAGGTTCTCAGGCCCACCGGCGACCAGGTAGCGCAGCGCTTCCGCCGCCACCCCGGCCGGGACCGTGGACGCCGCCATCAGCTCCGCATCGGGGGTCGCCTCGCCGCCCAGGCACACCACTGGCAAGCCGGCACGCAGCAGTGCCCCGAGCCCGGGTTCCCAGGCCCGCCGCCCGCCGAGCAACCGGAGCACCACGATGTCCACCCCGTCCAGCAGCGCGGGTAGCTCGGCGGGCTCGGTCCGGGCCGGGTTGGCAACCCGGTAACCAGCGCCACAGGCGCGGGCGGCGAGCAGATCGGTGTCAGCGGTGGACAGCAGCAGGATCGGCACGCTAGCGAGGCTAACCTCACCGACCGACATCGATCACTATCCGGCTTGGCGCGGCCAGCGTGAACACTCTGGCCCAGGTCTTCTTACGGATGCCGACCCCGACCGACAGCACGGCCTCATAGTCGCCGGGGACCACGACTGCCATGACGTTGGACAGGTTGCGGGTGCGGAACTTCCCTGGCCCGGGCCAGCTGGGATTGCCCTGGTCGTGCGTGTACGCCGGAGTGGCGATCACTTCCACGAATGCGGCGCCGGTGAGCCATTCGATGTTGCCGGAGCCGTCCTGGATCAGCTCGTCTACGAACCGGTGGCTGACCTGGGGTGGCGGACCGGCGAAGTCCAGCACGATCCGATCGAATGTCGGGTGCAGCCCGGTCCGGACGCCGGTAAGCACCCCGATGAGCGGTGGCTGCTGGGCTGGGGCTGACTGGGCCGGGACGGCGCCGGCGGTGACCACCGCGGCGCTGAGGACAACGGCGGCGAGGGTCCGCCTGGTGATAGCGCCCATGATGACCTCCGAGGGTCGAGAAACGGGCTTAGGTGATATATCAGACGTTCAGCGGAGCGTCCGGTTGCTGGGTAATCCAACGTCCGACCAGCGCAGTGGCCCTGATATGACCCCCCTTATTCGGACTTCAGCGACGTCGATGCTCGAAAGGGACCATGTGCGCGTGAACATCATCACCCGGCAGCAGTGGGGTGCAGACCACGACGACGGATTCGATCCGGCGCCGCTTCCAGCCCGCGAGGTCTGGCTGCACCACTCCGCCACCGTCGCCCCCGACCTCGTGCCGCCGTTCGACGACGACTACGCAGCCGTGCGCACCCTGGAACGGATCGGGGAACAACGGTTCGGCGCCGGTACACGCCCGGACCAGCGGCTCGACCAGCCGGTCCCACTCGGGCGGACGGCAGATCCCCCCGTCCAAGATCTGATAAAGCTGGGGCCGACTGTAGTTCAGCCGACGAGCCATCGAAGGGACCCGCACCATGCATTCCTTCGCCGACGTCATCCACCTCGCCCTCGAGGTAGTGGCGTATCACGTCCGGATCGGGCTATGCCTGGCCGGTTTCGCCTTCCTGCTGATCTTTCTCGGCGTCGTACTGCCCGCTGTCTGGTCCATCAGGCCCGACCGCCGCCAGGCCGCTACCGACGTCCTCACCCATGTGCTGAACGCGCTCCATTACCGCTGGCCCATGACCTGGGAGTTAAGCAGGCATGATCGGCACGTCATAGGCGGCAAATGCTCGATCAGCGGTGACGATCGTGAGCCCCTCGCACCTCGCCTGGGCGATGAGTAGCCGGTCGAACGGATCCCGATGGTGTCGCGGCAGGTCCCGCACGGCCAGGGCGTGCTCGCCGAGCACCGGCAGTTCGGAGAAGGACTGCAGGGTCAGGTGCTCGCGTAGGTCCCCGTCCACCCTGAGCTTGCCGAGCGACTGTTTAATCGCGAGTTCCCACAGTGAGGCCACCGAGACGTCGACCGAGTTCACGGGATCCGTGATCGCGGCGACAGCCTCCTTAGGCAACCGTTCCGGCCTTTGCAACGACCAGAGCACCACATGGCTGTCGAGCAGCAGCCTCACAGCCGGTCGGTCTCATCCGGGAAGATCGGCCCGTTCTCCATGAGATCGATCAGTTCCTGGTCCGGTTCATCGAAGTCCGGCGATATCCAGATCTTGCCCCGCAGCGAACCTAGCTGCCGCAGTGTCGCAGTGCGCTGTAGCGGCACCAACCGAGCGACCGGCTTGCCGTGGCGGGCGATGACGATCTCATCTCCCGCCTCGACCTGCTCCAGCAACTTGGAGAACTGGGTCTTGGCCTCGTAGACGTTCACTTGCTTCTCCACCAACCCAGAGTACTAGGTCAAGTCTGGTCAGACCAAGGTGCCGGACGGACGAAGGGCAGGCCAGTCGGTGCACCACCCTCGATCAGCTCGACCAGCGCGGCGGTGTCCACATGGGCCGAGACCAGGTCGCCGAGCAGGTCCAGCTGAGCATCCCGTACCGCGGCGAAGCTGGTGTCGGGCGCCGGACGAAAACCGGGTCGGCCGGCGAGGTGAGCCACCCGGCGCAGCAGGGCGCGGCGGAAAGCGTCGTTCTCGAACAACCCGTGCCAATGGGTACCCAGCACATGCCCACCGTCAGAGCCCTCGTCCGGTCCGGACACCAAGGCAGGATCGCCGCGATGCACCACCCGACCGTGGTGGATCTCGTAGCCAGTGACGGTCTGACCCAGCGCGGTGCCGTGACAGCGCCCCAGCTGCTTGACCGGATCGAAGATTACCTCGAGGTCGAGCAACCCCAGGCCGGCCACCTCCCCGACATCCGATTCGACGTCATCGACGATGCGACGCCCCAGCATCTGGTAACCGCCGCAGATCCCGAACACCGGACGCCCGGCCGCAGCGTGCGCCACCACCGCAGCAGCCAGCCCCGTCTGGCGCAGCCAGGAAAGGTCCGCCACGGTGGACTTCGAGCCGGGCAGCACCACCAGGTCGGCGTCGGCCAGCCGGGAGGGCTCAGTGACGTATCGGACCGCCACGCCGGGTTCGCAGGCCAACGCGTCGACATCGGTACCGTTGGAGATCCGCGGCAGCCGCACCGCGGCCACCCGCAACCACTGCGACCCATAAGGCGCCGCGCCACGCCCCACCGCCCGGTCGCCGACATGGGCCAGTGAGTCCTCAGCATCGAGCCACAACGACTCACAGAACGGCAGCACACCGTAGCTGCGCCGGCCGGTCAGCGCCCGCAACTGGACCAGGCCAGGCGCCAACAGGTCCGGATCGCCGCGGAACTTGTTGATCACGAATCCGGCCACCAGCGCCTGATCGGCGGGTGCCAGCAGGGCCAGGGTGCCGAACAGATGCGCGAGCACCCCCCCGCGGTCGATATCCCCGACGACCAGCACCGGCAGCCCGGCAGCCCGGGCCAGTCCCATGTTGGCGATGTCGGTGGACCGCAGATTGATCTCGGTAGGCGAGCCCGCGCCCTCGCAGACCACCACGTCGTGCTCGGCCCGCAGCCCCGACAAGGCACCGAGCACGACGCCGAGCAACTCCGCCTTACGGTGCCGGTAGGACGCTGCGGACACCGTGCCGTCGGCTCGGCCGAGAACCACCACCTGCGAAGACCGGTCACTGCCTGGCTTGAGCAACACCGGGTTGAGTCGCACCGCCGGCTCGATACCGCAGGCCGCGGCCTGCACCGCTTGGGCCCGGCCGATCTCCCCGCCGTCCGGGGTCACCACCGAGTTGTTGGACATGTTCTGCGCCTTGAACGGCGCCACCGACACCCCGCGACGGGCTAACCACCGGCAGATCCCGGTCACCAGCACGCTCTTACCCGCATCCGAGGTGGTGCCGGCGACCAGCAGGGCACCGCGCATGATTACGGCAGGGTCAGGATCTGTGCCCCGTCCGCGGTGACGACCAAGGTGTGCTCGAACTGCGCGGTGCGCTGCTTGTCCGTGGTGGTCACCGTCCACCCGTCCGGCCACAGGTCGTAGTTGATCGTACCCAGAGTGATCATCGGCTCGATGGTGAAGGTCATCCCCTGCTCCAGCACGGTGTCCACGGCAGGCTCGTCGTAATGCAGCACGACCAGACCGCTGTGGAAGCAGCGGCCGATGCCGTGGCCGGTAAAGTCGCGGACCACCCCGTAACCGAAGCGCTTGGCGTAGGCCTCGATGACCCGGCCGATCACGTTGAGCTGACGGCCCGGCCGCACCGCCCGGATCCCGCGCATCATCGCCTCGTGGGTGCGCTCGACCAGCAACCGGTCCTCCTCGGACACGTCCCCAGCGAGGAAGGTCGCGTTGGTGTCGCCGTGCACACCGCCGATGAAAGCCGTGACGTCGATGTTGACGATGTCGCCATCCTCGATCACGGTCGAGTCCGGGATGCCGTGGCAGATCACCTCGTTCAGCGAGGTGCAACACGACTTGGGAAAACCCTTGTAGCCCAGCGTCGAGGGATAGGCGCCGTGGTCGATCAGGAACTCGTGAACCACCCGGTCGACATCATCGGTGGTGACACCGGGCACCACGGCCCGGCCGCCCTCGGCGAGCGCCTGCGCGGCGATCTTTCCGGCCACCCGCATCGCCTCGATCACCTCGGGCGGCTGCGTCCACGGGTCGGTACTCGGGGTGGGCGCGGGCCTGCCGACGTACTCCGGGCGCGGGATCCGCGCGGGAACGGAACGCATCGGGGTCAGCCGGCCGGGTCGCAGCGGAGTTCTCACGGGCATACCCACACTCTAGGCCGCCTCAGGCGGCACCCAACGCCGACAGGAAGCGCTCGGAGACGTCCAGGGCGGGAGCGGACGAGCCGCCGTCAACGACCAACGTCGCGAACGCCAGGTCACCGCGGAAGCCGACGAACCAGCCGTGCGCCCCGGTAGGGCTGTACTCGGCGGTCCCGGTCTTGCCGTACAGCTGCCCGTGGCCCGCCAAGCTCTTCGCGGTGCCCCGGGTCACCACCTCGAGCATCATCGCCCGCAGCGCGTCGGCAACCTCGCGCGGTACCGGTCCCGCCGGGCCGGTCACCGTCCGAGCCGGCATTCCCCTGATCAGCACCGGGGTGGGCAGTTGCCCGCCAGCCGCGACTGTCGAGGCCACCAGAGCCATGCCGAACGGGCTGGCGAGCACCCTGCCCTGGCCGAACCCGTTCTCCGCACGCCGCACCATCGACTCCGAGGGAGGGACCTTCCCGGTGACGGTCGTGATGCCGGGGACGTCGTAGTCGATCCCGATGCCCATCTGGTATGCCGCATCAGTGAGCGCACCGGCGCCCAGACGAGCCGCCAACTGCGCGAACGTGGTGTTGCAGGAGCGGGCGAAAGCCGTGTGCAGCGGCACCGTGCCCAGGTCGAAGAGCTGGTCGTTGGGCACTTTCCGGTCCCCGATGGTGGTGGTCGCCGGGCAAGCCACCGGGGAGTCCAGTGTCACCGCTTTGGCCTGCAGCGCCGCCGACGCCGTAACAATCTTAAAGGTGGAACCTGGCGGATAGCGCCCGGTCAGCGAGAGAGCACCTTGAGCGTCGGCCGCGCTGTTCTGCGCGACCGCGAGGATCTCCCCGGTGGAGGGCTGGATCACCACGATCATCGCTGGGGTGGACACCGCGTCGACGGCATCTTCTCCGGCGGCCTGCACACCGCGGTCGACGGTGGTGGTCACCATCGGCACCGGACGCGGCGGCTGCCCGGCGAGCGTTTCGACCTCCTTACCCAACGTGGTCACCGTGACGATGCGCCATCCGGCGGCCGCCGCGAGCTGTTCCTCGACCGTCCTGCGAATGCCCGGCACCAACTGGGAGGCGAAGTCCCGGTCCGGTCCGAGCAGCCGCTGCTGAGTGGGAAAGCTCACACCGGGCAGCTCGTGGATGCGGTCCCGCACCGACTGGTAGTCCTGCTCACGGAGCACCGCCACGGCACCCCGCTGCCCTGGCGGGGCAGCGTTGGCTCCCGCAATGATCGACTGCTGAGTGATCTGGGGATCGAAGCGCTGCAGCGCTTCGGCCAGTCGGTCCGCCACGTCCGGCAGGTCCGGGGATTCACTGCGGTCCAGCGCGACGGTGACCACGGTCTGGGCAGTGAGCAGCGGTGTCCCGACCCGGTCGACCACCGGGGCCGGCTCAGCCGGCACCTCGCGCAGCATCACCCGCTGCTGTGCGGCAAGCCGCGGGTGCAGCACCGCTGGACTCCACCGCACCGACCAGCCCTCTTTGGTGTCAGCAGGAACAAGATCCATCGTGCCCGGGTAACTCCACTGCCGGCCCTTACCCAGGTCCCAGACCGCGGAGAAGGACGCCGAGGCGGTTTTGTCGCCGGACCGGATCTGGCCCAGGGTGAGCTGCACGCTCTGCGGCTCCAGTTCAGCACGGACCTGCCGGATCAACGCGCTGGCGGCGACCGGGTCATCGGTGAACCGCCCGGCCGCAGCAGCATCCCCCCGGACCACCGCGGCCAGAAATGCAGCCGCTGCATCCTGTGGATCGGGTCCGAAGACGTCGCAGCCCACCGGCAGACTTGCCATCAAGGCAGCCAGCAGCAGGATCAGTCGTCGGCGCACGTGCGCGAGTATCCCCCTTGATAGTTCAGAACAGCACGGTGGCGAAGCAGCCCACCTGGGTGAAGCCGATCCTGCGGTACGCGGCGCGAGCCGGCTTGTTATAGGTGTTGACGTACAGACTGGCGACCCGACCTATCCGCTGCAGTCTTGCCACCACAGCCGCGGTCGCGCCGGCCGCCAGATTCTGCCCACGCCGGTCCGGGTGCACCCACACCCCCTGGATCTGCCCCACGGTGGACGACATCGCCCCGATCTCGGCCTTGAACACCACCTCACCGGCCTCGAATCGGGCGAATGCCCGACCCGCGGCGATCAGCTCAGCAACCCGGGCCCGGTAGCCGGCACCACCGTCGAATAGCCGAGGATCGACCCCCACCTCCTCAGTGAACATCGCCACCGCAGCCGGCAGGTAACGGTCCAGCTCATCGGACCGCACCGGGCGCACCAGCGGATCAGCGGGAACCAGCGGTTGCCCGTCGAGCACCATCAGCGGCTGGTCCGGACGCTCTTCGCGGGCCGGTCCCCAGCTTCCTTGCAGCCTCGACCACAGCTCGAGTACCTGCTCGGCCGGTCCCACCATTGAGGAACAGGACCGGACCTGACCGGCCGCGCGGTCGGCGAAGGCGCGGATCGCCGAAGGCCCCCCGCGCAGCGGAACCAGATTGGGGCCGGAGAAGCACAGCCCGTCGGGCCCACCGTCTGGTGTCCGACCGAAACCCCACAGTTCCCCGCCGAGCTGCCACGGCTCCAGCCCGCCGCTCTCGATCCGGGCAGCCACCATGCAGGACATCACCGGATCGGTGGCCAGCGCCGCGCGAACTCCGCGCGCATCACGGTCACCCAGTAGGCGCACGCTCGCGTGCTTCAGCACGCATGCAGCCTACGGCTGCCCGTGAGTGGCGTTGAGTGCCCTGGCACTCAACGCCACTCACGGGTCCTCGGCAAGCCGGAGCGCCTCCTCGATGAGCGTCTCGACGATCTGCGCCTCGGGCACGGTCTTGACCACCTCGCCGCGAACGAAGATCTGGCCCTTGCCGTTTCCCGAGGCGACCCCGAGGTCGGCCTCGCGGGCCTCACCGGGTCCGTTGACCACGCAGCCCATCACGGCCACCCGCAACGACACTTCCATGCCTTGTAGGCCGGCGGTGACCTCGTCGGCGAGCTTGTAGACATCGACCTGAGCGCGCCCGCACGAGGGGCAGGACACGATCTCCAGGCGGCGGGTCCGCAGGTTCAACGACTCCAGGATCTGGAGCCCGACCTTGATCTCCTCGACCGGCGGTGCGGACAGCGAGACCCGGATGGTGTCCCCGATGCCTCGACTCAGCAGTGCCCCGAATGCGGTGGCCGACTTGATGGTGCCCTGAAACGCCGGACCGGCCTCGGTGACCCCGAGGTGCAAGGGGTAATCGCACTGCGCTGCCAGCTGCTCATAGGCCGCAACCATGACTACCGGGTCATGATGCTTCACCGAGATCTTGATGTTCTGGAAGTCGTGTTCGGCGAACAGGCTCGCCTCCCACAACGCGGATTCGACCAGCGCCTCCGGGGTGGCCTTACCGTGCTTGGCCAAGATCTTGGGGTCCAGCGACCCGGCGTTGACGCCGATTCTGATCGGGATACCGGCATCCCGTGCGGCCACGGCGATCTCGCCGACCCGATCATCGAACTTCTTGATGTTGCCTGGATTGACCCGGACCGCCGCACAGCCCGCCTCGATAGCGGCGAAGACGTATCTGGGCTGGAAATGGATATCGGCGATCACCGGGATCTGCGACTTGCGCGCGATGACCGGCAGCGCCGCGGCGTCGTCGGCGCTGGGGACGGCCACCCGCACGATGTCACAGCCCGCCGCGGTGAGCTCGGCGATCTGCTGCAAGGTGGCGTCGACGTCAGCGGTGAGGGTGGTGGTCATCGACTGCACGGACACCGGGTGCTCGCTGCCCACCCCCACCGCGCCAACCTGCAGCTGGCGGGTCTTACGACGCTCGGCGAGCACCGGCGGGGGCAGCGCCGGCATGCCGAGAACGACACTGCTTCCTGGAGACACCAGGGCACCTTTCCGGACGGTTATCGGGGCAGGCGGATCGGGTTGACGATGTCGGCGGTGATAGTCAGCACACTGATCCCGATAAACACGATCACCACCGCGTAGGTCAGTGGCATCAGCCGGTTGTAGTCCACCGGCGGGCCGTCGGGGCGCCCGAAGGCGCGGCGAACAGCGTTGCGGGCAGCCTCGTAGAGGTTGACCGCGATATGGCCGCCGTCCAGCGGCAGCAGCGGCAGCAGGTTGAACACCCCCACGAACAGGTTCAGCGTCGCGAGCAGGAACAGGAAGAACACCCAAGCACCGAGTTCCACCGCGTCGCCACCGAGCACACTGGCTCCGACCACGCTCACCGGGGTGTCCGGACGGTCCTCACCCGCGATCCGATCCAGCAGCAGCGGAACCTTCTGGGGGAACTGCTGGAGCCCCTCCCAGGTGCTGGCGAACATCGTGCCGGTGAAGGTGATGGTCTGGCCTACTGCATCCACCGGGCCGTACTGCAGCAATCCGGCTTCTGAGCGCTGCGCCCGCACGCCGATCGCCCCAACCTGCTGGTCACCTTGGCGACCCAATGCCGAGACCGGCACCCGAGCGACGTCGATCAGCACAGTGCGCTGCTGCCCGTCGCGCTCGAGCCGGAACTCGGTCGGGCCGGAGCGGTTCTGGATAGCGGCGACGACGTCGTCGAAGTCCCGCACCGGACTGCCCGCCACGGCCAGCACCCGGTCACCGGGCTGGACCCCCGCGTCCCTGGCCGGTGCCGGGGAACCCGCAGGGCAGGAACCGTCGGGCTGCTGGCTGACACACAAGCTGACCTCGGACACCACCGCTGGAGTCGGCGCTGGGCTCAGGTTCGGCAGACCGGTGGACAACGCCATCACGTAGATCAGCACGATGCCCAGCGCGAAGTGGGTCAGCGAGCCCGCGGACAGCACCACCACCCGCTGCCAGGTGGGGAACCGGAAGAACGCTCGCTCGCGATCCTCCGGGTCGGGCAGGTCCTCCAACGCGGTCATCCCGGCGATATCGCAGAAGCCACCGGCCGGGATCCATTTGAGACCGTATTCGGTCTCACCCCGGCGGAAGGAGAACACCGTGGGGCCGAAACCGACGAAGTAGCGGCGCACCTTCATCCCGAAAACCTTCGCACTGTACATGTGGCCAGCCTCGTGCAAGGCAATGGAGATCAAGATGCCTACCGCGAACAGCACCACACCCAGCACGAACGTCACGCTCTACTCCTCATGACCTTGGGGCTCCTCATCGTGTGGAGCCCTCCCGACCGCGGTGGATCGGCCACCCAGTAGCTCCCTGGCCCGGCTCCAAGACCACTGCTCGGCGGCCAGCACGTCCTCTACCGTAGTGGGGTCCTCCCGCCACCCCTGCGCCTCACCCAGCACAACCTCCAGCGCGTCGACGATCCCGCGGAAGGCGATACGGCCGTCCAGGAAGGCCGCCACCGCTTCCTCGTTGGCCGCGTTGAACACCGCGGGGACGCAACCACCCGCGGCGCCCGCCGACCTGGCCAGCTCGACGGCCGGGAATGTCTCGACGTCCAGCGGCTCGAACGTCCAACTCGTGGCAGCAGTGAAGTCGCAGGGCGGCGCGGCGTCGGCAACCCGGTCCGGCCAGCCCAGTGCCAGCGCGATCGGCAGCCGCATGTCCGGTGGGCTGGCCTGGACCACCGTCGAGCCGTCGGTGAACGTGACCATCGAGTGGACCACTGACTGCGGGTGCACCACCACGTCGATGCGGTCGTAGGGGACGCCGAACAGCAGATGCGTCTCAATCAGCTCTAAGCCCTTGTTGACCAGGGTGGCCGAGTTCACCGTCACCACCGGCCCCATCCGCCAGGTCGGGTGCGCCAACGCCTGCTGTGCGGTGACCCCGTCGAGCTGGTCGCGGCGCCGCCCACGAAACGGCCCTCCGGAGGCGGTGAGCACCAACCGGGCCACCTCGCTGGCGGCACCGGCGCGCAGGCACTGGGCGAGCGCGGAATGCTCGGAATCCACCGGCACGATCTGGCCTGGCGCGGCGGCTGACGTCACCAGAGTGCCACCCGCCACCAGGGACTCCTTATTGGCCAGCGCCAGGATGGCGCCGGTGCGCAGCGCGGCCAGCGTTGGCGCCAGACCCCGGGAACCGGTCACCCCGTTGAGGACCACGTCGGCGGGCTGAGTCGCGACGAGCTCGATCACCGCCTCGGGGCCGGCCAGGATCCGTGGCATCCGGTAGCCGCCCCGGTCATACCCGCACCGCTGCGCCTCGGCGAACAGCGCCAGCTGTAGATCCTGCGCGGACCGGGCGCGGGAGACCGCAACCGCTGCGGCCCCGGTTTGGACCACCTGCGCCGCCAGTACCTGCGGGTCTGCGCCACCGGCGGCCAGCCCGACCACCCGGAAGCGCTGCGGATTGCGCTGCACGACGTCCAGCGCCTGGACGCCGATCGACCCCGTACTGCCCAGCAGCAGTACCGAGCGTGGCTGGTTCGACAGGTCCATCCAGGTTATTCTTCCCGACTGCAGGGTTGCAGTTGGTGCGAGGTGGCCCGAAACGGATCACACTGGTGATATCGGGCAATGGAAGGAGTGGGGGAATGGGTTTTCTCGGATGGATCGTGCTGGGGCTGCTCGCCGGTGCCATCGCTAAGTTGATCATGCCGGGTGATGACCCGGGCGGCATCATCGTCACCATTTTGATCGGCATCATCGGAGCCTTGATCGGTGGGTTCATCGGCAGCCGCATCTTCGGGATAGGACTCGAGAACTTCTGGAGCCTTCAGACCTGGATCGTCGCGATCCTCGGATCGCTGGTCCTCCTCGGCCTGTACCGACTCTTCGCCGGGCGTAGGGCAGTCCGGCGCTGATGACCAGCCAACGGGGGGCAGGCGGGACCAGTCTGCCCCCCGTTGGTATGCGATGATGCTGCCGTGGCCGTGACTGACCAGCACCCTTCCGATCAGCACTCGACTGGTCACGGCGTAGACGACCCACACCGGGAGCCGTCGGCCGACTGGGGTTGGCACGGTGGCTTCCCCTGGGCTGGCCCCATCGCCGGGTGGTTCACCGCCTTCGCGTTGTTCGCGATGCTCCTCGGGAATCACCGCAGCCACGTCGAGGACGTCTGGCTGATCGGTCTGGGTCTGCTGCTCGTGCTGATGCTGATCCGCAGCCACCTGAACAGCCGCAAAGCCAAGCGGCGCTGAGCCTGCGCGGTCATGCGCTCGTGAGGACGTCGGCGAGGGTGAAGCGAACGGGGTGGGCGAGCTGGGCGTAGGTACACGAGCCGGGGTCGCGGTCGGGGCGCCACCGGACGAACTGGGTGGTGTGGCGGAACCGGACACCTTCCATGTAGTCGTAACGGACCTCGACGACCCGCTCCGGGCGTAGCGGGACAAAGGACAGGTCCTTGCCGACGTTCCAGCGGCTGGTCTCCGAGTTACGGGGGGTTCGCTCTCCTTCCTCCTGCCGGGCCCAGGCCCACGGGTGGTCATCGAAGCTGGTGACCAGCGGCTGTAGTTCGGTGAGCAGCTGGCGGCGGCGCGCTATCGGGAACGCACCGACCACACCGACTGATACGAGCACACCCCGGTCGTCATAGAGACCGAGCAGCAGTGATCCGAGGGCGTCGGGGCCGGACTTGTGCACCCGGTAGCCGGCGACGACGCAATCGGCGGTGCGCTCGTGCTTGATCTTGGTCATGACGCGCTTATCGGGCTGGTAGCGCAGGTCGAGCCGCTTGGCGATGAGACCGTCGAGACCGGCACCCTCAAACTGATCAAACCACTGCCGGGCGAGGTCGAGGTCCTGGGTGGCGGGAGTGAGGTGCACCGGCGGCGCAGCCTCGGCGAGGACTTGCTCCAGCATGGCCCGCCGCTGCCCGAGCGGTCGTTGGGTGAGGTCATCGTCGCCGAGCGCGAGCAGATCGAACGCGACGAAGCTGGCCGGGGTCTCGCGCGCCAGCAGATTCACCCGACTGGCGGCGGGATGGATGCGTTGCTGCAGCGCTTCGAAGTCGAGGGTGTTGCGCTCCTGATCAGCGATGACGATCTCGCCGTCGATCACCGCGCGGAGCGGGAAGTTGGCGAGCACCGCAGCGACGACCTCGGGGAAATAGCGGGTCATCGGCCGCTCCTTGCGGCTGCCGATCTCGACCTCGTCGCTGTCACGGAAAATGATCGACCTGAAGCCGTCCCATTTCGGCTCGTAGAGCTGACCAGCAGGAATATCGGCAGCAGGCTTGGCCAGCATCGGCGCAACAGGCGGCATGACAGGGAGACGCACATGCCCAGTGTGCTCTCCCACCGACCAGACCGGTGTTGTCGGTAGCGGTCAATACCTTCGGCGCTGCGCGGAGTCCGCGCTGAGCACCCCGGTGAGACAGGCGCGGCGCAGGATGTTCGTCGCCTCCACCGACATCGGGTGCGGAGCCGCAAGGGGTCCGGATGCAAGGATCGACTCCGCCTATCGGCCGTGTGTGCCGTCATCAATCAGCGCCGCGACGACCACTCCCGAATCAATGACCAGTGTCATCGCCGATCGGCGGAGATTCAGAGCGGTGATGCTGCGAGCTGACCGCAGGCGGCGGCGATCTCACGGCCGCGGGTGTCCCGGACGGTGCACGGCACGCCAGCCGCCCGCACCCGCGCCACGAATTCCGCCTGCACGGGGGGTGGGCTGGCGTCCCATGCGCTGCCGGGGGTGGGGTTGAGTGGGATCAGGTTCACGTGCACCAGCGACCCGAGGCGTTCCCGTAGCAACCGGCCGAGCAGGTCAGCTCGCCACGGCTGGTCGTTGACGTCCCGGATCAGGGCGTACTCGATAGACACCCGGCGCCCGGTGATGTCCGCGTACAGCCGTGCCGCGGCGAGCACCTCCGCCACCTTCCAACGGCTGTTCACCGGGACGAGGGTGTCACGCAACTCGTCGTCCGGGGTGTGCAACGACACCGCCAGCGTGACCTGCATGCCTTCGGTGGCCAGCCGGCGGATCGCCGGCACCAGGCCCACGGTGGACACCGTCACCGACCGCTGGGACAGGCCCAACCCATCCGGCGCGGGGTCGGTGATCCGGCGGACGGCGGTGACCACTCGCTGGTAGTTGGCCAGTGGCTCGCCCATGCCCATGAACACGACGTGGGACAGCCGACCGGGTCCACCGGCCAGCTCACCGTCGCGCATCGCGGCCGCCGCGGCGCGCACCTGGTCGACGATCTCGGCGGTGGACAGGTTGCGGGTCAGCCCGCCTTGCCCGGTGGCGCAGAACGGGCAGGCCATCCCGCAACCGGCCTGGCTGGAGACACACACCGTGGCACGGTCCGGGTAGCGCATCAGCACGCTCTCGGTGAGCACGCCGTCCGCCGCCCGCCACAGCGTCTTTCGGGTGGTGCCGCCGTCGCAGCAGATCTGGCGCAATGGGATGGCCAGTTCCGGGAGCAACGCGGCGACGAGCCGGTCCCGACCAGCTGCCGGCAGGTCTGTCATCGCGGCCGGATCGGTGGTCAGCCGGGCGAAGTAGTGCCGGGCGAGCTGGTCGGCGCGAAACGCCGGCTCGCCCAACGCCTGCACGACGGCGCGGCGTTGGTCGAGGTCGAGGTCGGCGAGGTGGCGCGGCGGCAGACCCCGGCGCGGGGCCTCGAACACCAGCGGGAGCGCAGTCATGTCAGGTGGAAGTGTCCCATGCGGGGCTCGCGGCGCAGGTGCAGGCGGTAGCGCACCGGGATGGTCAGTCCCGGGGTCTGCGCGATCGCCCGCGCGGCCACCTCCGGGGTGAACTCGATGCGCAACGCTCGCTCCAGGTCTCCGCGATCGGTGAAGCGCCACACCGTGTCCACCCGGCGGCAGTCGAAGCCCTGGGCGGCGAAGAACGCCTCGACCGTCGCCGGCCGGTAACGGGGCGCCGCCGCGCACAACCAATCTCCGTAAGGAGGGAGGGTGGCGTCCAGATCAATGACGGCCAGCGTGCCGCCGCGGCGCAGCACCCGTCGGGCCTCGACCAGCCCGGGCTCGCAGCCCGGGCCGAAGAAGTAGGCGATACGGGCATGCAGCAGATCGGCGCTGTCGTCGGCCAGCGGCAGCCGTTGCGCGCAACCGGTCAGGACCGCGACGTGGGGCAGGTCGCGAACCCGCCGGCGGGCCCGTTCCACCAGCGGAGGATGCGGCTCCACCCCGACCACGCCGCGCGCCCGCTCAGCGAAGCGAGGGAGGTGGAAACCGTCCCCGCAGCCGATGTCGACGACGTCGGCACCGGACCAGTCGACTCGGTCGGCCAATGCTGCCCACAGCGCCCCGTCGGCGTCGACCGCCCGGTTTTCCCGCTCGTAGATCTCAGGCCAGTTCCAGATATTGGGGCTGGGCAGAACGCCACGGCTGGTCACCACTCCAGTGTGCGACACCCCGCCAGACCGTCATCGGACAGTGTCCCGAATCAGATAGTGTCCTCACTGTGGTTGAGGACACAGTGGTTGAGGACACCTCGTTCATCCCCGGGTCAGTGTGCTGGATCGACGTATCGACGACCGATCCGGCCGGTAGTCGGGATTTCTATGCCGGCTTGTTCGGCTGGACTTACCAGATCGACCCAGACCCGTACCGCGGGCACTACACCAACGCACTGTGCGACGGCCGGCCGGTGGCCGGTCTCGTCGGCGTGCCGGTGCCGGCAGGGCAACCGGTGGCCTGGACCCTGTACCTCACCAGCGCCAACATCGCGCACACCGCCGAGGTGGTTCACCAGTGGGGCGGCCGGGTGCACCACGGGCCGACGGCTGTCCCCGGGCAGGGCACCATGCTCATCGGGGCGGACCCGACCGGCGCCGCGATCGGCTTCTGGCAGCCCGCGAGGCCGTGGACGTTCCACACCACAGACACCGGGGCGCTGTTCTGGGCCGAGTTGAACACTCGGGACGGCAAGCAGGCCGACGAGTTCTTCGCGAACCTGTTCGGCTACCGCCAGCAACAGGTCGGTGACGGCATCGACGTGAACTACACCACCTGGTCGCGTGGTGAGCAGATGATGCTGGGAAGGATACAGATGGGAGAGAGCTGGTCTCCCGACATCGCCGCACACTGGATGCTGCATTTCACGGTGGATCCGCAGACTGGTACCGACGCTGCGGTCAATCGAGTCCTGGAGCTGGGTGGTCGGGTGAACCTCTACCCTTACGACAGCGAGTTGGGCCGGATTGCGCTGGTCGCCGACCCGTGCGGGGCCACCTTCGCCCTGATCGACCCCACTACGCGGCTCGAGCCGATACAAACCAGCATCGGCTTGGAGGACGACTGACTGGTCAACCGCCGGGGGGGACGAACAGGCTCAGCAGCACCCAGGAAACGATCGCCGACAACAGCAGCGAGTCGAGCCGGTCCAATAATCCGCCATGGCCGGGCAGGAGGCTGCTCATATCCTTGACACCGAGATCACGCTTGATCAGGGATTCGACCAGATCCCCGCCAGTGGCCATGACCACGATCGCCGCCCCGAACAGCACCCCTTGCCACGGCTGCCCACCGAGCAGGTAGGTCAGTGTCAGGGCACCGGCGGCGGTCCCGGCCAGCAGCGATCCGAGGAAACCCTCCCAGGACTTCTTCGGACTGATCGACGGTGCCATCGGGTGCCGCCCGCCCAGCACACCCGCGACGTAACCCCCGATGTCCGAGGCCACTGCGGCGAGCATCAGGCACAGCACCCGCGCGGCACCATCGGCGGGAACCACCAGCAACGTGCTGAAGGCGGCGAATCCAGGCAGGTAGACCACCGTGAACACCGACGCGCTGACGTCACGGACATAACCGTCCGCGCCCCGGGGGAAGCGCCATATCAGACAGGCCAACGCGGTGATCACGAATGCGACGAGTAACCCGTCGCGACCGAACGGCCAAGCCAACCACACCATGGCCTGCCCGCCGAGCAGCACCGGCACCCATGTGACCCGGGTACCGACGCGGCGCAACGTCGTGGCCAGCTCCCAGCTGGACACTGCCACCGCGGCCGCCACAATCCCGATGAACACGTGACGCACGGTGACCAGCGCGATCAGGATCCCGGCGCCCATCAGCACGCCGACGATGATCGCGGCCCACAGGTTGCGACCCGCTCGGGTGGCACGGGGGCGCTCGGCCGGATGCACAGCGTAGGAATGCTCGGGACCAGGAAGAGGCTCGGGCAGGCCGGTGGCAGACACTCAGACCTCGAGGAGCTCGGACTCCTTGTGCCTGACGAGCTCGTCAATCTGTCCCACGTATCGGTGGGTGGTGGCCTCGAGGTCCTTCTCGGCCCGGGTCACGTCGTCCTCACCGGCTTCACCCTGGCGACCGATGCGACCGAGCTCTTCCTTGGCTTTGCGGCGGATGTTGCGGATGGACACCTTGGCGTCCTCCCCCTTGGCGTGCGCCACCTTGACCAGATCACGGCGGCGTTCCTGGGACAGGTGCGGGATGATCACACGGATGATCGTGCCGTCGTTGGTGGGGTTGACACCGAGGTCGGAGTCCCGGATCGCCTTCTCCATGAGCCGCAGCTGGCTGGGATCGTAGGGCTTGATCACGGCCATTCTGGCTTCCGGGACCGACACACTGGCCAACTGGATCAGAGGAGTGGCGGCGCCGTAGTAGTCCACGACAATCTTGGAGAACATCGCCGGACTGGCTCGACCGGTACGCACCGTGGCGAGGTCCTCCTTGGCGACCGACACGGCCTTGTCCATCTTCTCCTCAGCGTCGAGGAGGGTGTCGTCGATCACGGCTGCTCCTTAGTCCGGAACCCGTCTGGTACGCCTGTGCGGCGTGGCCTTACTACCAGTATCTCCCCTGTCACCACCGCTGGACCGACCGGCCTCAGGCCGGGGAGCTGACCAGAGTCCCCGTCGGTTCACCCCGCACCGCACGCGCGATGTTTCCTTCCGTGAGCAGGTTGAACACGATGATCGGCAGTTTGTTGTCCATGCACAGGCTGAACGCGGTCGCGTCGGCTACCTTCAGCCCCCGTTCGAGCACCTCACGATGAGTGATGTGGCGGAACATCGTCGCTGAGGGATCGGTCTTGGGGTCGGCGGTATACACTCCGTTGACAGCCTTGCCCATCAACAGGACCTCGCAACCGATCTCCAGCGCCCGTTGGGCACCGGTGGTGTCGGTAGAGAAGTAGGGCATCCCGACACCCGCCCCGAAGATCACCACACGGCCCTTCTCGAGATGTCGAATGGCCTGCCGCGGTATGTAAGGCTCAGCAACCTGAACCATGGTGATCGCGGTCTGCACCCGGGTGTCGAGTTTGTGCTCACGTTCCAGGAAGTCTTGCAGGGCCAGGCAGTTCATCACGGTACCGAGCATTCCCATGTAATCGGCCCGGGAGCGTTCCATGCCACCCTGCTGCAGCTGTTCACCGCGGAAGAAGTTCCCGCCGCCGATCACCACGGCCATCTGCACCCCGGTGGCGACCACGTCAGCGATCTGCCACGCGACGGTCTTGACGACGTCGGGGTCCACCCCGACGCCGCCGCCGCCGAACATCTCACCGCCGAGCTTGAGCAGCACCCTGCGGTACCCGGGACCCACCAACCGGTCGTCGTTCATCCCGCCTCAAGCTCCTGCCTCAGGCCTGGCCAACCTCGAATCGAGCAAACCGTCGCACCGTCATTCCGGCGTCGTCCAAGACGGCCTTGATGGTCTTCTTGGAATCCTGCACGGAGGATTGCTCCAGTAACACGGTGTCCTTGAAGAAACCGTTGAGGCGGCCCTCGACAATCCTTGGCAGCGCCTGCTCAGGCTTGCCTTCCTGGCGGGCGGTCTCCTCGGCGATACGCCGCTCACTGACCAGCACGTCCTCGGGGACGTCCGCCCGGGTGACGTAGCGCGGTTTCATCGCGGCCACCTGCATCGCCACGGCACGCGCCGTCTCGAGGGATCCACCGTGGTACTCGACCAATACACCCACCGCGGGTGGCAGGTCCGAGGCACGACGGTGCAGGTAGGTGGCCACCTCACCATCGAAGGACACCACACGGCGCAGCTGCAGCTTCTCACCGATCTTGGCTGAGACGGCCTGCACCACGTCGGCTACCGTGGCGCCGTCCAGCTGTGCCTGGGCGAGTTCGTCAGCGTCAGCGGGACGGGTCCGAATCGCCTCAGCGACGATCTTGTCGGCGAGCTCCTGGAAGTCGGCGCCCTTGGCCACGAAGTCGGTCTCACAGTTGAGCTCGATCATCACGCCACCGCCAGAGGCCACCAGCCCGTTGGCGGTGGTGCGCTCGGCCCGCTTGCCGACGTCTTTGGCACCCTTGATACGCAGGATCTCGACCGCCTGGTCGAAATCGCCACCGGACTCCTCCAGGGCTTTCTTGCAGTCCATCATCCCGGAACCGGTCAGGTCCCGAATTCGCTTCACATCGGCGGCGGAGTAATTCGCCATGATGGCTTTCCGTCCTGTCGTTCTTGTCGGATCGTGCGGTGCTCGGATCGTCTCCGGATGCGGTTTCTCAGGTGTGCGACACGCCGTTGGTCCCGACCATCGGTTCGACCTGCTGCGGCGCGACCTCCCGCTGCGCCGGGTCACCGGAGATCATCAGCTCCTGCTCCCATTCGGCCAATGGCTGGTCGACACCGACCATGGCCTCGGGCTTGTCCGAGCCGTCGGCCCCGCCTGAGCGGCCGGCCCGCGACATCAGCCCGTCGGCAGTAGCATCAGCCACCACCCGGGTAAGCAGCGCTGCGGAGCGGATCGCGTCGTCATTGCCCGGGATGGGATAGTCGACCTCGTCGGGATCGCAGTTGGTGTCCAGGATGGCTACCACCGGGATACCCAGCTTGCGGGCCTCGCCGACAGCGATTTGCTCCTTCTTGGTGTCCACGATCCACACCGCGCTCGGCACCCGCTGCATGTCCCGGATACCGCCCAGGGTCTTCTCCAGCTTGTCCTTCTCCCGGGTGCGCATCAGGATCTCTTTCTTGGTCAGCCCGGTGAATCCACCGGTCTGCTCCATGGACTCAAGTTCCTTGAGGCGCTGCAGACGCTTGTGCACGGTGGAGAAGTTCGTGAGCATGCCGCCCAACCAGCGATGATTCACGAAGGGCATACCCACCCGCTGGGCATGGTGCGAAATCGCTTCCTGGGCCTGCTTCTTCGTGCCGATGAACAGAATCGAACCGCCATGGGCCACGGTCTGCTTGATGAACTCGTAGGCCCGGTCGATGTAGGTCAAGGTCTGCTGTAGGTCGATGATGTAGATACCGTTGCGCTCGGTGAAGATGTAACGCTTCATCTTCGGGTTCCAGCGGCGGGTCTGATGCCCGAAGTGCACGCCGGAGTCGAGCAGCTGCTTCATGGTGACGACGGCCATGGCCGGTGCACACCTCAATGGGTCAGGCGCATCGGCGTCCGCCGGCGCGCTCATGCGGTTGTCGCGGCGGGCCGGGTCGGACCGCCGCCCTGGCGCCAGGCCGGCGACCGGACTCCGTGCGATCACTGATCGACCGAAGACCGCCGGACGCCGAAGCCCGCCCAAGGCTCCCAACGAACCGAGCCCCGGTAGGGGTAAGCGCTGGCACGCGAAGTCGACCCGCACCCGGGCCGCTCCTGGAGTGTACGACGTGCCCCACACCGCCCCCAGCCGAGGTGGGGCGACGCCACAGCTGCCCGCTCTGGCAGGTGTCCACTCCGAGTCGTCCACCACTCCGAGTTGTCCACATAGCCCGACCCATCCACAACCGGGTGCCTCGTCGCTGGGCTGCAGCGGCCAGCACCGGGACGCTGTCCAGCGTGTCTCGGGTTCTGATCTGCACCATGCTGATGGCCGTGCTGTCCGGCGGGTTGATGGCAGCGCCGGAGGCTGCGACGGCGCGTTCGGCGGCAACCCCGGCCAGCGTGGTGGTAGCACCTGAGCCGGATGACGCCGGCGGCCGGCCCCGATCGCACGCCGGGATGTTCGGTTGGCCGCTCCCCGGCCGCCCGGCCGTGGTTCGGGAATTCCAGGCACCGACGTCGCCTTTCGGACCGGGGCATCGCGGTGTCGACCTAGCCGCGGTGGCAGGCGCTCCGGTGCTCGCCGCAGGCGCCGGCACTGTGGTCTTCGCGGGGACCGTGGCCGGTCGTGGGGTGGTGTCGGTGGACCATCCAGGTGGGTTGCGCACGACGTATGAGCCGGTGTTGCCCACCGTCACCGCCGGAGACCGGGTG
>DATEMN010000293.1:0-2597 GCA_035275565.1 Pseudonocardiaceae bacterium | reverse complement strand
TGGTGTGGTGTCGAGCGTATTCGGCCCGCTCTGCCGAAGCCGCGGCCCACCTCGCTGCCGCATACCTTCGCCGCGGTCGTTGCGGGCCTGATCGCTGATGTCGACGTAGTTGGGGTGAAGGTCTCAGGGGGTCTGGACAGCCTGGCCGTGCTGGTCCATGTGGTGCGTGCCGCGTCTGGGCGGCGGGTCATCGCGTTTACCACTGACCTGACTTGCGATGCTGGGTTGAGCGCAGCCGCCGTGGTGCGCCGCCTGCTGGTCGACCTCAATCTGAATGTTGAGCTGGTGGTGCTCGATCCGTACCGGGAGCGGACCGAACCGGTGTGGTCGCCGGTCGGGCCTAGGCTTGATGCCCTGCCTGAGGTGAACGCCGCGACCGCTGCGATCGCCGCCCGGCTTGGCGTGGAGGTCCTGCTGTCCGGTGACGGTGCCAACGAGCTTCTCGGTGTCCCGCGCTTCGCCACCGCCCATATCGCCGCCCGTTTTGGGCCAAGGGCGGCTGTGCGGTACGGGCGGGATGTCGCTCAGTCCGGGCCGGGCCTCGTCGGGGAGGCTGCTGCAGTTGTGGCCGGTTGGCTGCCGCCGGTTGCCCGAGCGCGGAGCTATTGGGCGGCGAACTGGCCCGCCTGGTGTGACCCCGTCGCACCCGCTGTGTTGGCCGAACCTCATCGGACCCAGGCGACTGTGTGGGCGCGCAGGTGGGTCGATGAGCACATCACCGCCCATGCCGCCGCGTCGCGATCGTGGGCGGCCTCCGATGCACACGATGCGTTGTTCCCCCGTGAGGTGACTCCTCCGGCCGGCTCGGTGCCGGAGATCTCGCCGTTCCTGCACGAGGACACCCTCGCGGCGGCACTCGCTCTCCCACTCGCGGACCGCTACCACCCGCGCCTGCCCAGCGCCTATTCGCGCTGCAAGGCGCAAGTGGTGCGGCTGTTGCCCCGCACTGCGTTGCCGGTACTGCCTCAGCGCAAGCAGTATTTCAGCTCCGTCCTGGCCCAGCAGGCCGCTGCCGGGGCCACGGCAGCGCTCGCTGTGGAGACTGGATTACTTGACCCGGGCGCACTGGCAGCTGAGACCGGTGTCGCCGAGCTCCTGACCATTGCTGCCATCGAACGTTGGCTTCGCGGAGCCGAGAAAGCCGGCGCCGCCATCGCATGAGGCGAATATGTCAGGGACGGCGTAGGAAACTGTGCAGTCTGTCGACTTCCACGAAACCGGCTTGGTCATAGAGATGGTTGGCGGCGGTGCGGTCTCGCTCGGTATCGCCGGGCGAGGCATCGTCGTCGACGTAGGCGATCACCTCGCGGGCGCCGTTGTCCGCTAGGTGAGTGAAGCACTGGTTCAGCAGCGCGCGGCCCAGGCCACGACGCCGGGCGGTCGGCGCGATGCCGATCCACCACAACACGCCGATCCCGTCGATCGGCCGACCGATGATCGCCTCTCCCAGCGCTGTCCCGTCAGCCTCGCGTAAGGCCAGCCGCCAGCCGGCCGGGTCCGCGCTCGGAGAGATTTCGGCGAGTGGAAACGCCTCCCGCGTCAACGGAGCGTCCAGCCGCCGATGGATGTACCGCCACAGGTCGCGCCGCGCGAACCCGGCGGCCGCAAGCGCCTTGCTCGTCACGGGGCGGTGGCGTACCGGCAGCCCCTCTAGCCCGTGGGTGAGGGCGGAGGCGAACTCGAACGCATACACCGTGTGCGGCCCGAGTTCGGTGAGCGCATGCGCGACCGATGCCTCAGTGACAGTCTGGTCCTCTTCGTGCTGGTTGTCGTGACGGCAGTGCAGCCATAAGATCAGCCCGGACTTGTCGCTGGGGCGGGTGGCGTAGGAAACCACGCCGACCACCCGTCCAGTGGGAATGGTCAGGACGTCGGTGCGGGGAACGTCCAGTTCGGCCCACCAACCGCCATCCACCGGTGAACGCCCGGCTAGAGCCTCGTCGAGCATGGCCGGTGTCGTCTGCGGTTGGCCGGGCAACCGGTCAGCGTTGACCAGCCGCAGCACAGTAGGTTCGTCCGCAGCCACATATGGGCGTGCGAACAGGTGCGGCGCCCAACCAACTGGCGTGAGTCCCACGCTTGTCCCCGCTCTGTACGTGATGGCTGCGCTGAGCTCGGCAGCGAACTCACCAGGATGGACCTTAGCTGCATGTTCCGCCCGTTTGCTCGGCTCCATTGGGGTCGCCACCAGCATCGGCGACCAGGAGGCTGAATTCATCGAGTGGTTGACCATATTCGCCCGGGAGTACGCGGCGGTGGTGCCACGGCGTTGATCGCAACCTCATCGGCGCCGGACGGCTCAGCCGTCCTTGTTCTCGCCGGAGTCACCGGTCGGGCCGTCGCCGTTGATGGCGTTGCGGCTGTGGACGGTGGTCAACTCCTCGACGGTGATGTCCAGTTCCGTGTGCTCGCCCATCTGGTCACCTCCTCTCCGTGAGGCTTATTCACGCGGTTAGTCGGAAGAATTGTAGTGCGATCACGGTAGATATGGTCTCGGTAAAGGTGTTGAGCGGTCTGCGGTAGTCGGTGTGGGTGACCCGCCAGGTCTTGAAGTTCGCGATGGTTCGCTCAATGACGTATCTGATTTTGTTGATCTG
>DATEMN010000292.1:0-8327 GCA_035275565.1 Pseudonocardiaceae bacterium | reverse complement strand
GGAGAGTTCGACTGACCGCCATTCGGAGCCGAATGGCACTCGACGGGACGCTCGGGACCGCCATTCGGCTCCGAATGGCGGCGGCGCTGACGTCGGTGTGCCGAGGCATCGATCTGACGAGGGGTTTGCTGTCCGGTCCCTGGACGAGCTGCCCTACCTGACGGGTACAGATCCGTCGTTGGGGATCGGTGTTGCAGCTCGTCTGGGATTACCCGCTGCAGAGTCGGCCGGTGCTGCGATCCCATCTCTGCGCTCGTGGTGATCGGCGAGCGCAGAGATGGCCGCTGAGTTCCCCGATTTCAGACTGCTCGGGTAGCCCTCGAAGCGGTGGGCATGGCGAGCGGTCCTTCAGCGCCGGTCCGTCTAGTCCAGGACGGCCGTAACGTATCTGCTTACGGCGCGGGGTCACCGGCCTTGTATCGCCGTGTGTGCCACCTTTTGCTGATCCAAACGCTTTCTGCGTAATCCAGTGGGCTGCTACTGCCTAGCCTTCCATCCGGTGATGCGGTCTCGGCAGTGGCGTGAGCCGCATCGGCAGTGGTGGGGGAAGTGCTTGACCGAGTAATTGCGCATGGCGTAATCGAACGTGATTTCCTTGTCGAGGCCAATGGATCTGCGGGCAACCAGATCGTGGGCACCACTGACATTAGGCTGGATTCCGCAGTTCGGCTCGCACGAGTGGTTCACCTTGGGGGCAAGTCCACCGTGCAACACAAAACGTTCCTTGTTGATCTGGGAAGCGTGGGGGTGGTTGTGGTCGAGCTCGCGATCGATGCGACCAACCAGCACCGTCTCACCGAGTTGGAAGAAGCTGACCTACCACAGTCAGAGACGGTCAAAAGGGGAACGGCGTGCGCACTACGAGGGTATGGCGGCGGGTGCTCGGGGGTCGAGCACACGGTGATCGAGTGGGTGGGCCTGGAGTCTGACGGGCGCGGCGGTGAGGTGCTGGTTGCCCAGATCCGGCCCAAGAAGGGAGTGGGGCGTGGTCCGGGTGGTCGCCGCCCGCAGCGAGGCCAGCGACCGGCTGGCCGGACTGCGTCGGATCGGCATTGATGAGATCTCCGGCAAGGGACAGCGGTATCTGCTGGTCGTGACCGATCACGACACCGGCAGGTTGGTGGGGGCGGGCACAGACCGCACCGCAGCTAGACGCAGCCGCATCGGACTCTGCCCACCACTTCCCGGACGACCATGAACAGCTACCCACAGCAACATCAGTGGAACCTTCATCAGTGTCATCACCCACATGGGTGGGTGACTGGGGCGTGCCAGTCATCGTAGGTTTTCAGATGCCTGCCACTGGCCGGTGCTGGCCGGAGCACTCGCGATGATGAATCCGATCTCTGCGCTAGACGTACGCGACAAACTCTGGAGGTTGAGGTGGATTTCCTCCTGCTAGGTTTGGACAGCTTAATCGCTTGCATAGCCATCGGTGCGATCGTAGGCCGACGATCGCTCCTGCCGCTCGCTATGCTCTTTGGCGTCGCCGACGGAGTCGGCTTCCTGATCGGGTCAGCCCCCGGTTGGCAGATCTCGCCTACCGTGAGTGAGGTCCTGACGACGGGGATGTTGGTCGCCTTGGGACTCTATCTGCTCGTCGTCTCCGCCTTCACCGAGCGAGTTGCTGCGCGCTGGCCGGTATGGATCCTGCCGTGGGCGCTGAGTGTCGACAATCTCACCTATGGCCTGGTCGGTGATGACCATGCGGCTGGTTCGCTTTTCGAACAAGCCGGGCAGCAAGCGGTCGCGAGTGGGCTGCTCGCACTCGTCGGGCTCCTCGTGAGTGTCGTGGTCGGTGTCGTGCTCCCGCGCGTGTTGCCGGCGATGCAGCGCCGCGCTGCCGTCAGTGCGGTCGCTGGAGGCGCTTTGGTTCTCGCGGCTGGAGTCATGTTGCTGGCCGGGTGATCGGCTCGGTCTGGAGAACCTCGCCGTGTAGGTGAAGCAAGCGCGCTGAGCCGAGCGGAACGCGCCGCGCCGCGCGGTCAAGACTGGCTGTCTGGCGCATCCCATTGGCCGGCCTGCCGCCACCGCCGCTCAGCCCGCCGCGCCGGGCAGGCTGATCCACCTGGCACAACAAGCAACAGCCGCCACATCACGACCACACACAGGTGCCCCCGGCGAGCCTTCGCTCCAGGATGCTCCAAGACCAGACCCAGATAGTCGTGGCTCACGCCGACTGTCGCCAGGCCGACATCGACAACTGGCTCATGACCGGCTCCGCTCCTGCCAAGTGCGCGAGTTCCTCACCTGGGCCGCCGAACGTCACCGCTGCGCCGCATTCGACGTCCCAGCCCCCGAGCGCACTACCGGGACCGCCACCGACCCCGATCAGCGCTGGACGCTGATCGCGGCGTGTAGCCGCCCGCTTAAACATCCGCCGCGGACGCTACGAACTCGGGCATCGAGCAGCCAGTGACTCGGCGGGTCGCAGCTGCCTTCAGCGAGCTGGCCCTGGCGATCTGACCGACAAAGATCTAACGCTTCCGCTTGCCTCAGCTTCGCATAATGCAACAGCGAACTACGGCGAGCGGCACCGCTGCGGCGAGGCGATCTGCTCAGCCCCGGCAGAGTCCGCGATCAACCAGATCGTGGCCAAGCGGATGGTCAGAAAGCAGCAGATGCGCTGGTCACCGATCGGAGCAGCTCTTCCTCCAGGTCCGCACCGCGGTCCTCAACAACGACCTAGCCGGCTGCGTCCGCCGCTGGTACCCAGGCTTCACCCACGCTGGCGGCCCGGCCGAGATCGAGGTCGACGTCGCCGCATAGAACCCCGGACATCACCGGACGCTCGCGCGGTTGACCTCCCCCGGATCGAACGGTCTCCTACTTGCGAACGTAGCGGTAGCCAAACGGCGCCCCGGACAGCACATTGACCGTGCCCTGCCGTGCCCGGTGGGTCCTGCTGCGGCGGGTCCGCTCGATGATCTGCGCACGCTCGTACTCGGCGATCATGCCTTGGAGCTGCGCCAGCAGCGCGTCCTCCGGGCTGTCACCCGGCTCGCCGTCCCCCTCCTACGGTTTGCCCCGCTCTCCACCCTCGACCGCCAAACAATCTGACAATGCCACCCCCGAACCCAAAACTCGGGGACGCGCCCTGCGATCATGTCTTTGACCTGCGAGGACACCAATTCTTGATCATGGTCTCGAGGGTTTGCCGCAACCTCTCAACACGGCATACCCTTAGGTCATTTCCCACGCGACCGGGAGGTGCGCCAGTGGGTGTGGATGCTCAAGCTCTGCCGCCAGTACAGCGTCACCAGTTTACGACCACCGATCCCGACCACGCCCTCGCGTTCATTCGGCAGAATTACGCCGACTACTCCGTGCGGTTCCCGGATGGCCCGGCGGGGTTCATTTTTGCTCACAGCATGACCAGTTCCCACAGTTTCTCGGTGGGGCGGGCGCATTACGGCATGGTTGTCAAGGCGCGCTCTGAGCCCCTCGAGAAGTTATTCATCGTGCAACTCCTCAGCGGGTTCCTCCAGTTCAGCGTGGGGCAGGAGACCGTGTGTGCTACCCGCGCGCAGCCGGTGCTCCTGTCGCCATCACGGGTGATTCATGCTGAATGGGACGACTACGAGATCGGGATGGTCATGCTTGACCCGGCCATGGTGGCCGACCATGCCGCTGGTGCCGTGGGCATCCACCCGGCCAGCCTGGACTTCACCGGTATGGAGCCGGTCTCGCCCCTGATGGCCCAGCATTGGCGGTCAGTGGTGCACCACACGGCCCGCGACGTGCTGCCCAACCCCGAGGCCATGGCCAGCCCCCTGATCGTCGGTCAGACCCAACGGCTGCTGGCGTCATCCCTGCTCACCACGTTTCCCAACACCGCTCTCACCGCGCTCACCGACTCCCCCACGGGCCTGGTCGAGCCGGCCGCGGTGCGCCGCGCGGTCGCGTTCATCGACGCCCACCCGGGCGAGGACATCGGGATCGCCGAGATCGCCAGGGCCGCCCGGGTGGGCCCCCGGGGGCTACAGCACGCCTTCCGCCGCTACCGGGACACCACCCCGATGGAGTACCTACGCCAGGTCCGGCTCCATCACGCGCACCGTGAGCTGCTCGCCGGCGACCCCACCCAGGGTGACACCGTCAGCGCCATCACCGCCCGATGGGGCTTCCCCCACGCCGGCCGCTTCTCGAAGACCTACCGCGACACCTACGGCCGCTCCCCCCACCAGACACTGCACCAGTAACACACCGTGGCCGGATACCGTCACCGACCTCAAGACCCATCCTATCCACACAACGAACCGATTATCCATTTCGCGAACGTGCTAGTTCACGGTGAGCTCCTCGCCTATTAAGCTCAACCCTGCAACAGGCGCGGAGAACCCACTGACGGAGACCCCATGGTCACACCCTGTGAGAAGACTTAGAGAATCGCTGATCAGCCCGGGCTGCCACCTACACCGAATCCCTCCCTCATATTGTAGCCCGGCTACGACGTGTCCGAGGTAGGGGGAAGAACCACTACCCGTGGCGGGCCGTTGACCAGGACGGGAATGTCCTGGACATTCTGGTCACGTCCCGGCGTGACGCGAAGGCCGCCACCAGGTTCTTCCGCAAGCGCCGACAACCTTCAAGACCCCAGCTGATCGGTGGTTTTTTGCTGCTTAATATTGGGGGCTGTAATGCGGCGGACCCTGACCGTGCAGTGTTCTTCAGCTGCCGACCATCGGGTACTTCCACCTTTCCCTCGGCCGTGAAATACTCGTACTGCCAGTCGGTTTTTTGTCCATCTTCGGGCGACTAGACGAATACGCGAGATGTCGCTATCCTCGCGTTGTCGAGAAATTTTAGACCAGTGGTCGCCTCCTGACAATTTTATGGTGAGGATTTTCGATTGAATCGTTCCGAGAAGCTGAGGGGGAGTCTGGGTCATCATTGGTTTGCTGCCTTCAGGTTAGCGGTCCTCCATAGTTCCACGCATCCAAGAGGAGTAATTGACGATGACATCAAGTGACGCTGCGACACCGTTCCTCGTCCTGTCCGAGTCGGACGCGGATCGGAAATGGAAAATCCAGGTCGACGGTCTGACGACGGTGGTGCTGGAGGAGAACGCCGCCAGCACAGGATACGTCTGGAGGTACGAGCCGGCGGTCGGGACGCAGGGGCTGTTCCAGCTGCTCACCGACAATTTCCTGCCCGGAGGCCCGGTTCCCGGTGTGCCGGGGGCCCATGTATTTCTTCTCAATGCGACACGGGCCGGGACGACTTCGCTGCGGTTCGGCCTCTATCCGCCCGTCAAGCCCCGTCCCGAGAGAGAGATCACGTTCGACATCGACATCGTGTGACCGCTGATTGACACAGCAGGGCATCGTGGCCCGCACGGCGTACTGGCTGGAGTGGTGGCGGCGTTTCGGCTCGGCCTTGAGCTCAGACCCGAAGCTGGCTGACCCGTTCGGCAAGTACGTCATCGCAACTTTCGTCTACGGATCCAACAGGGGGTCCGGGTTCCCCGGACCGCTGAAACGGACCGGATTAGGGGGTGACGGGTGCCCTCTGTCTCGCCGGGATTGTCTGCCTCGCCACAGGGGTAGGAAGTGCCGGCATAAGGGGGCGAGGCATGTGCCTTAGCCAGGATGCTCGTGCCTCACTCTCTGCCTCACCCCGGATCGACCGTGGAAGGGCCTGATTTCAGGGCTTACTTGCGGCAGCCGCGGAGGAGAACCGCGGCAAGAGCTGCAAGTAGGCCCACTGCGACCAGGGCCTTGATCGTCTGTTCTGCGGTCAGGGCCATAGGTTGCAGTTTCCTAGGCCCTCGGTGACGACCGTGGCGCTCGGGCACATTGCCCGCTGGACTCTCGCTACCACCTCCTTTCCGGGCGTCTAGCCCTCCGACGCTGCTAGACGAGCCGATCCGGAGCTTGGCGCGATGTTTCAGTGGAGTAGACCAAGAGTCAGTGTGTGTGCGGCGTGCGTTGCGCCCAGAAGTGCGGTTTGTGCGTTTAACGGCGAATGGTGATCGGCGGTGCCGTGACCCGTAGGTCGACGGCACGAGCCGATCAGGTCTAGCGGCAGCCGATCCGAGGGGTCGCCCTATGGTGTGCCCGGAGAATTGTGCCTCGATGAACTCCGTGTGCTCGAAGAATTGTGCCCCGTCGAATTGTGCACTCCTGATGTGGCAGTTAATCAGATCAAGCCTGTGGAGCTGAGCTTCGGTGAGGTCCAGGTCGATGTCAGGCCAGAAGGTGTCCACCGCGTCGGTCCTGAGATGCGCGGCCATGATGCGCTGGGCGGTCAGTCGGACCTGCAGAGTTCCTGGCGCCGCTGCTCGTGTCGGGTATGTGCTTCGGCGGGCGCGTCCTTGCCTGGAGGCTTGTCGTCTGGTAAGGCGTAGGGCATGCGCAGGTAAGCGCAGAACACGTCGACAATGGTCTGTCGTTGGTCCGGATTGTTCTGCGCCAGCCGCTCCAGTGCGTGCAAGCCTCCCAGTCGCACCGGCGCCTGGCCGCTGCCGAGCTGGTCCACCGCGCGGGTGTAGAGCTCGGTGATGCGTTGCTCCACAGCGACTTCCCGCTGGTGCTCCAGGGTCAGCTCGGTAGACCGCTGACGGCGAGCGGCCAACAGCAGAGCAATCGCTCCCCCGGTACCCACCACGAGCGTCCCCGCAGTCCGCACGACGTCTAGTCCGGCCCGGTCCTGGTCAGTTCCGCCGCCATAGAAGTAGAGCAGCGCCGCGACGGCCACCGCCCCCACGACGCCCGCTAGGACACCGCCGATGACGATCGCCCGCCTCGACAGTGGGCGGCCCGGTTCCGACGGCCGCCGCTGCGCATTCCCGCCCATACCGTGTCCTTCCCCGCTGATCGACGCGGGTTGTTGCTCCGTCCATCGTGCTGGACGAGCCGGTGTTACGAGGTGCGGTCGACGGTGGTCAAATGAGACGAAAACTGAGACGAACGGCAGAAACACCGGACACCATGCTCGTGCGCTGCTCGGCGTTTGTGCTGGTCGGTGGCGGAGGATGCGGGATTTGAACCCGCGAGGGTTGTAACACCCAACACGATTTCCAATCGTGCGCCATAGGCCACTAGGCGAATCCTCCGTGGGACAGGCTACCGCTAGCCTCCCCTACCAGCCAAAACAGCAGGTAGAGGACGCCTCGTCGGGGGCACGTGCCTGGGCAGCCCGGGTGGTCCCCTCACCTGTCACGTGGCCGCGGTAGCCGTCACCCGGTCAGTGGAGGCAAGATACCGGCGTCACTGACCGACCATAGGGTTAGGAGTTGCCAGAGCGGCGCACGGTGCACGTTTATCGCTCGAAGGTGGGTAGACCATAGCGTGAACCAGGATGGTGCGGAGGTGTAAGGCGGCGTGGACGCTGGACGGCAGGAGTTGGCGAAGATGCGAGAGCGGATGGCTGTGATCAAGGAGGAGGTCGTCGCCGAGGTGGATCAGAAGTGGGCATCACCGTTCCGAACACCGGAGGTGTTCGATCTCAAGGTGAAAGCGAGGCTCTCGGGTAACGAGGAGTACCGGTCGCTGCAGCGCCGTGTCCAGGATGCCGAGGCCGCCCTTACCGCCTCGGATACTGCTATGGAGCCCGACTCGGCGGGCTAGATCGCCGTCCGCGGGGCTGTCGTGCGCCCGGCTCTGCGACCGCGATTCGGCTCCGAATGGCACTCAACGGGACGGTCGGAACCGCGATTCGGCTCCGAATGGCGGTGGGTGGGTCGTGTGCAGGGGTGGGGGCTGTCGTGTGGTGCGTGGGGGAGCCCCTAGACTGGGTGGCGGACCCCGCGCGGCGTCCATCTTGCGAACTCCCCCAGGGTCGGAAGGCAGCAAGGGTCAGCAGGCTCTGACGGGTGCGCGGGGTCCCCTTATCTGCCGCCTGATGGTGATGGTTGTCGCCCGGTGAGGGTGCTCGCTCGGCTGTCTCGCCCGTGAATGCTCCGGTGCCCGAGAAGATGATCGTCTAGGCTGGCGATAGCTGGCAGCGGCGCGCAGAGCACGCTCACGGCTCAAGGGTGGAAGGCGGACCGGAACGTGAACCAGGATGGTGCGGAGGTCCAAGTCGGCGTGGATGCTGTGCGGCAGGAGTTGGTGGAGATGCGCGGGCGGATGGCTGTGATCAAGGAGGAGGCCGCTGCCGAGGTGAACCGTAAGTGGGTGTCACCATGGCGTACTCCCGACGTGTTCGATCTCAAGGTCAAGACCCGGCTGACGGGCAACCAGGAGTACCGGTCGCTGCAGGGCCGGGTCAAAGAGGCTGAGGCTACCCTTACCGGGGAGCCGGGCGCTGTCACGGAGGTCGACTCGGCTAGGTAGGTCGCTCTCCAGGTTCACCCTCTTGGTCTGGATGCGGCCGAGTCCAGG
>DATEMN010000291.1:0-3415 GCA_035275565.1 Pseudonocardiaceae bacterium | reverse complement strand
TGGTGCTCACCCGCGGCAGCACCGAGCCGGGCGCCGCGGTCAGTGCCCAGGTCACCGCGCGGCCGAGGTCCCGGGACAGGTCGCCCGAGCGGGCCAGCACCTGCATCCCGACCAGTGCCGCACCGTCGGGGCGCACGATCGCCGCGGCCGCCCCGGGCAGCACGGTGGCCAGTGTGACGTCGCGTTCGGCCGGCGGCGTGAGGGGTAGCGGTGCGGTCGCCGACGGCACGAACTCGCGCAGCGCGACGAGCTGGCACTCCGCCGCGAGCCCCGTGAAGGGACGGCTGACGATGACATCCTGGGCGCCGCCCGGGTCACCGTGGCAGGCCTTGTACCTCTTGCCGGAGCCGCACGGGCACGGTTGGCGGGGGTTGTACTCGCCATCAGTGGACCGGCGAATCTTCGTCTTGGACACGGCGGTCACGCTACCTCGTGGCCCCGTGAGTGCATAACAGTGTTCCCACCCCCAACGCCACTCACGGGTGCGTGCCGCCGGGCACCCGCACGACGATCATGCGGCGGGCACCGGCCAGTTTCGCCGGGCTGAGCAACCGGGTCAGCCGCCGCACCACGACGATCGTGGTGATCGCGACAATCCCGGCCGCCAGGTCGGTGGCCGCGTGCAGTAGCACTCCATCGGCGCGAGCCTGCACCCCGTCGCGCAGGTTCCATGCGACGGTGGTGAAAGCCAGCACCAGCCCGGTCGCCCAGATCACCCACCAGCCGACGACCAGCCGAGATGGGCGCGGTCGACGACCCGGATCCCGACCCAGCGCGGTGTGCTCCAGCTCCACGAGCACCGCACCCGGCACTAGCAGGTTCACCCCCGGCACCAGGACTCCGGCGATCAGCTGCCAGGCTCGCCGAGCCGGGGTGACCCCCGCGGCCTGGGCGGCGACCATGCAGGCACGGACCAGCCACCCCACCGTGACCGCGCCAGCCAGCAGACCGGCGAGCAGCGAGATCACTCCTCCGGTGATCACCAGCGCATCGCTGAGGTGCAGCGGCCCGACGGGCACCGCGTCGGTGCGGCTATCCAGCAGCAGCGCGTAACGCCACACCTCGGCGCCTGTAGTGGCCAGCATCAGCACCGCGGTCAACCCGAGCAGCGGGACCGCCACCGCGGCCAAGGCGCGCATCTGCTCTGCGGAGTTCACCGCAGGGGTGGACATGGCCGGATCTACAACACCCTCGGTGCAGCGCTCGACTCGGCCACCATCGGGCGGCCGGCAGCGGCCCAAGCGCGCATCCCGCCGTTGACGTTGATCGCGTCCCACCCGGCCTGCACGAGATAAGCGGTGACCCGGGCCGACCGCCCCCCGGAGCGGCACACCACGTGCACCGGGCGGTCAGGACAGGCGGTGGCGAGCTCCTCGAGGCGCTGCGGTACCTGCCCCATCGGGATATGCACGGCCCCGGGCGCATGCCCGGCGGCCCACTCGTCGTTCTCGCGGACGTCGAGCAGGACAGTGCTGTCGGGCAGGTCAGGCGCGGACACAGCCGGGACTGGGACGGGGGGCGTCATAGCCTGAATCGTGCCATAGCCATGGACACAGCCGTGATGGTCAGAGGCCGCCGCCATTTACGAGCGCCTTCTCGGACCCAGCACCGGTCAGCGCTTGCACTTCCATCTCGGCGTGCTTCGCCCCGTCTGTCTCCTCCTTGCTCAGCACCGTGGCGAGGTAGCCGAGCAGGAAGGCCAGCGGCACCGAAACCAGGGCCGGGTTCTTCAGCGGGAAGATCGCGAAGTCCAGGCTGGGGACCATCGAGGTCGGCCTGCCGGAGACCGCCGGCGATAAGATGATCAACAAGATCGAGCTGGCCAGACCGCCGTACATGCTCCACAGCACGCCACTGGTGTTGAACCGCTTCCAGAACAGTGAGTAGAGAATGGTCGGCAGATTCGCCGAGGCGGCCACTGCGAACGCCAGTGCCACCAGGAAGGCGATGTTCTGGCCGAGCGCGACGATGCCACCGAGAATCGCTAGCGCGCCGATGACGCAGGCGGTGATGCGGGCGACCCGGACCTCATTGTCCGGTTCCAGGTCGCCGTGCTTGATCACGTTGGCGTACACGTCGTGCGCGAAGGATGCCGACGCGGTGATCGTCAGCCCGGCGACCACGGCGAGGATGGTAGCGAAGGCCACCGCCGAGATGAAGCCGAGCAGCACCTCACCGCCCAACTGGTAGGCCAGCAGGGGGGCCGCCGAGTTCTCCTGACCGGGCATCCCGGCGATCCGCTGCGGACCGCCCTCCACCAGCGCTGCCGCCCCGTAGCCGATCACCAACGAGAACAGGTAGAAGGCTCCGATCAGCCAGATTGCCCACACCACCGTACGGCGGGCCTCTTTGGCAGATGGCACGGTGTAGAACCGCATCAGGATGTGCGGCAGACCCGCGGTGCCCAGCACCAACGCGAGCCCCAACGACACGAAATCAATCTTCGTTGTGGTGCTGGCCCCCCATTGCAGGCCGGGTTCGAGCACGGCCGTTCCCTGCGGTGATCTCGCGGCAGCCTCACTGAGCAGCGCGGACAGGTTGAGTCCGAAGGAGCCCAGCACCCAGGCGGTCAGCAGGCCCGCGCCGATGATCAGCAAGGTGGCCTTGACGATCTGCACCCAGGTGGTGCCCCGCATCCCACCGACCAGCACATAAATGATCATCAGGATGCCGACGGCCGCGACCACCAGCGCCTGAGCACTGCGACCCTGGACGTTGAGCAGCAACGCGACCAGACCACCGGCGCCGGCCATCTGGGCCAGCAGATAGAAGAACGACACCACGAGCGTCGACACCGCCGCGGCGGCCCGCACCGGCTGGCGGCGCATCCGGAAGCTCAGCACGTCACCCATGGTGAACTTGCCGGTGTTCCGCAGCATCTCAGCGACCAAGAGCAGGGCCACCAGCCAGGCGACCAGGAAGCCGATGGAGTAGAGAAAGCCGTCGTAGCCGTAGACGGCGATGGCCCCGGCGATACCGAGAAACGACGCCGCAGACAGGTAATCACCGGAGATCGCGACACCGTTCTGCGGACCGGTGAATGATCGGCCCGCGGCGTAGTAGTCGGCGGCGGTCTTGGTGCTGCGAGAGGCCCGGATCACGATCACGAGGGTGACCGCGACGAAAAAGAGAAAGATCCCGCCGTTGAGCAGCGGTTGCCCTACCGTCACCGAGCTGCTCCTTCGATGTGCGCGCGGATCCGGTCGCGCACCGGATCGAGACTCTTGTTCGCGAACCGGACGTAGACCATCGTGATCGCGAACGTGGAGACGAACTGCAACAGACCGAAGATCAACCCGATGTTGATGCTGCCGGTGACCTTGATGGCCATGAACTGCGGGGCGAAAGCGGCCGATAGGACGTACAGGAAGTACCAGGCCAAGAAGAACGCGGTCATCGGGAAGACGAAGAGGCG
>DATEMN010000290.1:0-10171 GCA_035275565.1 Pseudonocardiaceae bacterium | reverse complement strand
AAGGACGAGGTCCGGGACGGTCGGACCTTCCGGTCCGCCGTGCCCCGGGCCTGGGTCCGGGCCCGCCGCACCATCCTCTCGGCCGATGCGGTGAGTTTCCTGGCCGCCGCGGTGCTCTATGTTCTCGCAGTGGGGCAGGTGAAGGGTTTCGCCTTCACTCTCGGCATGTCCACCGTGCTGGACTTGCTGGTGGTCTTCCTGGTGACACACCCGCTGGTGGCAATGGCGTCGAAGTCCCGGGTGCTGTCCCAACCGGGGCTGTCCGGGCTCGGGGAAGCGCAGCGAGCCGGCCAATCGGTGCTATCGACCGCGGGGAAGGGGGCCTGACGTGGCAAGCACGCTGGCGCGTCTCTACCGCGGGACCGGGGCGTTCGACATCGTCGGGCGGCGGCGGATCTGGTACGTCTTCTCCGGTCTTCTCGTCGCCGTCTGCCTCGCCTCGATCTTGCTGCGTGGATTCAACCTCGGCATCGACTTCGAGGGCGGCACCCGGGTACAGCTTCCGGCGCAGGGCGCCCGAGGCCTGATCACCACTCAGCAAGTCGGGCAGGTCTTCAGCGATACGGTGGGTCGTCCGCCGCAGTCGGTGCAGACCGTCGGTACCGGGTCCGCGACCAGCATCCTGATCCGCACCGAGGCATTGGACACTCGCGAATCCTTCGCTCTGAAAACGGCGCTGTATGAGAAGCTGCGTCCGCTCGGACGTGACGGGCAGCCCAGTGAACAGGTGATCAGCGATAGCGCGGTGAGCGCGACCTGGGGCGGCGAGATCAGCAAGCAGGCTTTGATCGCGTTGCTGGTGTTCCTCGGCTTGGTGACCGTGTTCTTGGCGGTGTACTTCGAGCTACGGATGGCGCTGGCCGCTCTCGTCGCGCTGGTGCACGACGTGGTGGTGACCGCGGGGGTCTACTCACTGGTCGGCTTCGAGGTGACGCCGGCGTCGGTCATCGGTTTGCTCACCATCCTCGGGTTCTCGCTTTACGACACCGTCGTCGTGTTCGACAAGGTCCAGGAGAACACCCGCGGGCTGCTCGGGCTGACCCGGCGAACCTATGGCGAGGCCGCCAACCTCGCGATCAACCAGACTCTGATGCGTTCGATCAACACCTCCTTGATCGCGGTGCTCCCGGTGGTCGGTCTGCTGGTGATCGGCGTCGGTCTGCTGGGGGTCGGAACGCTCAAAGATCTCGCTTTGGTGCAGATGGTCGGCATCGTGGCCGGGGCGATGTCCTCGATATTCCTGGCGACGCCGTTGATGGTCGACCTCACCATGCGCAGGCCGGCCTATCAGCAGCAAGCCGAGCGGGTTGCCCAGCGCCGGGGGAAGCTGGCCGGCAAGGCCGCTTCTGAGCGGATGGATGAGGTCTCCTCGGTGACCGGCTCGCGAACCGGGGTGGCGGAGGGAATGGCCGTCGGCGTATCCGCCCGGGTCGGCAAGACCGCACCAGTGCGGCGGCGGCGTGGGGCCCCTGCCGGCAAGAGCGGCAGACCCTCCGGCAAGGCTGGCAGGTCCTCGAATCACTGACCGACTCTAGTCGGTCAGTGATAGGCGCTCACCGGCTCTGGGTCGCCTGACTACTCTCAGTTCCACTGTGTACACAGCGTAGTGCTCTGGTGACAGCGCGCCATTCTTTCGCCAACTTCAACCGTCTATTTAGTGAGTTGTTGCTCTGGGTACTTGCCTCTGGAGCTGTTTAGGAGAACGCTCTGTAGTCAGGCGCCGGATGACGCTCCGGGGAGTGAGGGCCACGGGGGGGCACCGTGGGTGGCGACCAGGGAGGTTCGGGGATGGCAGGGTGGTCTGTTCCGGGTGTGGTGCATCTCCGGGAAATGCGTGAAGACTCGGTAGGACGGCGGGTAGCGGCACGTCACCGCATCACCCGCAGGCCGATCGCAGTGACGTACCTGTCCGACGAACTGCTCACCGACACCGAGTTCCGCGCTCGGTTCGCTCATGAGTTCGAGCGACTGGCGCGGGTCCGGGATGCCCGGGTGTCACGTGTCCACCGCTACGTTGAGTGCTCCCGCGGTGCCGCCATCGTCAGCGACTATGTGCCGGGGACTCCGCTGCGTGCACTGCTTCTTGCCCAGGGCGCCGTCGGTACCGAGGCGGCGTTGGTCGTGCTCAAGGATTCGTTGCGCGGGCTGGCCGCGTGTCACTCCACCGATCTGGCGCACGGTGACATCAAACCGGAGAGCGCGATTCTGACGCGTGCCGGTTGTGTCCGGCTCGTTGATGTCGGGCTGTCTACCTCCTATGGCCGCCGGCTGCTCGCTCGGTCGACACCGTTCTACCTGGCTCCTGAACAGTGGAACGCTCGTTCGGCCACGCCCGAAGGGGACGTGTACGCCGCTACGGCCATGTTCTTCGAGTGTCTGATCGGGGCGCCGCCTTTCTACGCCGACAGCGTGGCTGAGCTCTCGACCAAGCACGAACAGAGCACCCCCCCGATCGACGTGATTCCGCAACCGGCTCGTGAACTGGTGCTGTGCGGTCTTGCCAAGGACCCGCGCTGCCGGCCCGAGGCGCGGCGCCTTCTCGCTCATGTTGATGACGTGGCAGCCCACACCGTGGGCACCGGCTGGGAACAGCGGGGGCGGCGTGAGTTGGCCAGACTGTTGGCTGGCCGCTCGGCCTTGCCGGAGGTGTCCTTGCCGGCGTGCCGGAGAGGCAGTGCCAGCCGGGAGCGGCAGCCGGTCCGGTTGACTGCTGTCGTGGGTGGGGCGCTGGTGCTGGCCGCGGGCTTGGCCAGCCCACCATTGGCGGTCATCGCCCGGGACGGTCTCGATTGGCCGAAGTCGCCCGTGCGGGAATTCCCCGATGCCGTCCACGGTACTTCCCCGGTGCGTACCGTGACCAACGGTGCCCCGGCCGATCGGGCACCCCAGATCGTCGTGCCCGCGGTGAAGACTGACCCGGCTGCTCGGCCGCTCGCCAAGGCAGAGCCGAACCAGGCTCTCCCGTCGGCACCGTCGGTTGCCGTGGCGAACCCTCAGAGTGCGCTGGAGGCTCGTGGTGGATCTTCTGCGGGCTCCGTCCAACGGGGTGGGAATGGGGTTGCACAATCCCAGTCCGCACCAGCACCGGGATCGGTCGAGACGACCTCGGGAACGACACCGGCCCACGTGCCCGGGTCGGCCCAAATACCCGGGTCGGTTGAGTTGCCTGGGTCGGTCCAGTTGCCTGCGTCGATCGAGTTACCCGCGGTGGTCCACGAAAGGGCTCGGCTCGCGGAGGAGATCCGCACCCTGCAGGACGCCCGCACACAGATCCAGAGCTACTCGCAGGGGCACGAGCAGGTGGATCAGGCAGTTGATCTTCCTGGTAGGCACCGGGCGCAGGAGTAGCACGACCGGAGAGAACGTGGACGATCTGACGTCCCTGCTCCTACCGTTGATCCGAGAAGTCTCGGATTTCCCGGAGCCTGGTGTGCTGTTTCGGGATCTCGCACCAGTTCTGGCCGACGCGACTGCGTTTCGAGCGGTGGTGGACGCGTTGGTCGTCCCGGTGCAGCGGATCGACATTGTGGTCGGGGTGGAGGCACGCGGATTCCTGCTGGGTGCAGCTGTCGCCTACGCCTTGCGGACTGGCGTGGTGGGGGTCCGTAAACCGGGCAAACTACCCGTAGTGTCTCACCGCGAGGCGTACACCCTGGAGTATAGCGTTGCCTCGCTGGAACTCGCCGACGGCGTTCTGCGGCCAGGGCAGCGGGTATTGGTGATCGATGACGTGCTGGCCACCGGGGGCACAGTGGCTGCAGCCTGCGCGCTAGTCGAGCGAGCGGGGGCCGCGGTGAGTGGTATCGCTGTGCTGTTGGAGATCGGTTCGCTTCGGGGCAGAGACCGACTCGGCGGCCGGTCTCTACACGCCTTGTTGACGATCTGACGAGTTACCGGACTGCTTCGGGGGCGGCGAGTACCCTGTAGACCTGATCTGTCACCACACGGCGGGGGAGGGCGTTTGAGCCAGGAGCCGCAGCGCACCGCTGCGCCGCCGGCCAGCCCGGACCCAGAACCGGCTACCCAGCGGCTGCCGTCGGCGACTCGGCGGGTCCGGGCGCGGCTCGCGCGGCGGATCACCACGCCTCGACCCGGCCCGGTGCGGCAGGTGCTCGAACCACTCGCGGCTGTACATCGGGAACTGCATCCCAAGGCTGACCTCGCACTGCTGCAACGGGCCTACGACGTCGCCGAGGACAAGCACTCCCGGCAACAGCGCAAATCCGGTGACCCCTTCATCACCCATCCGTTGGCGGTCTCCACGATCCTCGCCGAGTTGGGGATGGACACCACCACCTTGGTGGCCGCGCTCCTACACGACACCGTGGAGGACACCGACTACTCGCTGTCGCGCCTCACTGAGGAATTCGGTGAGGAGGTAGCGCACCTCGTCGACGGCGTCACCAAGCTCGACAAGGTCAAGCTCGGCGCCGCCGCCGAGGCCGAGACCATTCGCAAGATGGTCATCGCGATGGCGCGCGATCCGCGGGTGCTGGTGATCAAACTGGCGGATCGACTGCACAACATGCGCACCATGCGCTTCCTGACACCGGAGCAGCAGGCCCGCAAGGCCAAGGAGACCCTTGAGGTCCTCGCCCCGCTGGCGCACCGGCTGGGCATGGCCACTATCAAGTGGGAGCTGGAAGATCTTTCCTTTGCGATCCTGCATCCGAAGAAGTACAACGAGATCGTACGGTTGGTGGCCGACCGAGCGCCGTCTCGCGACACCTACCTGCAGACCGTGAAAGACGAGGTCAACAAGCAGCTGTCCGGTCAGCGGATCATCGCCGATGTCCAGGGCAGGCCGAAGCACTACTATTCGATCTACCAGAAGATGATTGTGCGCGGTCGCGATTTCGATGATATCCACGACCTGGTCGGAGTGCGGATCCTGGTGGATGAAGTGCGCGACTGTTACGCCGTGGTCGGTGTGGTGCATTCGGCGTGGCAGCCGATGCCCGGTCGCTTCAAGGATTACATCGCGCAGCCCCGGTTCGGGGTATACCAGTCGCTGCACACCACAGTGATCGGGCCAGACGGCAAACCGCTGGAGGTGCAGATCCGTACCCGCGAGATGCACCGAACCGCGGAGTACGGTATCGCCGCACACTGGCGGTACAAAGAGACCCGCGGCACTCACAATGGCGTGGATGTCGATGAGATGGCTTGGATGCGCCAGCTGCTGGATTGGCAGCGGGAGGCTGCCGACCCCGGTGAATTCCTCGAATCACTGCGCTATGACCTGGCCACCCGCGAGATCTTCGTCTTCACCCCCAAAGGCGACGTCATCACGCTGCCCGTGGGCTCGACTCCGGTCGACTTCGCCTACGCGGTGCACACCCAGATCGGTAACCGCTGTATCGGCGCCCGGGTCGATGGCCGGCTCGTCGCGCTGGAACGGCAGCTGAAGAACGGCGAGGTCGTCGAGATCTTCACCTCGAAGGCCGAGGGCGCGGGCCCCAGCCGGGACTGGCTGTCGTTCGTCGCTTCACCACGAGCCCGAGCCAAGATCAGGCAGTGGTTCGCCAAGGAACGTCGCGAGGAGGCCATCGACGCCGGTAAGGACGCCATCGCCAAGGAACTGCGCCGGGTCGGGCTGCCGTTGCAGCGGTTGGTGTCCGCTGAGTCGATGGTCGCGGTGTCCCGAGAACTGCGTTATCCCGACGTCAGCGCCCTGTATGCCGCCGTCGGCGAGCATCACGCCTCGTCCCGCCAGGTGGTGCAGCGCCTGGTCGCGCTGCTGGGCGGTGAGGAGGGCGCCGAGGAGGTACTGGCCGAGCGGGCCACCCCTTCCACTGTGCAGCACCGCCGTGAATCCAGCGACTCCGGCGTGCGGGTGCGTGGCGGCGGGGACGTCTTGGCCAAGCTCGCCCGCTGCTGTACGCCAGTGCCCGGCGACGAGATCCTGGGGTTCGTCACCCGGGGCGCCGGGGTCAGCGTGCACCGCACGGACTGCACCAATTCCGACTCGCTGCGCGCGCAGCCCGAGCGGCTGGTCGACGTGGAGTGGGCGCCGTCGTCCTCGTCGGTGTTCCTGGTTGGGATTCAGGTCGAGGCGTTGGACCGGCACCGGCTGCTGTCCGACGTCACCAAGGTGCTCGCCGACGGACCGGTGAACATCCTGTCCGCCTCGGTCACCACCACCCGGGACCGGGTAGCAGTGAGCCGGTTCTCCTTCGAGATGGGCGACCCCAAACATCTCGGGCACGTGCTCCGTGCGGTGCGCAACATCGAGGGCGTCTACGACGTCTACCGAGTCACCTCATCGAACTGACCTGTTCTGCCGCGTGACCGGCTTCAGGGAGCGGCGATGTCGACCGAGGTGATTGTGATCGGTTGCTTGGGCTTACCACCGCCGGGGGATGGTTCCAGAGATCCGTCGCTGCCTACCTTGGCTATCTGCTCGACGACTGCGATGCCGTCTGGGGAGATGGTGGCGAAGACGGTGTAGTCGGGTGGGAGCTGGGAGTCACCGTAGATCAGGAAGAACTGGCTACCGCCGGTGTTGGGGCCTGCGTTGGCCATCGCCACGTACCCGCGCGGGTAGGTGAGTTCCGGGAAGACTTCGTCGGCCACGGCGTAGCCCGGTCCACCAGAGCCGGACCCGGTCGGGTCCCCGCATTGCAGAACCTGCAGGCTTCCCCCGGTTACCAGCCGGTGACACGGGGTGTTTGAGTAGAAGCCCTGCTCAGCCAGGTTGATGAAGCTGTGCACGGTACATGGGGCAAGTGCCCGGTCCAGGGTGAGACCGATCGGGCCAGCCGAAGTCTGCATGGTTGCCGACACCGTGCCTTTGGTGGTGGTGGGACCGGCCTGCGGGGCGTTCACCGGCCTGGCCGGGGTCTGCTGGGTGGCCTGGTACTGGCAATCGACCGAGTCGGGCAGTGGTTGCGGCCGGGCCACCGTGGTGGGCTTGGTGGTCGGCGTGGCCGGGATAGTGGGTGTCGGGGCGGCGTTGACCGGCTGGTCCCGGCCGCCGCCCAGGGTCACGATCAAGACCACGACGCCGACGACCAGCACCACCGCGGTCGCGCTCCCCACTACCGCGTACCGGCGGCGGGCTTTGGCCCGCTCAGCCCGGCGGGCGAGTTGGCGGTCCAGTTTGCGCTTGGCCGCCTCGCGGCGCATCTCGTTCGTGGGCACCAGAACTCCTGTGGCTGGCAAAACTGTGGCTGGAGGCAACGATCGCCGTGCAGTCTAAGTTGGTCGCGAATGAGTCGGACGTCAGCCTCCCTGACGTGCCTCCCTTAGGCTGGACGTATCCCCGCCGTCATCATGGAAGAGGATCGTCGTGCTCGTCGCAGGTTTCCCCACCGGTTCCTTCCAAGCCAACTGCTTCGTGCTCGCTGCCGATGCGGGCGGGCCCTGTATCGTGATCGATCCTGGGGAGGGCGCGGAGGAGCCGCTGGAGGCGGTGTTGCGCCAGCACCGGCTTGCCCCGGTGGCGGTGCTGCTCACCCACGGTCATTTTGATCACATCTTCGCCGTGACCCCGGTATGCGACGGCCATGACATCCCAGCGTGGATCCACCCTGCGGACCGCGTGCTGCTGTCCGACCCGATGCGCGCGTTGTCCGCCGACGCGCGACAGTTCTTCGGCGGCCGGGTCCAGCTGCGCGAGCCGCGTGAGGTGCGTGCGCTGGACGACGGAACGTCCTTGGAGCTGGCCGGGCTGACCTTCACCGTCGACCACACCCCGGGACATACCCAAGGCTCGGTGACGTTCCGATCAGCCACCGGCGATGGGTCCGGCAAACATCAAAGTCTGCTGGTCTCCGGGGACACCCTGTTCGCCGGGTCGATCGGGCGCACCGACCTCCCTGGCGGGGACCACGAACAGATACTCGCCTCGCTCCGGGACAAGATCCTCGTGCTCGATGACGAGACCATCGTGCTGCCCGGCCACGGCCCGCACACCACCATCGGCCGTGAACGCGCCACCAACCCATTCCTGCACGGCCTCCCCACCCCCGGCAGATCCCGAGGCATGTAAGCAAGGTGCCCTTCAAGGGCTACCAACCCGCGCTGGAAGCGCTGCAAACGACTACCAACCTGCCGATTCCGGCGTGTCAAGCCAGAGTCGCTGCTGATCAGCGGTCACAGTCAGACTGAACCGGTCGGCGGATGGTCCGTCGAGTTGGGACCAGAGCGCTGTCGCGTCCACGTGGGGCAGACCTGCTCCGCTGCCGGGGACCACCCGAAAGAATACGAGTTTTCCGTCGACGTATCAGGACGACGACTGCGACCTCCTTACCGGTGATGACGTGTGCCCGTGGGATCCCTGTGAGCGTTGGGAGGCGCCGTGACCGAGGAGTTCGTCGAGATCGCCGTGATTGGATCTGGCTTCGGCGGTGCTGTCATGGCCTGCAGGGCCGCTGAGGCCGGCCGGCAGGTGCTCGTCCTCGAGCGTGGCAAGCTGTATCGGCCGGGGGATTTCCCGCGGAGCCCGCTGGAGATGTCTACCAATTTCTGGGACCCCAGCGAAGGACTGTTCGGACTGTTCCAGATCTGGTCTTTCCGTCATCTTGACGCAGTTGTAGCCAGTGGTGTCGGTGGTGGATCACTGATCTATGCCAACGTGATATTGCCGATGCCAGAGACGTGGTTCGCCGCGAGTGCCGAGGATTGGCCACTGAAGTACTCCGACATCGCCGGCCACTACAAGACCGTCGAGAAGATGATGGGCGCCGAGCCCTTCCCGCCGCACGTGCACCAGAAGGTCCCGAAGGCGACGATATTCGAGGATGCCGCGCGGCGGGCCGGCATGGATCCGCAGCCGGCCCCGCTGGCCGTCACCTTCGCCGGGGACGGGAAGCACCCCGGTGACAGCTTCGGGTTACCCGACAACAACCTGCACCGGTTTCAGCGGCGGACCTGCCGGCTCTGCGGTGAGTGCGACCTCGGGTGCAACGACGGCGCCAAGAACACCCTCGACTTCACCTACCTGTCCCAGGCGCAACGCCGTGGGGCTGAGATCCGGCCGCTGCACGAGGTGAAGCGGATCACCGCGATCAGCGGTGGTTACGAGCTGGACTACGTCGTGCACCGCCCACCCGACCCGCCGTGGGAACGCGTCCGGCGTCCACGCGACGAGCCACCGCCATTCCAGCGCTTACGCGCGAGGACGGTCGTCGTCGCCGCGGGAGCGCTCGGCAGCACCTGGCTTCTGCTGGTCAACCGCGCCGGCCTGCCCAACCTGAGCGCGCAGCTGGGAACGAGGTTCTCCGGCAATGGCGACGCTATTGGATTTCTCACCGGGGGCCGGGACATCGCGGAATCCCCCCGCGGGCCGGTGATCACCGAGTACGCCGAGCGGGTGGACCGGCCCTACTACGTCCAGGACGGCGGGTATCCCGCCGCCCTCGGTTGGGTGGGAGAGTCGTTGCGCCCAGCGCTGTACGCGCGCGCCGGGCGCCTCCTCCTGACCCGCTGGTGGGAGCGTAGGGGGGGTCGTGCGGACAGTAGCGTCAGCGCCGAGATGGCCACGGCCATCGGCTCGGCGCGATTGTCACGCAGCACGCTGCCGCTGCTCGCGATGGGCATGGACCCCTTGCTGGGAACGATGCGGCTGACCAACGGCCGCCTGGACCTCGACTGGTCGGCCGACGGATCCCGGGAGTACCTCCGCGACGTCTGGCAGACGATGACGGAGATGGCGAGGGCTTCCGACTCGCAGTTCCGAGAGGTCTTCTCACGCTGGCTGAGCCGCAACGTCACATCGCACGCCCTAGGTGGGTGCCCGATGGGCAAGGACGCCGTGCACGGGGTGGTCGACGAGCACGGTGAGGTATTCGGTCACCCGGGGCTCTTCGTCGCCGACGGCTCGGTGCTGCCCGGCCCGGTGGGGGCCAACCCGTCCATGACGATCGCCGCATTAGCCGAGCACTTCGCCGACACGATCGTGGACCGGAGGCTGTGATGTTCGAGGGTACCCATGCCAGCGATCCGCTGGCGTCCGAGCTGGAGGGTCCGCCGCGCCGCGCACTCCAGGAAGTGCCGCTGCATCATCTGCTTGCCTTCACCCATCGCGGTCTGGCGGCCGCCGTGGACTTGGGGGTGCGGCGGGCTAGGGCGTGGTGTCAGGAGCGCGGTCTGGGTATCTGTCCGGGGCCCGGGACGGCCACTGTCGGTGAGCTCGGCGCCGCCGCGAGAGGTCTCGGCTTCCGGGAGC
>DATEMN010000289.1:0-50140 GCA_035275565.1 Pseudonocardiaceae bacterium | reverse complement strand
GGCCGGGCTCATCGTCCGGCACCGCAGCCCGTTCATGCAGGCCAAGCCGACGTGATCGGTCACCTGACGTTAGCCGGCATCCCACCAGTCACAGCAGACGACCCAGCCGGTTCTCCGAGCTCGAAATCAGCGCCACTGATTCTGCTAGATCGCCCGCATACCCATCACGCTGCCAAGTCAGCGCCCCTAAAGTCCGATGCATCGGTTATCCAGGATCTCGTAGAACTCACCCGCACCCTCCGAACGGAAACGCCTGCATAGTTGAGTCGGACCTCTGCGCTCAGCTCACGCGACAACACCGCTAGAAGCACTTCGATCAACCCTGGGGATCGGGCATCGTACCCGCAGATCATCTTCACGTTTACCCCAGAATATGCAGTCATCTACATCAAACGAGGTAGCCCAGGAGGATTTCTACACCCGTGGGATGACCCTCGCCGACTACGAGCGAGAACGACACCGACACGCCTCATGGCGACTTGCCTTCGGTCAGATAAGTGTGACACCATCGCCCGATGAACTAGCAACGCTTGACTTGCGTTGGCATCAAGGAGGAGAATTCGGTGAGTATTTTGGGGATATCCCCTGTAAGCAAAGGATCGAAATCGAGAAATAGCCATGCACGGTCATTGCGCAAACGCACTATCATGGCCGTAGCGCAGCTCCTCCTGACCATCGCCAGCTTCATCTTCGCAGGCGCGATCACCGCGACGGTCGCATCCACATCCGCAGATAATCATGTATCATTCACCCTGGGTCCCTGTGGGAACGAGCCAGGTTTCTGTCCTTAGCAATTCTCTCACATGACAGGCTGCCGTAATTTGATCTCTCGTGATCGCGCCGGTGGAACCGGCCCCGTCGGGGCCGGTCCCACCGCTGGCCACTTGTTCGCAGTAAGGTAACCCGATGAGAAGCGTGGGGTGGATACCGAAGAGCATCCGCACTCTACCGGCCGCAAAACGGGAGGTCGTCCTACTTCTGACCCTCTACCTCGGCAACTGTTTCACTTTCTCCTCATGGCCTAATTTAAGTCAGGCGCCGACCAAGCCGTGGCTGCTCCTCGTGTGGCTGTACGGACTGATCACGCTCCTGCCCCTAGCCTGGCGAGACAACAAACCGGTGACCGTTTTCGCTATACAATGGATACTCACCGTAACCGCCTGGCCGATCATGCCCCTTTATGTTCCCGTCGCAGGAATTCCAACCGCCCTGTACGCGGTTTCCCTTCATTGCAGCATGAGAATCGCCATGCTTGCCCTGCTGGCGTCTTTAATCCCCACCGGCATCGCCGCAGCCACGCCACTGCTGAGGTCTTTCATTCCACCTGGCCTCGACTTCGCCGCATCATTCGCGAGCGCTCCTCCCGACGGGTGGACCATCAGATCCATCGCCAACGCCGCATTCCTTGTGCTGGTGATCGCCGCTGCGTACGTTGTGGGCCGTTTGAGCCGGGCCAGTCAGCGACATGTCAACGAATTGGAACGCGAGCAGAAGAAAGCACGGGAAGCGGCGGTACTAGCCGCAGAACGCCGACGAATTGCCCGCGAGTTACACGACATCGTCTCCCACGCGGTGACGGTGATTCTCTTGCAGGCCGCCGGAGCAGCCCGGGTCGGCAGTAAAGACTTCAACAAAGTCGCACAATCACTGACGCACATCGAGACCACGGCCACCCAGACAATGGCTGAGTTACGACGTCTCCTCGGAGTGCTGGAGGACAGCAACCCCGCTCACCACAGCGCGGACCCCGACGGACTCACACCGCAACCCGGACTGGCGGATCTGACCGAGGTGCTCGACTCGCTACGAGCCATGGGAATGCTGATCAACGACCACGTCGAAGGCACACCAATCGAGCTGGACCCGAGCATAGACCTAGCCGCATACCGGATCGTACGGGAAGGCATGATGAACGTCCTTAAACACGTCGGCAAGGACGCCAAGCCACAACTGCTACTCGTCTGGAGAGCCGACAGCCTATTCATCCGGATCGACAACGGCACCAATCTAGCGGAAGCTCACCTTGCGCCGGAGTCATCCGCCGGCCGCGGCTTGGTAGGTCTGAAAGAGCGGGCCCACACGGTCGGCGGGGAGCTGTGCGCAGGACCCCACCACGGGGGCGGCTACCGGCTGACCGCCACCCTCCCCTACGTGATGCCCGATACTCATCCGGTAGATTCATCTACTATCATTACGAGCGTGTCACGTGGCTTCACCCAGAGCTGCGGGGATCAAGGGAATCTGTCAACGTGATCCGAGTCGTGATAGTCGATGACCATGCGCTGATGCGAGCCGGCATGACGATGCTGGTCGACACCGCAGAAGACATCACCGTTGTCGCCGAAGCGGACAATGGCCAGGAGGCCCTGGCCCAGGCACGTACCCAGTGTCCGGATGTGATTCTCATGGACGTGCGCATGCCGGGCACCGACGGCGTCGAGGCAACCCGCGCCATCATCGATGAGGGTCTCACCGCACAGAACGGCCAGCCCATCAAGATCATCATTCTCACGACCTTCCACCTTGATGAGTACGTTCACGCTGCACTGCGCGCCGGCGCCTCAGGCTTCCTCCTCAAATCCGCCGCCCCCACCGAAATCGTCGCCGCGATCCGCGCAGTAGTCGCCGGCAAGGCATGGCTCGATCCTGCCGTGACCCGCCGGCTCATCGATGACTTTGCCACCCGTCCCGAGCAACCCATGTCCACATCAGCGGAGATAGCCCAGCTGACCCGCCGCGAGCGGGAAGTTCTCATCCATCTGGCCCAGGGATTATCTAACGCCGACGTCGCCAGAAAGCTGTTCATCAGCGAAGCAACCGTGAAAACACACCTTGCTCACGTGATGTCCAAACTCGGAGTCAACGAGAAAGCGCAAGCAGTGATCGCCGCCTATCGAACCGGGCTCGTCCAGCCCCCCTCCCCCCGACCAGGCCCATCACAGTAACCGCCTCAAGATCAGCTGACCACTAAGTGGAACCTTTTGACGGTTCCGGTGACCCCGCCAACCGTCAAGTGGAACCTTTTGGTGGGTCCTTGCTCGGTGACGAGCTGATCACCGATTATGTCATGACCTCTCACTCATCGTGCCCAGACATCAACGAACCGCCCCCGCCCGCCACGCTTCGCCGTCACGAATGGCGCGGTAGCTCCTGCGAGCACTCCCACCGGATACAAATAGTTACTCCGAGGCCTCATCCATCACTCTTTTCGCAGTAACAATTTCACTCTATAGAGCGATAATCAGGGAAGAGCCTGCTGACCCGACGCTCAGGGAGTACCGATGATGCAGCGCGAGAAGGGCGTGACACCATTTGGCGCAGTCACGGCAGATCATCTGATCTACACCGTCCGACGAGGGTGGCTCGGCGAGAAGTCGCAGCACGACATCCCACTCTGCCATGTCACCAGCGCAGAGTTGGAGACCAAGCGTCACCCGATCTTGGGGATCCTCCTGGTGGTCGTCGGGCTAGCCTGCCCCACCGTGGACCCCATGGGGATACTGATTGCGATCTTTCCCCTCACACTCGCCATCCTACTCCTGTGGGGATCACCGTCAGTCAGAGTGAACACCGCTGACGGCGACTTACCGCCTGCCTACGGGCTGCCGTGGACTCGGCCTGAGGCCGAATGGTTCGTCGCTGCGGTGAACCGACGCCGGCATCGTTGCATCCACTGAAACAAGACCAGACTCAACTGCGCTCGGTACGCAATTCAGACCGGCGCAGCCGGATCGCGTCCCTCAATAACGTGGCGAACCGATCAGCGCCTCAGGGCTAGGGCTGGGATAACCACCGTGCGCGTGACCTGAGCAGCCCTCCATGTGCGCAGGCCGTCTCTACCGTGGGCTCCCGCAGCGCAGGCACTCGTCCTGCTGCCGGCAAGCGACGCGAACCGCTGGCCACTTTTCACTGAGCCTGCGACGGTCCCCAACGAAGCTTGTGCTCACTGCTTGAACGGTCCTTGGCGCTAGGCGTGGAAATACCAGTCACGCAAATCTGCGCAAGAGACGCCGTCTCGGCTGCCAGCCAGCTTTGGCACCTGTACCGGGATTGCCATTATCATCGAACTCCTGGTGGTGTTTTAATTTAGCCTGGTAATTGTCAACGAGGTAACCTTGCAGGCCCCAAAGATGCCGATGGACCTGACTCAAGTAGGCGCCACCACAATGCAGGACACATTCGAACTCCACTATTCCCACGGAGTTCTCGGAAGTGACAGTAAGAATTTCAGTCAGCTCGAGTCGCCGGCTGAATCCGCTGACTTCATCTCTCCGACCGTGCAGGAAGCCGGAGCAACTCGCCATCGCCACGCTTGGCCAGTGCACACGACGTCAGAGCGGCATCCGTGGCTGACGCCAGCAGGCGAGGATAAACACGCGGTCTCGACTCAATGCCGTTAAGTTTGCTGATGAGTTGGTGATAGGTTCCGCGCGGCGAGGACCTGTCTTACGCTGCGGGAGTCGCCTCACACCTGGTCGATGAACACAGTACATGCCTCTGCTCACCACCGCGCCAACTTCTCGCCTCCTGCAACAAGAAACCCAGTACCGGGGCAGCCACCATCACCGTGCTCCCACAGGTAAGGCCCCCACCTGTCCGATGCAGTGCGCGCCTCCGCGTCCCGAGGTCACTCTCTTAATAAGCGGCATTGAGTCTCGACTAATAAGCGGCATTGAGTCTCGGCGTCTCCTACTTGGGGAGAACTCCGGGCCATCAAGGATGGCGGTGTCCCTTCGAAGCTCGTCCATCAGCGCTACCAGGGAACGATGATGTCGCTCCCGTGCAGCGGCTCGGCGCTCGACAATGACACCGGCCAGACCGGCAAGTAGTTCAAAGATATGAACTAGCGGCAAAATTTGTCATCTCCCGAAGGGCCGCCGCAGTCACGATAAATCCGAACCGCCACTCTCACGCTACAGTCGCACTCTCACTCGGAGCGATCACCGCAGCCCTCTATTGACCACGTCGCGTCCGGTATGCCAGATTCATCGCCCCTGCAACCGTCATTCGGCTCCGAATGGCGAGCAGAAGGCACCCAGAAGCGCGACTCGGCCCCGAATGGCACGTGGGGAGATTAAGCGACCACGAGATGTTGGCGTTGTTGGTTCCTGGCCGCGTGTACGCGCGGCACTGTCAGTACGTGCGGTCTCAAACCAGCGCAAATGCGACGGGACTGATTCCGGAAAGCTCGGTGACCACCCGCAGCGGCTGGCCCCGGGGGTAGTGGACGCCGCACCCGGCGGCCAAGGGCCAGCACGTCGTCAGCATCCACGAAAACCCATCCCCGTCGAGATACTCGGCCCGCCGCGGTCGCAAACAGCGGGTGGGAGACCACCCACGACCGCAGTCGACTGGCACGATGCCCGTGAGGAGGTGACCGATGACGGTCATGGACAACGCGGTCTATGCCGACGGCCGGCGCTGCGTGGCGCCCGAGTCGCTGGAGACGACGTACGAACTGTTACGCGAGCACAGCGCCGGCGGCGGCGAGTGTCTGGCCTGGATCGGGCTCTACCGCCCCGACGAGCAGGAGATCGCTTCGGTGGCCGCCGAGTTCAATCTGCACGAGCTCACCGTCGAGGACGCCGTGCAGGCCCACCAGCGGCCGAAGCTGGAGCACTATGGCAACACCGTGTTCGTGGTGTTGCGCCCGGCTCGCTATGTCGACCCCGTCGAGGTGGTAGAGGTCGGCGAAGTTCACGTGTTCATGGGAGCGGACTATGTCGTCACCATCCGGCATGCCGCCGAGCCGGACCTGGCCGAGGTGCGCAAGCGTCTGGAGGCCGAGCCCGACCTACTGATGCGGGGGCCATTGGCGGTGCTCTACGCGATCTTGGATCGGATCGTGGACGACTACCTACCTGTACTGCATGGGTTGCGCAACGACATCGACGAGATCGAGGACCAGGTGTTCCGGGGTGAACCTCACGTGTCGCGGCGGATCTACCAGCTGTCCCGGGAGGTGATCGAGTTTCAGCGAGCTTGCGAACCCCTGCTCGACGTGCTGGAGTCGCTGATCAGCGGGGTCAACGGCGCACCGGTGGACATGGAGCTGCAGCGTCAGCTGCGGGACGTGCAGGATCATGCGGTGCACGTGGTGGAGCGGGTGGACGCCTTCCGGCAGCTGCTGGGCAACATCCTGACCGTCAACGCCGCGCTCGTCGCGCAGCGCCAGAACGAGGAGACCGCCAAGCTCACCGAGGCGAGCCTGGCGCAGAACGAACAGGTCAAGCGCATCTCTTCGTGGGCGGCGATCCTCTTCGCGCCAAGCGTGGTCGGCACTGTCTACGGGATGAACTTCACCCATATTCCAGAGCTGAAATGGACCCTGGGCTATCCCATGGCGCTGGGCTTGATGTTGCTCGTCTCAGTGCTGCTGTACACCCTGTTCCGTCGCAGCGGGTGGTTGTGACGACACCGCGAACGCGATTCGGCTCCGAATAGCAGCCGGCGAGGCGGTTGAAACCGCCATTCGGCTCCGAATGGCGGTGGGAACGAGGGAGCCAGGGGGTAGAGCTAGTCGCGCGGGGGTGGGTGGACTTCGCAGTCTGGGCCTGGGAAGACCAGGCGTTCGCGGCCGTCGTCGAAACGGACGAGATAGGGGGGCTGCCCGTCGGGTCCCCGCACCTCCACCACGTCGCCCTCGCGGTCGGGCCGGTCGACGGTGCGACCGTGGACGCACAGCCGGTCACCGATGCTCGCTCGCATGATGGATCACCTCACTGGCAGTGGGCCGATGTCGCTACAGATCCGACGCTAGGCCCGTCGGCGTCTCAGCTCAACCACCCAGTGGGGTCGAGCCACCAGGACAGCGCCAGGCAAGAGGATGATGAGTGCGTGCCCACGCTACGACCACCGCTGCGGATCGGCCCTTACCAGGTCGATCCGCCGGTGGTGCTCGCGCCGATGGCCGGGATCACCAATGTGGCGTTCCGGCGGCTGTGCCGCGACCACAGCGCTGGGGGGTTGTACGTCTGCGAGATGATCACCAGCCGGGCGCTGGTGGAACGGCACCCCGGAACATTAAAGATGATCAGCTTCGACGCCGCGGAGCAGCCCCGCTCGATGCAGCTCTACGGGGTCGATCCGGCGACGGTACGCCAGGCCGTGGAGATGATCCGCGATGAGGATCTCGCTGATCACATCGACCTCAACTTCGGGTGCCCGGTGCCGAAGGTCACCCGCCGCGGCGGCGGTGCGGCACTGCCCTACAAGCGGGCACTGTTCGGCGAGATCGTCCACGCAGCCGTCGACGCGGCCGGGCACCTCCCGGTCACGGTGAAGTTCCGGATCGGCATCGACGACGAGCACTGCACGTTCCTCGACGCCGGGCGGATCGCCGAGCAAGCCGGGGTGGCCGCGGTGGCCCTGCACGCGCGCACCGCCGCGCAGCGCTACTCGGGCACCGCGGACTGGGACGCCATCGCCGCACTCAAGCAGGCCGTGACGTCGATCCCGGTGCTGGGCAACGGGGACATCTTCGCCGCAACGGATGCGATCCGGATGGTCGAGCACACCGGCTGCGACGGTGTCGTGGTGGGCCGCGGCTGCCTGGGTCGGCCGTGGCTGTTCGCCGAGCTGGCGGCCGCCTTCACCGGCATCCCGGCCCCGACGCCGCCGACCCTGAAACAGGTCGCGGCGATCCTGCGCCGCCACGCCGAGCTGCTCGCCGAGCACCTCGGCACCGACAAGGGCCTTCGTGACCTGCGCAAGCACATCTCCTGGTACCTGCACGGCTTCCCGGTCGGCGGGGACGTGCGGCGCGCGCTGGGCATGGTGGCTGGCTTCGCCGAGCTGGACGACCGGCTCTCCCGGCTGGATCCCGACGCCCCGTTTCCGCCCGACGCCGACGGTCCCCGCGGCCGCCAGGGCTCGCCCGGCCGGGTGGTGCTGCCCGAGGGCTGGCTGGACGACCCGATGGACCGCACCGTCCCCCCAGGCGCCGAGCTGACCCATTCCGGTGGATGAGAGTGCGCACCTGAGCACCTAGTACGATTGCTCACCCGGATGGCGTATCTGACCTGGTCCAGAGGAGGAGGTCGGGGGGTGGCCGACCGACTGCGCGGGCACCACCGCGCCCAGCGAATCGCCCAGGTGTTGGTGGCCGCCGTGGCCTGCCTGGTGTTCCTGGTCACCGCCGCTGGATGGACCACCACGCAATGGCTGGACCGTCAGGTCCGGGAGGTACCCGCACTGGACCCGCACTCCGTCGCGATCACCGACGCGGAGGCGCAGCGCGGTGACGAGAACGTCCTGCTGGTCGGGTCGGACAGCCGGGTAGGCGCCCAGCAGGCAGACAACGTCGGCGACATCGCAGAGGTGAGAGGTGCCCGCTCGGACACCGTGATGATCGCCCATCTGCCCGCCGGCCGCTCCCGGGCAGTGATCGTCTCCTTCCCCCGGGACCTGCAGATCCAGCGGCCGCGCTGCGAGGTATGGGATCCCGTCTCGGGCTCCTACACCCGCCGGATCGACAACGGCGCCGACGTCGCCAAGCTGAACACCGCCTACCAGGTCGGTGGGCCGCTGTGCGTCACCAAAGTTGTCCAATATCTATCCGGGCTGGCTGTGACCCGGTTCATCGGTGTCGACTTCCACGGGTTCAAGAGCATGGTCGACGCCGTGGGCGGGGTGCGGATCTGCGTGCGGCAACCGCTCAAAGACAGCCGGCTCGGCACGATCATCCCGCAGCGGGGTTACACCACGATCTCGGGAACCACCGCACTGAACTACGTCCGGGCCCGGCACGTCAACGGCGACCCCACCTCGGACTACGGCCGGATCGCCCGCCAGCAACACTTCCTGTCCGCGCTGCTGCGTCAGGTGCTGTCTCCCGGCGTGCTGCTCAATCCCGCCAAGCTGCGCGCGCTGATCAGCGCGGTCGCCGCGAACACCGTCGGCGAGAACGTCGACTCGTCGACCTTGCTCACCCTGGCTCAGTCAGTGGAAGGGCTGGACCCCGCCGATGTCACCTTCGTCACAGTGCCGACCACTGGGTCGGCCAACGCATACGGCAACGAGGAGCTCCGCGCATCCGACACCGCTGCCCTGTTTCGGGCGATCATCGACGGCACTGCGCTGCCCGGCGCACGACCGCCGAGCACGAAAACACCAGACATCCGGGTGCTGGTGCTCAACGGCAGCCGGATCGCCGGTGCGGCCACCCGGGCCTCCCAGGCACTGCAAGCCGACGGCTTTGACGTGCTAGGAGTGAGTGACGCCAAGGCACTGGTGAACACCACGGTGATCCGCTACCCACCGGATCAGCAAGCCCAGGCGCGCACCCTGCTCGCCACCATTCCCCAGGCGGTGCTGCAGGTCGACCCGAGCGCCTCCACCGGGCACGTGGTGCTGGTAGTCGGTCCCGACTTCCCCGGCGACCTCCCCGAGAATGCTCCCCGGCCAGCGACCACCGCCCCGGTACCCACCGTCAACGGTGCCGACGCCACCTGCAGCTGATCTTTTTCCGGCGTGCTTTGGGGCGTATTGTCGGGCCATGCGGGAGACATTCCACGCCGAGTTGGACAAACTGATCGACGACCTGGCCAAGATGGCTCGACTGGCCAGCCAGATGATGACCAACGCCTCCACCGCGCTGCATCATGCCGACCTGGGGTTCGCTGAGCTGGTCATCTCCGGCGAGGACAAGATCACCACGCTGTGCGACGACATGGACCAGCGCTGCATCAACCTGCTCGCCATGCAGGCACCGGTCGCCACTGACCTCCGGGTGGTGGTGGCGGCCATGCGCGCGGCACGTGACCTGGGGCGGATGGGCACCTTGGCGCAGCACGTCGCCCAGATCGCTCGGCTGAAGCACCCGACCGTGCCGATCCCGGACGACGTCCGCCCGGTGTTCGCGCGCATGGGCATGCTCGCCGCCCGTCTCGCCGAGGACGCCGCGATCGCGCTCGAGAGCCAGGATCCGATGTCCAGCTCTCGGCTGGCCGAGGCCGACGAAGAGGTGGACGCGCTACGCCGCCAGATCTTCCGCATCCTGCTGTCGGAGAACTGGTCGCACGGGGTGGAACCAGCGGTGGATGCCGCGCTCATCGGCCGCTACTACGAGCGCTTCGCTGACCACGCAGTGGCGATCGCCCGGCAGGTTGATTTCCTCGTCACCGGTCAGCCGCCGGTGCGGTGACGCGGCGGATAACCGGAAGTGTGCGACCGTGGGGAAATGAGCAGCACGGAGAGGGAGTAACGCGATGACGACACCGCCGCACCCGAGCGGGCCACCCGAACCGGAGCGGGACGCTGGGAGTTTCGACACCCCTGGGAGTTCCGACACCTCAGGTGCGGCCACCCCCGGGCAGCCGCCGCCCGGCCAGCCGGGTGCCTACGGCTACCCGGGCTATCCCGCCTACCCGATGCCGCGTCCGACCAACGGACTCGCCATCGCTTCACTCGTGTTGGGAATCGTCTGGGTCTGGTGGGTCGGCAGCATCCTGGCGCTGATCTTCGGGTACACCGCCCGCAAGCAGATCAGGGAGCGCGGCCAGAGCGGTGACGGCCTGGCCATCGCCGGGATCGTGCTCGGCTGGGTGGGCGTCGGGTTCCTGATCCTCTTCCTGATCTTCGGGGCATTCGGGTTCTTCATGGACGGGTACGCCAGGCCCGGGGGGGAATTCCACTTCAGTCTCATGTAGGAACTCCACGTCGGTGTGGTGATGGGCAAAGCCCAGCTTCCGGTAGGTCCGCAGGGCGGCGGCGTTGTCGGACTCGACGTAGAGCAGCACCTCCGCCAACCCCTGCTCGCGCAGGTATTCCAGCCCCGCCGCGGTCAACGCAGCACCGAGGCCAGTGCCCTGGGCGTCGGGGTCCACCCCGAGCACGTAAATCTCGCCGCGCCCGTCGGGATGCACCTTGGTCCAGTGGAAGCCGAGCAGCCGGTCCTGCACATCGACGGCCAGCAGGAAACCCTTCGGGTCGAACCACGGCTGTGCCACACGTACCGCAAGCTCGCTGAGGTCCCACCGGCTCTGCTCGGGATGCCAACCGAACGCACGGTTGTTCACCTGCACCACCGCGGCCTCGTCCTCACCCGGCACGAAGCTCCGCAGCGTCACCCCGTCGGGCAGATCTCGCGGCGGGATCGGATCGGCCAACCCCCGGCGCAACTGCAACAGCTCGCGCCGACGAACCAGTCCGGCCCGCTCGGCGAGCCGTAACGCCGCCGGGTGCTCGCCGTGCGCCCACACCCACACCGGGCCCGCAACCCGGTCCAGCAGCGCCGCGAGCAACGCACCACCGACCCCGGTGCGCCGGTGTTCGGGATGCACCACGAACTCGGCGGTGCGCCGGCCGGCACGCTCGTCTAAGCCCGCGTAACCGACCAGGGCGCCGGCCGGGTCGTAGGCCAGCAGATGCATACCCGAATTCGGATGACCCCCAGCCAGATGACCCCAGGCTGGATGACGCAGCCGCAGCGCAGCGGCTTCGGAGAGGGGATCGACGCCATCCGCGGCCGTCGCGGTGGCCAACAGTCCCGCTATGGCTGCACTCTGCCCGTCGGACAGCTGGGGCCCGTCGGACAGCTGGGGCCCGTCGGACAGCTGGGGCCCGTCGGACGGCTGAACGATCCAGGTCAACGCCAGGGCCACCCCCTGGTCAACTCCGCTGCATGGGCAGTGATTCCGGCGCGACGCGATCTCGGTCCGAATCAGTACTGTCCACGGTCTCGGCGTCTTTCTCCGCTGCGTGCTGCTGCTCTGCCCGCTCCCGGGATGTCATGCTGCGCAGCGGCCGGACGAACTTGTAGCCCACATTGCGCACCGTGCCGATCAGCTGCTCGTGCTCCGGGCCGAGCTTGGCCCGCAACCGCCGCACATGCACGTCAACCGTGCGGGTACCGCCGAAGAAGTCGTAGCCCCACACCTCCTGCAGCAACTGCGCCCGGGTGAACACCCGGCCGGCGTGCTGCGCGAGATATTTGAGCAGCTCGAACTCCTTGTAGGTAAGGTCCAGCGGGCGGCCTTTAAGCCGCGCGGTGTACGTCGCCTCATCGATCACGAGTTCGCCGAGTACCAGGGCGCCGCTGCGGCCGGCACCCGGTTCGGCGGCGCGCCGGGCCACCAGCAGCCGAAGCCGGGCGTCGACCTCAGCCGGGCCCGCGGTGGGCAGCAAAACCTCGTCACACCCCCAGTCGGCGGACAGCGCGACCAGCCCGCCTTCCCCGATCACGACCACCACCGGCACGTCCAGCCCGGTGGATCCGAGCAACCGGCACAGGCTGCGCGCACCGGCCAGGTCCGAGCGGGCATCGACCAGCACCACGTCGTAAGGGCCGGCGTCCAACAGGGCCGCGACCTCAGGCGCGGCTGGCCGCACCCCGTGCGCCAACAACGACAGTGCCGGCAGCACCGACCCCGGTCCAGAGTCTGTAGTGAGCAGTAGCAGTTCCATGCCCACTCCCTCCCGTTGGAGGCTGGCGGCCGTGACCTACAGCATGTCCTGGCAGGATACCGGTTGTAGCGAGATTCACCCGATCTCGGTGCGCCCTATCACCCCGAGTACGACGAATGAACAGGACAGGGACGCTGCGTGCGAAAGCTGGTCATCGCCGTGTTGGTAGTCGTTGGCCTGGCCGTAGCGGCGGACTTCGGTGCCGCAGCGGTAGCCGAGTACACGCTGGCCAGCCGGCTCAGGGAGCAATTCGGGCTGGCCTCCGACCCGGCAGTGCGGATCAACGGCGTCCCGTTTCTGACTCAGGCACTGGCGGGACGGTATTCGGCCATCGACATTTGGGCGACCGGGCTGTCGGTGGACCCGCTGCACGACGTCGACGTGGAGGCGACGCTGCACGACGTCGATGCGCCACTGGCGGAGGTGACCGCCGGTAACCTCCGATCAGTGCGGGCGGCCCGGGTGGACGGTCGGGTCCGGATCAAGGACACCGACCTCGGGCGGGCGATCGGGATCGAAGATCTCCGGATCCAGCAGCCCTCCGATCGGGAGATCGAGCAGCTGCTCCCGGCAGGTACCCCGGTGGGCGACCGGGCGCCGATTCGGATGGTGGCGACTACCGACCTCGCAGGTCAGCGCACCGAGATCACTGGGATCGGGTTGATCACGCTCACCGGTGAGCTGGTCCGGATCACCATCGTGGACGTGCGACTGTCCCGAGACGATGTCGGTTCCGTGAGCCTGCCGAGGGAGATCCGCCAGCTGCTGCTCAAGACGTTGAGCACCGACGTGAAACCCGGCGAGCTCCCGTTCGCCGCCACGCCTACCGGGGTGTCGGTGCAGACCGGGTCAGTGATCGTGGCGGGCACTGCGAACAACGTCACAATGCGTCAAGCCGGGATCGGTGCCGGATGACGCTTTTTCCCGGTGGAACGACGGCCCCGCAGACCGGGAGTCTCCGGTAGTCTCGTTTTCGTGCACTCGTTGCTGACCAAGCGCCGGGCGGTCGATTTCTGTCGCCTGCGCAGCAGCTTGTGTCGGATGCCCTGACCGGGCGGTGACTCGCGCCTGATCAGCGAGTACCCACAGACGATCAACCGGGCCGCCGCCCTGACCTCAGGATCCCCCCTCCCCCACGGTCAGGAGCATCCATGAACTCCGCTCCCCTCCACCTCCCGCTGTCGGCTCCCGTACGCCGCCACAGATCTGTTGTCCACCAAGCACCCACCGAGCGAGGAGTTGCCGAATGAGCCGCGAGAACGTCCTGGTCACGCCTGACTGGGCAGAGCAGAACCTGGACACCGATGGCGTCGTCTTCGTTGAGGTCGACGAGGACACCACCGCCTACGACGCGGGGCACATCCCCGGGGCGGTGAAAATCAACTGGAAGACCGAGCTCCAAGACCCGGTGATCCGCGACTTCGTGGATCGCGGCAGTTTCGAGAAACTACTGTCGGACAAGGGCATCAGCAACGACGACACAGTGGTGCTCTACGGCGGCAACAACAACTGGTTCGCCGCCTACGCCTACTGGTACTTCAAGCTCTACGGGCACCGCGACGTCCGGCTGCTCGACGGTGGGCGCAAGAAGTGGGAGCTCGACAACCGCACCCTGACCACGGACGAGGTGAGCCGGCAGGCCACCAGCTACACCGCGCAGGAGCAGGACACCACGATCCGGGCGTTCCGCCAGGAGACGGTCGACGCGATCGGCACCAAGAACCTGGTCGACGTGCGCTCACCGGACGAGTTCTCCGGCAAGATCTTGGCACCGGCGCACCTGCCGCAGGAAGCGGCACAGCGTCCGGGACATATCCCCACCGCACTGAACGTGCCGTGGTCCAAAGCCGCCAACGAGGACGGCACCTTCAAATCCGACGACGAGCTGAAGGCGCTCTACGGGGCGGCCGGTCTGGACGAGAGCAAGCCGATCATCGCCTACTGCCGGATCGGTGAGCGCTCCAGCCACACCTGGTTCGTGCTGCACGAGCTGCTGGGACACTCCGACGTCAAGAACTACGACGGCTCGTGGACCGAGTACGGCTCATTGGTCGGCGCGCCAATCGAGTTGGGTAGTTAAGGAGAATGGCATGTGTGGAGCACCGGACCAAGCCCAGAAGCTGCCGCCGGGCACTGATCTGAGCAAGCACACCGTGCTGGCCGGCACGGTTCGGACGGCTGGCGAACCCCTCGGGGGTGCCTTCGTGCGGCTGCTCAACGGCACCGGGGAGTTCACCGCCGAGGTGGTGTCCTCGGCGTCCGGAGATTTCCGGTTCTTCGCCGGCCCAGGCAGCTGGACCGTCCGAGCCCTGCACCATCGCGGCAACGGCGAAACCCCGGTAATCGCCGAAGGCCCAGGCCTCTACCACCTCGAGGTCCCCGTCAGCTAACCCCACCCCCAAGTTGGTAGCTCTTCAAGGACCACCAACCCCCCTTTGGAACGTCTCAAACGGCAGCCAACCTCGCCAGCGTGCTGGCGGGGGTTGGCTGCCGTTACGGGCATCGCGGCGGGGGTTGGTGGTCCTTGAAGAGCTACCAACCATGCGGCAGGGGAGGCGGTTATGAGCGGGGAGCCGGCGGCGGCCGTACTGGTGATCCTCATGGTGGGGACACTCGCTCTGACCAGCTTTACCGCCCGGTGGGTGGTGGGGCATCCGGAACGGATCCGGGCCGGACTCGCCTGGGTCAGGGACCGCCCAGCGATGGTTTGGGTACGGTCGCGCTATCCCCGACAGTGGGAGTTCCTGAGTCGCCGGTTCACGCGGGGTGAGGCCGCCGGGTTGACGTTGACGCTCGGCGTGGCCGCGGTGCTCACGTTGGGCGTGGGTTTCGGGGAGCTGTTGGACAATGTGCTCGACGGTGAGGGCGTCGCGGTGGCCGACCGCCCGGTGGTGCAGTTCCTCACCGCGCACCGCGAGCCTTGGTCGATCACCACAGCACAGGTGATCACCGGTCTGGGCAGCCCAGTGGGGGCGGCGGTGACGGCCGTCGTGGTGGGTGTGGCACTGGCCTGGGTCCGGCGGTCGTGGCTGCCGCTGCTGGTCTTCGCGCTCGGCACGGGCGGCATCAGCGTGATCAATATGACGGTGAAGCGGCTAGTGAGTCGGGATCGCCCGCCGCTGGCGACTGCGGTGCTGGCTGAGCAGGGTTTCTCCTTTCCTTCCGGCCACGCCGTCGGCACCACGGTGGTGTGGTTGCTCGCGGCATGGATGATCGGCCATTGGCTGCTCGGTCGGAGAGCTGTTCAGGTCGCGGTGTGGACCGGGGCGCTGCTGATGATCGTCGCCGTGGGGGCGACGCGGGTCTATTTGGGGGTGCATTTCCCCAGTGATGTGCTGGCGGGCTGGGCGTTGGGCGCAACCTGGGCCGTCACCATCGCGCTGGTCGTGAACGTATGGGAGCAATCCGTCACAGCCTGACGCTGCCGTAGCGTGGGTCTGGCCGACAGATGAGGGGAGGTAGGTGGCTATGCCCGTCGGCGACGGGAGCGGGTCACGCTGGGTGCTGAGCATCTCGCAGCTGGTCGCCTCCGATCTGATCGAGCACGGCTTCGCCGCCGCGCTGCACGGTGGCTACCCCACGGCTGACGAGTGGGACCAGGTGGTCGACATCTACGGGCGCGATGACATGACTTTAGGCGCCAGTGAGATCCAGAAACGCCTCGCCGCCGACTTGGTCGTCCAGCAGCAACTCGACACCCCGTGCCGCTGGGCTGTCGGCGCCAAGCTGGCGACGCTGTACGGGAAGACGTTTCCCGGCAGCAACGACGCCAAAGCCGCCACATGGTATAGGCACGCGGCCACGTTTGCCGACCGATCTGCGACAAGGACACCCAGGTCTGGGTGCGCGGGCGGGCGGCCCTTGCGCTGGGCTATGAGGGTGCGTCTCTCGACGCCGCCGACCAGTTGGCCGAGCAGGCGATCGCGCTTGATGCGCGGCCCTCGCTAGGACGGCTCAACGCCGTCATGGGCAAAGCCCACGTTGCTGCCCGCCGTGGCGGTTCAACGTGTTCGTCTCGCTGATGGCCGCGCGGTTGGGTGCGGAGCATTTGGCCCTCCAGGCGCAGGAAGAGGCGGCCCGGGCCCTGCCGGAGTCGCTACCCCGATTCCATACTCATCTGGAGATGCACCGGGGCCTGATGCTCATCCGCGCCGGAGATCATGAAGGCGGAACGGCCTACGCCCGAGCAGCACTCGACGCGCTACCGGTAGAGAAGCACTCCCTGACGCTTCGGATGCTGATGACGGAGATCGAACGTGCTTGACCGGAGCGGCCAGCTCCGAATGCGGCGAATCGCCACGCACCGGGCGAGGTCTGCGTACCAGCCGCTACTTGGCCGCCTCTCGGAAGCGGGCCAGGTCGGCGGCGCCGATGAGGCCGGACTCGGGGCCAAGTTCGGCGATCCGGAGTTCAGCCATGGGTCGGTGGCCGGCGCCGGTCAGGTACTTGTGGAAGGTGGCCTTCGTGGGGGCGCGGAGCACCTCGCCGGCCGCGGACACCCCACCGCCTATCACGAACAGACCGGGGTCGAGGATCGCGGCCAGCCCGGCCAAGCCGCGCCCTAGCCACGTCCCTACCACCTCGAAGCACTGCAGCGCCGCCACGTCGCCGGCCGCAGCAGCCTGGGTGATCATCCGGCCGGTGATGTTTTCGGGGCGGCCACCGGCGAGCAGCAGCAGTTCCTCGGCCTTTGCGGGTGAGACCCGGGCCAGTTCCTGGGCCTCCCACTCGAGCGCCCGGCCGCTTGCGTACTGCTCCCAGCAGCCTTGTAACCCGCATCCGCAGTACCGCCCGTCCGGGACGACGGTGAGGTGACCGAACTCTGCCGCCGCGCCGAACTGCCCCCGCAGCAGCTGCCCGTTCACCACGATGCCGCCACCGATCCCGGTGCCTAGGGTGAGCGTCACCACGTGGTCCACCCCGCGGCCGGCACCGAAGCGGACCTCCGCCCAGGCGGCGGCGTTGGCGTCGTTCTCGATCACCACCGGTAGCCTCAGCCGGCGCTGAAGCGACGCCTGCAGCGGCTCGTCGCGCCAGGCGAGATTCGGGGCGAACATCACCGTCGCCCGTTGCGCATCGATGAAGCCGGCGGCCCCGATGCCCACCGCTTCGACGTCGTACTCGCTGGTCAGCTCCCCGACCGCAGTGACGATCGCGTGCTCGATCTGCACCGTGTCGTCCGCGGGGGTGTCCCGGTGCGTCGCCGCGAGGAGCGCCCCGCACTCGTCGACGACGCCGGCTGCGACTTTGGTGCCACCGATGTCCACCCCGATAGTCAGGTTCGAGCGCGCCGCAGGCAGTGCGACCACACTCAGTGTGCCGGTGCGTTCAAGAACCACTCCACCTCCCAGATCGACTCCAGCATGACGTCCGCGACAATTGTCCACCCCCGCCCGGTAGCAACGACAAGCATCCATGTCGCGGTCCGAGGCACCCTCTGAACAGCGATAAGCATCCATGTCGCGGTTCTAGGGGGCGGTGTGGTCAGCGTTTGTGAATGTGAACGGTGACGTTCATGCCGGGAACGAGACCGAGGCCTTCGTGGCCCACGATCGCGATCTTAACTGGGATGACCTGAGTGACTTTCTGGAAGTTGCCCGACGCGTTGGCCTGCGGGAACAGCGAGAACTCCCCGGCGGAGCCACCTTGGATCTCACGCACGTAGCCGGTGAGCTCGGCGCTGGAGAAGGCGTCGACGGTCATGTCCACCGGCTGGCCGACGTGGACCGCTTTGATGTCGGTCTCATCGACCCGGGCGGTGACGAAGATCTTGTCGAAGTCGTAGGCGACGGCAAGTTGGGTGCCGACTGTGACGAACGCCCCCGGCACACCGTTGTCCACCGCCACGGTGCCGTCGGCCGGCGCCCGGATGCTCATGAGAGGTTGGGCGAACCCGCCTTGGATCTTGACGCGGCCAACGACCTGGTCCTTGCTCACCACGGTTCCTTGGGTGGCACGCCAGTCGACGAGGGTGCCAGCGGCGGGAGCATTGATCAGGATCTTGTCGCCGTCAATTTGAGCGTTGTCGGTACTGACAAAATTGCGGGCGTTGAGAAAGTAACTCGTGGCGAAACTACCGGCGGCGACCAGCGCCACGATCAGGATGACGACCAGTGCGATGCGAGTGGAGCGCTTGAGCTTGCGCCGTGCAGGCGTGGCAGTCGCGGACACCTCAGCTGGCGCAGGTGACGGCACTGGGCCTTCCATGCTCACACCTCCCCAATGATGTGATCCCGCCCGAGTCTACTCCATAGACTACGTTCCGTACCCTATTTTGGGGAGTCGGTTATGGGCGAATCAGGGGAATGATCACATCGTCGACGATCTCGACCAGCACCTGGTCGGGGATCGGTGTGCAGTGCACCAGGAAATGCTGGCGAAGCAGGTCGGGACCGACACTCGCGATGCGAGACGTGAGCGCGGTGGCACGGACCTCGCCACGACCAGCTCCGTGCCGGAGCACATCGAGAAAGAGACTGACACCGGGGTCGATGAAACGGATCCGGACGATCTCCATGAGGTCAGGGTTTCGGATGGTCTCGGCCATCAGACCGCGGATCGCCTCGCCAGAGGCCCCATTGAGCGCAGCGGCGAATCTGCGGAGGCAGGTGAGGATGTCCGCACGCACGCTGCCGGTGTCCGGTGGCTTGCCACAGCCGGGAAGGGTGTGGTGGACCGCGTCGGCGACCAGTTCGGCTCGGCTGGACCAGCGCCGATACAGAGATCCCTTGCTCGCCCGGGCGCGGTGAGCGATGTGTTCCATCTTCAGCTCGGCGTAGCCGACCGCGGTCAGCTCGTCGAGAGTGGCTTCGAAGATCGCCGCGTACAGGGCGGCACCGCGACGCCGCGGCGCTTTCCGGTGATCGACCGCGGCATTCGGAAGCTCACGAGTCTCGCTGACGTTACTCAACGTCCACACCTCTCGTGCTCCAGTTAACACCAGAGTCCCGCTCGAAGCAGGAGAACAGAGTAGAGCACGCGGCGTTCCGATGGCACAGTAGAGACATGGCCTGCGCGGCAACGGAGGCGAGCCCTAATGGGGCGGTCCCTCGGGGCGCGCCCGTACCGGGAACCCAGCAGCGATCGGCGGCGGGATGGGGGTTGCCGCTGGCGGTGTTGATCGTCGGGGTATTCGTGTCGATCCTGGATATCACCATCGTCAATGTGGCCCTCCCCACCATTCAGAACGAGTTCGGAGAGACCACTGACGACGCGCAGTGGGTGGTCACGGCCTACGCGCTGACCGAGGGCGTCGTGGTGCCGGTCACCGCGTGGCTGGGATATCGCTTCGGGTTGAGCCGGGTGTACAACCTGGCGCTGCTCAGCTTCGCCGCCGGGTCCGCGCTGTGCGGGCTGGCCTGGGACCTGGAAAGTCTGGTGATCTTCCGGATCGCGCAGGCAATCCCGGGCGGAATCCTGCCAGCGATCACTCTGTCGATCTTGTTTCGGATCGTGCCGCGAGACCGGATCGGCGCCGCCATGGGCCTGTACGGCCTCGGGGTCGTGTCCGCCCCGACGATCGGGCCACCCCTGGGCGGGTATCTGGTCGAGTACTTCGACTGGCGGCTGATCTTTTTCATCAACGTACCGATCGGGATCCTGGGTGTAGTGGCCGCGGCGCTGGTGGTGCCGAGATTCCCCAGACAACCGGGGCGGCGGTTCGACGTCCTCGGTTTCGTCACCGTGGCCGGTGGGTTGTTCGCGCTGCTGCTGGCGGCGTCGGAGGGGCCGGACTGGGGATGGGACTCCTACCGGATCCTGGGTCTGATCACCTTCGGCGTGCTGAGCCTGGCGCTGTTCGTGGTAATCGAGTTGGAGGTCGCCGACCCATTACTGGATATCCGGATATTCCGCTACTGGGCGTTCGCCCACTCACTGTTGTTGGTCACAGCGCTGATGGTGGTGATGTACGGGGTGCTGTTCTACATCCCACAGTTCCTGCAGCAGGTTCAGGGGCTGGGGGCATTCGACTCCGGACTCACCCTGCTGCCGCAGGCGCTGGTGATGGCGGTATTGATGCCGATCTCCGGGCTGGTCTATGACCGCATCGGGCCCCGCTGGCCGGTGTTCATCGGCTTGACGATCGTGGCCGTCAGTACCTACTGGTTGCACACGATCACCATCGACACCTCCCGCGAGCAGGTCATGCGGATGCTGATGCTGCTAGGCACCGGCCTGGGGACCGCCATGATGCCGATCTTCACCGGGGGGATCGCGGTCATTCCGGAGGCCCACGTCAACGTGGCGAGCGCGTTCAACAACGTCGTGCAACGGGTCTCCGGCGCGATCGGATTGGCCGTGCTCACCGCGATCTTCACCACCCAACACGCCCAGCAGATGGCCGGACGCGCCGCGCTGCTGCCCACGGACACCGCCACCCCGAGCCTCGGCTCCGCCGCTCCGGCGTGGATGGGCCAATGGGCCACCCAGCAGCAGACCGAGCTGCAGGTGTTCGTCGGAGCGATGAACAACCTGTTCCTGATCACCACCGCACTGACCGCATTGGCCGCGCTGGGGGCACTGCTGCTGAGGTCTGGACCCGCCCCAGCGGCCGCGGCCGGCTTTGCCCTGCCCCAGCAGGTGGCCTCCACCAACGGCAGCCCACCCCGACGAACCGAGCAGTTGGTCGACGTTGAGACCAAGGCTCGCCCACGGGACACGTGACCGTGCACTTTTTGACCACGGGTCTGGACGAGGCCCTGACCCGCCCGGCACCGACCGAGCCGGAGCAGCGCGCGCTGGCACTGTTCAAATCCGTGGTGGCGACGGTGCCGGCCTACCGGGCGTTTCTCGCCGACCACGACGTCGACCCGGCAGCGGTGCGGACCGTGGCCGACTTCCGGACGCTGCCACTGCTGACCAAGGACAACTACCTGCGCCGGTATCCGCTGGCCCAGCTGTGCCGCGGCGGCCGGCTAGAGGGCTGCGACATGATCGCGGTGTCTTCCGGCTCCACCGGCGAGCCCACCTTCTGGCCGCGGTCGGTGGCCGACGAGTTCACCGTCGCCACCCGGCTCGAACAGGTCTTCCACGACAGCTTCGGCGCCGATCAACGCGCGACGCTGGCCGTGGTGTGCTTCGCGCTGGGCACCTGGGTCGGCGGGATGTACACCGCGAGCTGCTGCCGGCACCTGGCGGCCAAGGGCTATCCGATGACGGTGATCACCCCGGGCAGCGACGTCACGGAGATCCTGCGGGTAGTCACCGCGCTGGGTCCACAGTTCGAGCAGGTGGTGCTGCTCGGCTACCCGCCGTTTCTCAAGGGCGTCATCGACACCGGTCGGGTTCGCGGCGTGCCGTGGCCGGACTTCGACGTCAAACTGGTGCTGGCCGGCGAGGTGTTCAGCGAGGAGTGGCGCACGCTGGTCGGTGAGCGCCTGGGCGGCGGCGACCCGTGCTACGGCTCGGCCTCCCTGTACGGCACCGCCGACGCGGGCGTGCTGGCCACCGAGACCCCGCTGTCGATCCGCATCCGCCGCTATCTGGCGGCCCACCCGGCCGTCGCGCGGGAGCTGTTCGGTGAGTCACGGCTGCCCACCCTGGCCCAGTACGACCCGCGCAGCCGGCTGTTCGAGACCCACGCCGGCACCCTGCTGTTCACCGGCGACAACGGGATCCCGCTGATCCGTTACCACATCGCCGATACCGGGGGGCTCACCTCGTTCGACGCGATGCTGGCTTTTCTGACCGGTCACGGTTTCTCTCCCGCCGCCGAGAATCAACGGATCCGCGAGCTGCCGTTCGTGCACGTGTTCGGGCGCTCGCAGTTCACCGTGTCCTACTTCGGCGCGAACATCTACCCGGAGAACATCACCGTCGGCCTGGAACAGGCACCGATCGCAGCGTGGATCACCGGCAAGTTCGTGATGGAATCCCGCGAGGACGCCGACCGGGACCGTCACCTAGCCGTCGCGGTCGAGCTGGCGCCGGGGGTGACCGGCACCGACGACATGCGGGCGGTGATAGCGCAATCAATCGCCACCCAGCTCCGCCGACTGAACAGCGAGTTCGCCCACTACACCCCCCTTGAGTGCCAGCTCCCGCAGGTGACCCTGCACCCGGCCGGCGACCCGGAGTACTTCCCACCCGGCGTCAAACACCGCTACTCCCGCTAAGCAAAGTGCTCGCGACGCTCCACCAGGTAAAGTCGTAGGCTGGCGCAACGTCGTGTCCGTTCCTCCCGACCGAGGTTGATCAATCATGTCGATGAACCACGATCGGGAAGTGAATCTTGGTCCGACGCTGCCAGCACCCGAACCCGAATGGCCGTCGATGCTCGACGTCCACACGCTTGTCGCGGACGGCTGGGAACCCGTTCCGTTCCGGGAGTTCGTTCTCAAGATCCACAGTAGGTGTGATCTCGCGTGTGACTATTGCTACATGTACGAGCTGGCGGACCAGACCTGGCGCCTCCAGCCGCGCCGGATGCCACGGGACATCGCGGAGCAAACCGCGACACGGATTGCCGAGCACATTCACGCCCACGGTCTCACGCGGATCACGCTCATCCTGCACGGCGGCGAGCCATTGCTCGCTGGTGCCGACCTGATCACCCAGGTGGTGACCTCCGTCCGGGACACGGCTGGCCCCCAGGTACAGGTCGATGTCAGCCTGCAGACCAATGGAATCGGCCTGGACGCTGAGTACCTGCGACTCTTCGACGGTCTAGGCATCCGGGTAGGGGTGAGCCTTGACGGTGACGCCGCGGCGCATGACCGGCACCGGCGGCACCGAAACGGACGGGGCAGCCACGCGGCGGTCGTGGCGGCGCTGGAGCGCCTGGCCGCAGGGCCGTACCGGCATGTGTTAGGCGGACTGCTCTGCACGATCGACGTGCGCAACGACCCGGTGGCCACCTACGAAGCGTTGCTGGAGTTCACTCCACCGATGATTGACCTGCTGCTGCCGCACGGCACCTGGACGACACCGCCGCCGCAGCGAATTCCCGGTTCGCCGAGCACGCCCTATGCGGACTGGCTGATCGCCGTGTTCGATCGGTGGTTTGACGCACCCCGCCAGGAAACCCATATCCGGCTGTTCGAGGAAATCATGCACCTGCTGGTGGGTGGGGCCTCCGCCAGCGAGGCCGTGGGCCTCTCCCCGGTGAGCGTGGTGGTCATCGAGACGGATGGCAGCATCGAGCAGTCCGACATGCTGAAATCGGCCTATCACGGCGCTGCGTGGACCGGCCTGCACGTCACCCGCGATCCGCTTGACGCCGCTTTGCTCCTTCCCTCCGTGGTGGCCCGGCAGATCGGCGCCATGGCGCTGTCCACCGAATGTCGCACGTGCCGAATCCGCCAAGTCTGCGGCGGCGGCCTTTACCCGCACCGGTACCGGTCCGGCAGCGGATTCGCCAACCCGTCGGTGTACTGCCCCGATCTGTTCCGCCTCATCACGCACATTCGGCAGGCCATGGAGGCCAGCATCACCGCACGGCTCGCACGATGGCGATGAACGTCCGCTCGCACCGCCTGCCGGATGACGTCTTCGGCGCGCTAGCCGCCGGCGGCGGCGGGGTTCAGGCCCTTCAGCACCTTGCCGCAGGGCAGTACAGCAAGCACATGCTGCTCCTGCGAGGTGTCGTGGACACTGCCGATGCTTGTGGACATCCGCAGGCCGCGCAGACCCGCCACGCCTATGACCTGCTGGCCGACATCCAGGAGCAAGCACCCGGCGACGTGGACACCGTGGTACGGCATCCGGCGGTGGGAGCATGGGCGTGGCGGACGCTGCGGGCATTGCAGGGCGGCGAAGCCATGGTCGGGGCCGAACCGGGTCGGTTTGCGGCTCTGGCGGCGGCCGCCGCGATCCGATCCAGAACTCCGTGCACGCTGGACATACCGGTGATCGACGGTGGGCTCATACTTCCGTCGCTGGGCGCGGCCACGTGGCCCGGGCATGAACGTGCAGCGGTCATTCGATGCGCCGCGGACGGGGCAGCGGTGTTGGCCGCAGGCGGGCGCGTCGTGGTGCCCGCCGATCCGGATAAGAGCGCGCCGGGTTGGCGACCGCTGCCCCGCATCGTCGCCGAGGCGTCTGGAATGACGCTTCGGCTGCTGATCGATGACCTGGATCCCTTCCGCATGCCAGCAACCGCGAATACGGCTCCGAGGCTGACCACAGAAGACATCGGCTGGTGGCGCACGGCCTTGCGCGAGGCATGGACGCTGCTGGTCCAGCACCACCCGGCTGCTGCCGAGGAGATCGCCGCGGCGATCCGGGTGATCACCCCGTTGACCTCTCCGCCGAACGGCCAGGTCGGCGCGAGCTCTCGGGAGACATTCGGCACGGTCGCGCTCTCCGCACCGCCCGACGCAAGGTCGTTCGCGCTCACCCTCTGCCACGAGGTCCAGCATGCGAAGCTAGCCGCGGTGATCGATATCGTCACGTTGAACAGGCCAGATGACGGATGGCGCTGGTACGCGCCGTGGCGGGACGATCCACGGCCGATCGGCGGCCTGCTCCAAGGCAGCTACGCCTTTCTCGGCGTGACGGGCTTCTGGCATCGGCAACGGCAGCACGAGGACGCCACGGCGGCACTTTCCGCGCATTCCGAGTTCGCCCGGTGGCAGGCGGCCTGTCAGCTTGTCGTGGGCAGCCTGCTGGCCAGCGGGCAATTGACGCCTGCGGGTGAGCGGTTCGTCGCGGGGATGGCGCGGACCCTGCGCGGCTGGGAAGACGAACCGGTACCCCCGGCTGCACGGGTGATCGCCCAGCGAAACGCCGAGGAGCATCTAGCGCGCTGGCGGCTCCGCAACGGCGATTCCGGGCAACGGCTCAGATTGTGACAGCCGTCAGATTGGCCGCGGGGGTCGAAGACGAACTCACGTCGGCGGTGGCTCGATGTCGCATTCAATGAGAACACCATTTTTGGCGGCGCCCAGATGTGGATGTCCAGCACCAAGGAGACGCTCCAAGGACGTAAGCGCACTGGCCAGGTTGGCCTGACCAGTTGCACGGTCCCCTAGATCAGCCTTGATCAACGAAAGGTTGATTGCAGCAGCGACCGTGTCGGGATGGGTGGTTCCCCGCACCGCCTGCGATCGCCTCAATACCGTTTCTGTCTCCCGAAGCGCCTGGTCTTCATGGCCGAGCAGGGCCAGATCGATGGCGAGGTTATGCATAGCGCACACCGTGTATGGATGGTCGTCGCCAAGGACTTGCTTAAGGTCGGTTACCGCCTTCTCGTCGCGACGACGGGCACCGCGGTAGTCACCAAGCGCCCGCATCGCCGCGGTGGAGTTGACCAGCATCGCCAGCGTCATCGGATGACGGGAGCCGAAGAGGCGTTCACATCCCCCAAGCACTTGGGAAGCCTTCACTGTCGCACCCCGCAGGTCCCCGGCCGCCAGTCGATTATTCACCAGAGAAATGCCGGCAGCGAGCGTATACTCATGATCCGCCCCGAACCAGGTCGTTAAGTCACTACTGTTCTGTTCCGCGAGCGCTACCGCATCCTTGTAACGACCGAGCTTGCGCAGCGCCATCACCTCGGTCCGGACCGCAAGCAGGACCCAGTGGTGATGGGAACCAACTGTTGTGCGGTAGGTCGGGAGAATCGCTCGCAGTGTCTCCAATGCCTCCTTGTACCGGCCCAGTCCGTAGAGGTCCCTCGCGAGGTTCGCGCGCGTGAAAAGCGTCCGCGGATCCTGCTCACCGTGGGCAACCTCCAACTGGTGAACAATCTCCAGGTCTAGATCGTGGGCCTCCCTGAAACGACCGAGAAGGCGGTGACTCACAGCTATATTGTTGCGGATTAAGCGGATTTTGTCCTGGTCGTCGGTATCGCTTCGCAGGTGGCGATCGAGGTTGCCTTTGTCCACCACTAAGGCCCTCGCGTACTCTCCCGAGATCCGCAAGTCGACCGCGCGATTCTTGTCCAGGTCCGCGAAGTACTCGTGGTCTGGACCGAAGACAGGATTGCGCTCCATGTAGTCCAGGGCGTCAAGCGTCAGCCGCCTCGCGCCTTCGCGATCACCTAAAATCCTCATCGCATTCGCCAGGTGATGCTTCGCTAGAACAATAAAGTCGTGGTCGGTCTCGAATCCGTTCCCCTGCCCCTCCGCCGCAAGTACCAGCCGTTGACCGAGCGCCATACTCTGCTCATAGTGGCCGATCTGGTGGAGGTAACGTACTTGATCGAGCGCCACCCTGCGCACCTCGAAATCGGGTGCGGTGGCTAGCTCCGCCGGGCCAATATGCGGGCCGACCTCCGCGTAGTGCTCCCAAAATCGCGAGTCATCCGGTTCCCCGGGATTGGCTGCTGCGAGGATCGCTCGCACATTGGCACGGCCGCGCTGTAGCTGCGCGGCCGTAAGCCAGTCCCGCAAGGCTCGCTGGAAGAGCCGGTGCACCTGAAGGCGCGGCGGATCCGCACCAACAACCTTCAGGAGACCGTAGCGGCGGAGCTCCCGGACGGCCAGATTCAAGGAGGGTGGCTGGTGCAGCGCCTCCCGTAGCGGTGATGTCACGAACCCCTGACGGCCGCTACGGAGCAGGGTCAATGACAGTGGCTCCGCGCTCAACGAAGCGAACAACTCGAAGAGCTGCGTGGCTACCGGAGAGGTGGTGGAAAGCTGGTCGAACGCGAAATTGAGGAAAGCAGCAAGAGTCGTCGGATAATTTGCCGCTTTTGCCTTCGGATGGGACAAGATCTCCTGGACCTGCTGGTCAAGCCGATCGATGTAGTCGGCAGCAGCGATACCTGTGGCAACCCGCCAGGCAGCAGCCTGCTCTACCGCCAGCGGCAGATCGCCCAGCCTGTCGGCAAGCCTGTCTGCGTCCTCGGACGTGATATCAATGCCGCGTGAACGCAGGAGCACGACGCTCTCAGTACGCTCGAAGACGTCGACCTCAAAGGTCGGCCCATATCCGGCCCAATCGGGATCGCGAGACGTCAGAAGGACCCTTCCGGATCCGAGCTCGGCCAGTGACGGCAGGCTGTCGGGTGGACCCACATTGTCGAACACCAGGATCCATCGTAGCGGGCTTCGCCCGAGTGCTTCGAGTACTTGCGCGGGCGGATGCTGCATCGCTTCGCTCCCTGGCAAGCCCAGCCGAGCGCCCAGCGCGGCCAGCGATGCGCGGAGTCGTGACGGGTGCTCGGCCGGAACCCACCAGATGAGCTCGTAGTGGTCGCGAAACCGATAGACGTACTCAACCGCGAGCTGAGTCTTGCCAACACCACCGATTCCGTTCAATGTCAAGAGCCCAGGGCCGGCACGGAGCACCTTATCGATGGTGCCGATCTGGTGCTCCCTCCCGACGAAGCCGGTGTTACGTGGTGGAAGGTCTCCCACCAGGTCAGGCGCCGGTGCACCCGATATGTTCTTCAGTAGCGGCGCCGGGAGCACGCTCGCAACGATTGCGGTGAGAGGGCCGGCTGTGGCGACGTGCGGGTCGGTGGCCGTACCGCTCGCCTGGTCCGCGGCGACCACCGCAAGCCACAGCTCGTGGAATGTGCGCACCGTTGCGTCCACATCCAGCTGACGAACAGCGATGTCGGCGAGGTAGCGGACGACGCACTCCAACTTGATCCATTTCCACCGTGGCACAGCCTCCCCGCGCAACATCAGGGCGACTGTCTCGTGGCTGACAGTGTCACGGAGATCGCTCCGCTTCCTGATCCCGGAGCTGATCATCCGCGTGCTCGGTAGTCCGGCGTTGCGATAGAGCTCATGGAGGGCATGGGTCAGGTCACGCAGCGGGCCGGGCGGTAGACCATCCGGTCGAGGTATGCCCTGCGGCACGTACCGCTCCAAGGTCAACAAGCAGGTGCCAGCAACTGTCAAATTATGTCATGACGCACGTCCTTCCAACAACGGTTGACGCCAACAGTCGTCAGAAGATGTTCGTGTTGGCCAGGATTCGGCGCCGGCAATCCGCGCCTGTGGACCATGGGAGGTGAGATCAGACGTCGGCAGGTCAATGGAGCAGCGCGATGGTGATTCGAGGCGAAGAGGAAGAGACCATGTCAGGCTCAATCGATGCCGTGATAAGGATCAACTCAAGGACAATCCGGCTTGGACCATTCGTCGCCGTGAGCACCCGGATCCATAAGTCGGCTCGTTACCACCACGTTGGAGCCCGGGACCGCACCCCCTCATCTGTCCACTGTGCACGGCTGTGGGCGGAGCGGTACTGGCCTGCTGGCCGGGTGGTACTCCAGCTGTCCGCCGCAGCTGCCATGATCACTCAAAAAGAGAGCATCGCGCTCGCGATCGGCGGGATCGCGATGATGGCGGAGATCGCGCAGGACCGTTACACGCGAAGCCGCTGACTTCGAGTTACCAGGCTCGGATGGCCGCTTAAGAACTCAGCTCAAGTCTCGCACTCAGGACAGCCATCAGATGGGCGGGGGGTCGAAGTCGAAGTTGAGGCGAATGCCCTGCTGGGCGATCCGCGTGTCCGGGTGGCCAGACCCGAGGGTGCGATTATAGCGCTCCAACGTGTCCTCCGTGAGCCGGGACGCTTCTTCGTCCGCGCCGTGGGCTCTCATGTCCACGGCCAGGTTCGTGGCGCATCCGAGCGTCAGCGGATGATTCTCACCCACGACGGACTGCAGCCGCGACAACGTATCCTCTCCGAGTTTGCGAGCGGCAGCTGCGTCCCCGAGGCCGGCGATGTCACTGGCAAGGTTGGTCGCCACCGTGAGCGGATAGTGATGGTTGCGGGTGAGCCTCGCGTCGAGGCCCGCCAGGGCCGCCTGATTGAGCTGGTTCGCGCTCGTCAGGTCTCCGCGCAACCGCCAGAGAAGCGCCAAGTTTCCGGCACAGCCATGATTGTACGGATGATCGGCGCCGTAGACCTTGGGATAGCGATTCACGGTGTCTTTGGCGAGCTCGAACGCCTCATCGATCCGATCGACCGCTCGCAGAATGTTAGTGATGCTCATAGCGGCAGCCAAGGTGTCGGGGTGGTCTGCGCCAAAGAGCCGAGTACACCGCTCGAACACGTCTTGGGCCAGCGCCAGCGCCTCGTCATAGGCGGCCGTCCGCCGGCGCGCGATGGACAATTCCTTGGCGGCACGGAGTGTCCAGAAATGGTCGGCCCCCAACTGCTGCCGGCCGAACTCGTAAGCGTCGTCGCCGAGATCTCGGGCCTCCGCGTAATCACCGCACAACCGTACGGCACGGGAGAGGCCGCTCCACGACGCCAGGACGTCGGACTTACTGACCCCTGACGTCGCCTCGTTCTGCTGCACGTACGTGAGCTGATGCAGCTCTCGAGCAGCCTGGTAGTCGCTGTTCAGCCCATAGTCCAAAGCGAGACTGTTCATGAGACGCAGTGTCCGCGGGTCCGTCTCGCCGAGGGATTCCTCGTGCAGGCGACGGGACTGCTCGTCCAGGTCGCGCGCCGCAGCGAATTCGCCACGCGCGCGCAGGTCAGCGCCAAAGCTGTTCATCAGCACGAGGGTCAGCTCGTGGTCCGGGCCGAGGATCTCCCGCGAGCGTTCTAGCGTTGCCCCGGTGAGATTGTACGACGCCTGATACTCCCCCAACTCGCGCAGCGTGTTGCCCAAGTGTCGTTGGGCGTCCAGCACATCAGGATGATCGGCGCCGGAATCCGCGTTCCACCGGGCGAGGAGCCGCTCCAGGAGGGCGCGTGACGACTGACGGTCACCGGACACGTAGAGGTAACGCACGATGTTAAGCGCGAATCTCCGGGCGACCGGATCCTGGCACGCCTCCAACCCTGACGGCCCCACGTGCGCCGCCAACTCGGCGTAGAGCGGCCATTGAGCGTTGTCGTCGGGGTTCTTCGGCGCGGCAGCGGCGAGCAGTAGGTGGACATCATGCCGGAAAAGCCCCTTTTTCGCCGGCGACAGCTCCTCGCGGAGCAGTGCCTGGATAAGCCGATGAACCTGGATGGTCCGAGCGACCGTATCGATCCGAGCCAGCGCAAAACGACCGAGCTCACGGATCGCCCGGGTCAGCAGAATCGGCTTGGCGAGGAGACCACTGAGCTGCGGTTGCACGGCCTGGATCGCCCGCACGAACACGTCGCGCGGAATCGGCTCAGCACCGAAGAAGGCGCAGCAGCGCAGCAGCTCCACGGCCTCGGGCAACTGCTCGTTCAGTTTGGAGACCGACAGCTTCCAGGCGGCCGTCATGGAGACCGGGTACTCCGATGGCTTGCTCTCCGCCAGTAGTTCGCTCGTCTGTTCCTTGAGCAGCCGGAGGTACTCGTCCACCGACATGCCCGTCTCCGCCTGCAGCGCGCCGGCCTGCTCGAGCGCCAACGGCAAGTCACCCAGTTCCTGAGCCAGTTGGGTGGCATCCGGCACGCTGATCGCATTAGAGACCCGCTTGTTCAGAAAGTCCACGCTCTCATCGCGGCTGAACACATCCACCATGACCGTGTCGACCACTGACTGCCAGCGATGATTGCGCGAGGTGATCAAGACGTGACCGGGACCTCGTGGAATGATCTCGTTGATGTCCTCGGGTTGGTCCGCGTTGTCAAAGATCAGCAACCACCGCTCATAGGGATCCCCACGCCGCAGCGCATCAAGGACCGCCGTGGCGGCCTCCTCGATTCCGGTGGCCGTGGGTGGCAGTAGGCTCAAGTGGGGCGCCAGCGCCGCTAACGACGACCGAACCAGCTGGGGTTGATCTGCGGAGATCCACCAGACGACGTCGTAGTCGGACCGGTATCGGTACGCGTACTCGATGGCTACCTGAGTCTTCCCCACGCCGCCAAGGCCGTGCAGGGCGTGTGGCACCACAGCGGTGACGTCGGTGGCAACACCTGCCCGCAGCTGGAGGAGAATGTCCTGACGGCCGGTGAAATTCTTGTTTCGCTGTGGCACCCTCCCCCAGATCTCGGGGACACGCTCTGCCGCCCGCGCTGTGCCCGCTGACTCCACACCCGCCTCCGACCCTTTGCCGACCGTCAGGGAACGCGACTACGGCGCATCGTCCCATGCACATCGCATGCTACGCCGCCGGCACCTGAAGATCCATCAGCCTGACGACCGCCGAGCCGGCTGCGCTGACCAGGCCGTCCACCCAGCCTGGTCAGCGCATCAAACGTCATAACAAGCATATATACCTCCCTACCTACCCCGTTCAAGCTGTAGGTGCCAGACTAAGGTCCGTCATGGGCGATCATGGTGGAGCGGGGCCGTACCGCGGCAGGTGTGGTGCGGCTGGGTAGCAGCCGCGACCCGATGACCGCCACGATGCGGCAGCGGCGGCCGTGGCAACAACCGGGAAGGCGGTAGGCGCTGGAGGAGAGTGAGAGGTCAGCGCGTGCAGGATTACCTGCTCCACAGGTATCTTGCAGGGGCTACTCGTCTCTTGACAACCATAGGCCAGACGACACCAGGGAACGCATCATGAGTGAAGACACAGCGGGGCACGACGATGTACTGATCGATGTGAGCGAATTCACACTGCGCCAATTGGCGAACGAGGTCGATGAGTCCAGCCTTACCCGGACATTACGCAGACTGCTCGATCCCACCGAGGGCTACGGCGAGAAAATTGCCAGCTTCACTTCTTCTTTGCCACTCGGGTAATCAGACCGGTGATCGAAATGTCGTGCGAGGATCTCTCTTGGACGGGTACCGTGACCGTCGTGGTCGCTGCCCTGGTGTCAGAGTGGTAGGGCACGCCAGCGGGCAGCGAGTGGGCTCACTGTCATGATGGTCCACACAGTGAACAACAGTGTAACTGAGTGCCCTTATGTCGGCTTCCGGCCCTTTCGAGCCGAGGACTGCGGCCGGTTCTTCGGACGGTCGACCGAGTCGCGCGATCTCGCCGCGCTCTGGCGGGCGAACCGGCTCACCGTGCTCTACGGGGCTTCGGGGGTCGGGAAGACCTCACTGCTGATGGCCGGGGTGATTCCGCTGCTGGATCCAGGGTCCGCCGAGGTCCTCCCACCCGGCCGTGTCTCTCACGGTTCCACATTTCCCCTCGCCGCCCTGCCGGAGCACAACCCATACACTTTCGCGCTGCTCACGTCCTGGTCCCCCGACGAGCCGGAGACCAGCCTCGCCGGGCTAGCCGTGCCTGACTTTCTGCGTCGCCACAGTAAGCGGACCGACCGCCACGGGCGTCCCCTTCCGGTGTTTGCTGCCATCGATCAGGCCGAAGAGTTGTTCGCTGGCTCGGCTCACCATAACCGGCACCGAAGACCATTCATCAATGAACTCGTCGAAGCCTTAGACGAGCATCCGGACCTGCATCTGCTGCTGTCGATCCGGGAAAGTTCCCGCGTCGACCTCATCCCATACGAACACGACCTCGGACACAGCTCGCAGGCATGGTTTCGCCTGCTTCCGCTCACCCCCGAGACCGCGCTCGAAGCTGTCCGGGAACCGCTGGAAGGCACCGATCGATCGTTTGCTCCGGGAGCCGCCGAGGGGCTCGTCGACAGCCTGCGCGCCAGCGAGATCGTCAGCGCCACCGGTCAACGGAGCAGCGTCATCGCCGAGGACGTCGAGCCGGCTCTACTCCAGATCGTCTGCTCCCAACTGTGGGAAACGCTCCCGGATGACATCAATGTCATCAGGTCTCACCAGCTACGTACCTACGCTGACGTCGGCCGGACGCTCACTGATTTCTGCGGTCGAGTACTGATCACGATCGCCGACGACCACGGTCTGCACGCCACCGAACTTCGATCATGGCTGCAACGCACGTTCGTCACCGAACTCGGCCGGCGGAACACGGTCGCCGAGGATCTGAAGGAGACCGCGGGCATGCCCAACGCGGTGGTGCGCGCGCTGGAGAACCGGCACATCCTCAAGGCGGAACGACGATCCGGCTCACGGTGGTATGAGCTGCAGCATGACCGTCTCATCGAACCGATCCGGCGGATGGACGACACGGTGCTTAGGCTGCCGCCCCAGGTCAGGCCCGCCGAGTATCTGCGCACCGCTGCGGAGGCATTGGCCGCCGGAGAGCTCGCGCTGGCCGAGGAGCAAGCGGAGCGGGCACTATACGCCAGCGCGGACACTGACCTGCGGCTTCGCGCCGAAGCTGAGTCGTTCCTCGGTAACATCGCCCACGAGCGTGGAGAGCCGACGCAGGCGGAAGCTCACTACCGCGCCGCCGCACCGCTGTTCGAGGTGTTGCAGGACACTCCGACGGTGGCACGTACCCTCGCCGCGATCGGCCAATCGGTACTCGCTCAGGGGCGTCGGGCCGAGGCGATGGACGAACTCCGCGCCGCCGTCGAGAGAGTTCCGAACGATCTGACCGTCCAGACAGAGCTGGCGTGGACACTGTGGCACCTAGGACAGCAGAGCGCGGCAATCACTATTCTCACCGGCGTGCTTGCCATTGACGGCAACGCTCCTGCGGCGCTACGGGCACGGGGGGAGATCCTTGCCGCCATGGGAGACGCGGAGAACGCGCTTCGCGATCTTAACCGGGTGCGCCGGCAGCAGCGACCGGCCACCCGGGCCGCCCGCGGGCTCGCACTGGCGATGGTGCGTAATCTTGGCGAGGCGGACCAAGAAATCGCCATCGCCCTCAGCGAGGCGCCAGAAAGCGGACCAGTACTGCTTTACGCGGCGCGGGTCGCAGCGCTAAGTGGCGACCCGGTCATGGTCGCAGACCGGGCCCGCCGAGCACTTGTCGCTACCGACCCACCGCTGCCACCCCATCAGCGCGAGGCGGCACTCAGCATCCTGAACCAGGGCGGCCAGATGACCGCTCGAGCCCGCTGACCCAGCGGCAGAGGCTCCATGCCGACAACGCAGTTCACTCAGCTATGTCCTGAGATCCTGAGCCGCCGCGTCAGAGAAGCGTTTGATGCACTCATCGAACTCCGCGAAATCAGCCGGATGGGTTATCTCTCCGCCGAGGAACTGCTCGCCCTGGTAGCCCAGATTGGTACGCTTCGCCACGGCGGCAGTCAGCAGGCGCGCAGCTGACGCGAGTGAAAGAGCAGCCTCAGCCGTCTCCGGTGAGAGCAGCGCGACCCGCGATGCATGCAGGCCGGCGGACACCGCATGCTGCTGAATTGTGGCAAGCCTGACATTCATATCTCTCCAATGCCGTTGTCCGGCGATCTCGACCTCGACCTTGAGCTGGTTGGCTGCGCCCAGCAGGTCAGCATATACTTGCCGGCGCGCCTCCGTCCGCTGCTCTTTCCATTGTCGATTGAATTGGGTCTCCTCGCGTCTAAATTGGGTCTCCTCGCGTCGCGCATTGGCCCGATGGGTCACCGCGACCACCCCGAGAGCCCCGACAAGCGCACCAGTCGTAGAGATCACGGTCGTGACCACCGAGAAGTCGGGCATGCAGGAAGTCTGTACGCCACGGGCTGTATGTGCCACTCCCCCACGCCTGTGGATGCCACCTACAGCACTACGGCAGCGCAGGCGACAGACCAGGGTGGCTGCTCCTGCCCAGGTGATCAGGATCCTTGAGCGAGCGAAAGCCCCTTGATGTACCTACATCAAGTAGTGACATCAAGGGGGTCGAGACCATCGGCTTGCGAGAGCTCAACCAGAACCCATCCAAGGCGGTCGGGCGAGTCCGCGCCGGAGTGTCGCTCATCGTCACCGACCGGGGCAAGCCGGTGCTGCGCATGGTCCCGGAGGCCGAGCACCCCAGCACACTCCAGCAGATGGTTGCAGCCGGAATGGCCAAGCCACCTGCCGAGCACGACTCGCACCTGGCGCCAAGCGTTGCCGGAGGCCACCGAGCTGGTCACCAGTGAACTGGCCCAACTGGAGATCACTCGTACCTTGCTGCGGGCCGGTATCGATCACCAGCGGATGCCCTACCTCACCGGGCAGGCGCTGAGGGGCGTCTACCTGGTAGATCTCACCAGAACCCTCTTGGCCCGGCGGCCCCACACTGCTGTGCGTGGAGCAGGATGACGAACTCCTGTAGTGCAGCCACCCCACCAAGGAGAAATCTTGAGCGAGCCACGTTACGACGACTTGAAGGCGTTGTTCATCAACTGCACGCTGAAGCGCTCCCCCGAACCCAGCAACACCGCGGGGCTGATCGAGGTGAGCACCCGCATCATGGAAAAGCACGATGTGCAGGTCGAGGTGCTGCGGGCGATCGACCATGACATCGCCATCGGGGTGTGGCCCGATATGACCGAGCATGGCTGGGCGACCGACGCGTGGCCAGCGATTTATGCGAAGGTCCTGGCCGCCGACATCCTGGTGATCGCCGGGCCGATCTGGCTGGGCGACAACAGCTCCGTGACCAAGCAGATCATCGAACGATTGTACGCTTGCTCACACCTGCTCAATGACGCTGGCCAGTACGCCTACTACGGTCGGGTAGGCGGCTGCCTGATCACCGGCAACGAAGACGGCGTCAAGCACTGCGCGATGAATGTGCTCTACAGCCTGCAACACCTCGGCTACACCATCCCACCGCAGGCCGACGCGGGCTGGATCGGCGAAATCGGACCGGGTCCGTCCTATCTGGACCCCGGGTCGGGCGGCCCGGCCAACGACTTCACCAACCGGAACACCACCTTCATGACCTGGAACCTGATGCACCTCGCTCGGCTGCTCAAAGACGCCGGCGGCATCCCCGCGCACGGCAACCAGCGTTCGGAATGGGACGCTGGCTGCCGGTTCGACTTCGAGAACCCCGACTATCGCTGAACGGGCCAGCAGCTGGCCGATGCAGAAGTGGATGCCGTAGCCGAAGTCCAGGTGGTGGTTGCCGCGGCGGTGGATGTCGAACCGGTCCGGGTCGGCGAACTCGCGTTCGTCGCGGTTGGCGGACAGCAGCCACGGCGTGACGATCGCATCCGCCGGGATGACCTGCCCGGCCAGTTCGGTCTCGACCATGGCCACCCGGCCGACCTGGGTGAACGAGAGGCGGTACCGGAGCATCTCCTCGATTGCAGCCTCCACCAGCGAGTTGCTCCAGTATCTCCAGTGGTCTGAGATTTTCCTGAAAGTTCGCACGCAACGCTGCGCCGGGGACCGGTATCGCGCTTAATAAGATATGAAACACCCACTGGTACTGGTGACAGTAGCGCTACTCTGCGTTGCCGGTGTCGGGCTTGCCTTTTCCGCGCCGATCGTATCGGATGCCCACCGGTCGTCTCTCACGACGACGCACGGGAACCAGCTGGCCACGGAAACGGATTTCGACAGCCCGGCTCCCGCCCCACCGGACGAAACGGCGGCGATGATAGTGGCGCAGGCGATGCAGGCGGTACTGCCGAACACCCGGATCGGCTTCGAGGTCGTCGACCGGTCGAACAACACGGTGCTGATCAGCCAGAACGCCGACCAGCAATTCGCGTCCATGTCAGTGGTCAAGCTGCTGATCGCGTTGGACGCGCTGTGCAGTGATAACTGGGCGACTCCGGACGGTGCGACACGGCAACAATTGCATCGGATGCTCGCCGACAGTGATGACGACATCGCCAACGACCTGTGGACCGCCAACGGTGGCTCCGCCATCGTGACCAGGATGGTCGACGTGCTAGGCCTCACCGGCACCCAGCCACCCGGGAAACCCAGCAGGTGGGGCGACACGATGATCACACCACGGGACATCGTGACGGTGTATCGCTATCTCACCGATCAGTTACCCGGTCCCAGCCGTGACTTCCTGCTCGGCGCGCTCGCCGACACCCCACGGATCGCCGCTGACGGATTCGATCAGCACTTCGGCGTACCGAACGGCATGCCGCACACCACGTGGGCGGTCAAGCAGGGCTGGGGCACCAGCGGCTCCCAGGCGATGATGAACAGCACCGGCCTGGTCGGGACGGATCTGCGCTACATCGTGGTGGTGCTGGCCGCCGCGCCGGCGAACTCGTATACGACGCTCCCGAAGGTGGTCACCGCTGGCGCCGAAGCGCTGGCAGGCATGATCGACAACAACGCAGGCCTATTTTCGGGATGACAGGATGACCGGCAACGTGGCGATGCGCCGGCTGAGGAGATCGCTCTGCCAGTCGGCTGGTGCGTCGGGATCGGCGAGTCTGGCGTCGGGGAAACGTCGGAGGAACGCCGAGAGGGCGATTCGGGTCTCGAGTCGGGCGAGTCCGGCCCCGATGCAGTAGTGCACGCCGACCCCGAACGTGAGGTGATTGATCGGGTCGCGGTTCGGGATGAACTGGTCGGGTCGCGGATGGATCTTGTTGTCATAATTAGCGGCGGCGAGGTTGACCAGGACCGGGGCACCGCTGGGGATATCGATGTCGGACAGGGTGATGTCGTGGGTGGCGAATCGCCAGGTGGCAAGCGGAAACGGTGGGTGCAATCGAAGAGTCTCCTCGACGACAGTGTCGATGGACTCCGGTTCGGGCTCGCCTCGTCGTCGAGCCCTCAAGAGCTCGTAGAGTGCCGAGGTGAGCAGGGTGGCAGTGGACTCGTGCCCCGGCAGGATGAGGCTGGGAATCCACCCCTTCACTTCCGTGAGACTGGCTTGTGGCGGATCGCTCCGAGTCACGGAGATCAGATCGGCGATCATGCCGTCGGATATGCGGTCAGGGTGATGGTCTATCAGCTCGGCCACCGTGCCGTACAGTGTCCCTCGGCCGCTGTCACGTACGGCGGCGTTGCCGCCGAAGGATATCTTCTCGCTAGCGTCACGCAGGACGGCCTGCACATCGTGTGGCAAGCCGAGCAGGGTGCAGATGATAGTCAGCGGCAATGGGTAGGACAATGTCCTGACCAGGTCGACCGCAGTGTTGTGGGCGGCGGCGTGGCGCTCCAGGTCGTCCAGCAGCTCGTCGACCACTGCGGTGATGGTCGCCGACCAGCTCTGGATACGAGCCGGGCTGAATGCGAGCATGTGCAGCTTTCGCAGCCGCTTGTGTTCAGCGCCCTCACTGGTGACGATATCGGATGCCCGCGACGTCTCTACAGAGCCGATCAAGCCGCTCTCATCGACGAACCACGGCGCCGCATGGCGTCCTTCCTTGCTGAACCGCAGATCCTTCAACACGCTGGCGACCAGCTCCGGGTCGGACACGACCCAGGCAAAGCCGTCGCCATAGGGAATGCGTACCACCGGTCCGTGCTCGGGAAGCTTGACCAGATCCGCGAGGATATCGCCTGTCCGGTGGCTGAGGGACAGCGCGGCGACCGGAGCTTGCCGGCGGCTGCCGGCGTCATCGATGCGATTCACGATGTCTCCTCTTCATTCGTTCCCGGCTCCGGTCTGGAGCACCAGGCGTTTCGGCCCGTGAAAGACCATGTCCTCGGCGTAATGAACCGGATCGTCGGTGAGGCTGAGCTGGGGAAGGCTCTCCAGCAGCGTGGTGAGTCCGATCTCGGCTTCGGCTCGCGCAAGGTTGGCGCCCAGGCAGTAGTGGGCGCCAAAGCCGAAACCGCAGTGCCGGCTGGTATTCCGATCCAGCCGCAGGGCGTCGGGGTCGGGAAACTGACGGGGATCACGGTTGGCGGAACCGAGCACGAGCACGACCTTGTCGCCACGGCGGATGTCACGTCCACGCAGCGTCTCGTCGCGATACGCCCAGCACGTCAGCATCTGCACCGGGGGGTCGTACCGGACCAGCTCGTCCACCGCGCCGCGCATGAGCGTGGGATCGGCGCGCAGCCGGTGCAGCACATCGGGGTTCCCGAGCAGGGCGAGGATCGATTTGCAGATCAGGTTCGTCGTCGTCTCGTGCCCGGCGGTGAGCAGGTGAATGCAGGTAGCCGCAATCTCGTCGTCGGTCAGGGGCTCGCCTCGGTCGCGGACCGCCACCAGCAGGGAGACCAGGTCGCGATCACCGCCGTGGCGCCGTTGAGCCTCCCGCAGGAAGTAGTCGGCGAGCTCCCCAGCAGCCGCCTCCGCCTTACCGTAGGCGTCCGTGCCCCGGCCCGCGCGCACCGAGCTGGCCTCTTGCAGGGCGACTGCGCACTCGCGAAACCACCCGCACAAGTCCCGCGGCACACCGAGCAGTTCCGAGATGACGAGGATCGGGAAGGGTGCCGCGAAACCGTCGACCAACTCGATGGTCGGCTTCTCCCGATGCTCGGCGATGAGATCGGTGGCGATGTTCTGGATCCGTGTGCGCAGGGCGGTCACGACCCTGGGGGTGAACTCCTTGTTGACCAGGGAACGCAATTCTGTGTGTCGCGGCGGGTCCATGAAGACCAGCCAGTTCTCGACAATCCGACGAAGTGTGCCATAGCTGTCGGGCACCAGAGTCGAAGGCGTTGCGTCGCCGGCCTGCGCAACACGAGAACTACGTCCGTAGTGTGGACTCGACAGCACACTCGCGACATCAGCATAGCCGAAGACATACCAGGAACCCGCTGTCTCCGCCGTCGCGGAGCTCCAGTGCACAGGATCGTTCTCCCGGTAACGTTGATATACCGGATAGGGGTTGACGACGTCTTCCGTCGGCCAACCCCTCACGTCGAATCGTCGTAGTGTCTGGGGTTTCATGGTTTCTCACCCAATCGGCTCAGCCGGCTCCGCGAACCGTGTCCACAAGCCGGCTCGCGTCTGCCGGCAGGTCGTTTCCTCGCCATGCGACATGTCCATCAGGTCGTACCAGAATGAAGGGGTACTCGTAGAGCTCGGCGATTCTCGCGTCATCGCACGCTGTGGTCTCGACCGGGACCCTGCGATCGGCGAAGGCACGCTCGACCCCCGCTCGCCGATCAGAGTCGGCGAAGCACAACAGGGAGAATCCACGACCGAACAGATCGAGGGTCGACACGCCGGCTTTCAGCCACGCGTGTGGGGCGCGCGACCCCGGAACGGCACTCGGTCGCCAGTCGGGGGAATCGGGGGGCGGCGCCACCGGATCGGGAACGATGATCGGTGATGTGTAGCGGTAGCCGAAGTGGATCCTGGGAATGTCGAATTCACGTCGGACGTCGCTGCGCTCCAGTTGTTGCACCATCTCCGCTCGCGCACGTTCCCCCGCCGGGGTGTCCAGATGCAGATCCGGCGGTACCGGTCGCTGCATCGTCCGCTGCAGGTTCACGTTCGCCTCTTCCAGGCTCTGCACCGCGATGGGTCGGCGTTCCGTCTGGTAGGTGTCGAGCAGTTCTGGACCGGCCCAGCCGGCCAGCTCAGCCGCGAGCTTCCAGCCCAGGTCGGCCGCGCCGCAGATCCCGGTGCTCATGCCGAACCCACCGGCCGGCGACAGGGTGTGCGCCGCGTCCCCGACAAGGAAGACCTGACCCACCCGGAACCGCTCGGCGACCCGGTGTGTCAGGTGCCATTCGTTGTCGAACAACACCTCGATCGGGGTATCGAAGGCGATCGCGGTGGTGGCCAGGGAGATCGCGGGCTGTCTCGACTCCTCACTGCCATCGACCCCGACGACGATGTTGTACAGGTCACAGCCGTTCAGCGCACGCATGGGAAAGCGCAGCGTGGACGACGACATGAGGTAGTAGACCAGCGCGGTGCGTGGGCCGAGCTGCTCGCGCAGCTGTGGAGCGCGGAAGAGGATGTTGCGGAACACGCGGGTCTCGTAGTGAATCGGCGAGGCGATGTCACAAGCTCTGCGCACCGGTGAGGAGGCGCCGTCACAGGCGACCAGGAATCGGGTCTGGACCGTCAGGGTTGACCCGTCGGCCAGATCGGTGATCGTGGCGGCTACGTGGTCGCCGTGGTCGACGAAGCCGTCGAGCTTGTGCAGCATCCGCAACGGCCCGTCCGGATACACCCCCACCTCCCGCATGAGCAGCGGGTTCAGCCAGTGCGCCGGACAGATCTGGTCCAGCTCAGGAGTGTGCTCGGCCCGCGGGCGACTGTCAGCGGTGCCCCGGTGCAGCCGGTACACCTCATGCTCGCCGACCTTGGTGACCCACGCGATGTCGAGCGGGTAGCTCCCGGGCCAACCCGCGTTGCGGATCTTGTCCGCGACGCCCCAGTGACGGAAGAACTCCATCGATCGCGGGCCGACCGTGCTGACCTTCGGATGGCGCACCGACCCGTCGCCCGCATCGATGATCATGAAGTTGACCCCGCGGTCCTTGAGGTCCAAGGCCAACGCCATGCCCACCGGACCGCCACCGACGATCAACACATCGGTCTCGTACACAGCGCCCGTCATCTCGACCATCCCATACTCATCGATTGACTCGGTTGGCGGACCGGAAGAAATCGGCCATGAACTCGAGGGTCTCCGCCACCTGGGTGGACACCGGGGAGCACTTGCGGGCCGCCGCCGCCAGGTGCGCGAAGCGCAACGCAATGGCCCGGCACGCCACATCCGGCCGGGATGTGTACTCCGGCCGGGAATCCAGCTCGAACGACGGTCCGGCGGTTTTCCCCCGCCGACCGGACGGCAACGTCACCAGCAGCTCGGCCAGCGGCCGCATGACACCAGTCATGACTTCGATGGCCATGTTCATCAATGCGGAACGCCGGAGGCTGGCGTCCGGGCACTGGCCGAAGTGCTGGACCATCAGCTGGAGCATCATGAAATAGGACCGGTTGAACAGCTGCAGGACTTCCCTCGCCTCGGGATCGGTGACGAGCTCCTGCGCCGGGTTTCCCTGGTGCAGCGTCGGATTGCGCACCACCGGGTACGCCGGGCTCCAGGGCGCGCGCCGGGAGGGCGCACCCTTGATCTGCTCGGCCATGAGGAGGTCGGATATCCGCAGGAAGGTGTCGAAGTGGGACTCCTCCCCATGATCGCGTGAAGTGACCGAGGTGAGGACGTTTCCTTCGCCCTGCTCGGTGATGACATCGATCGCGAAGAGTGCGCTGGCGAGGTCGTCGACCTCGAGTTGGTAATCGGGGTGAACCACGTTGATCGATTCTCGGAGGAACAGGTGGTGCTCGCCGCCGCCCCGGCCCTTGTCCACCAGGAAGAGATCTGGGACGCGTTGGAGCCCGTCGCGGATGTTCGCGTAAAGCTCGCTCAGTGAGCTGTAAGTGTGGTCCGCACCGCCCGAACCCGAGCTGGTGATGCCCTCGCGACTGAGCTCGCCGACGAGGTCCGCCGGCTGCTCGATGGCGATGAACCGGGCCATGCTGCCCACACCCAGGGGTTCGAGCGAGAAGTCGAGCGGGACCGGCAACTGGTGATTGATGGTGCCGAAGTCGATGGACGGGATGTGGAATGGTTCGCCGACCGCCATGATGATGTTGTTGACGAGCAGGAAGTGAATCATTTCCTCGCGTGCCACGGCGAGCAGGCTGCTGCGTATCCCCTTGTCGAGGGTCTTTCCCCCGTCGCCGCAGACCAACCGCAACTGCTCGAAGGTCCACTCACCGCGTCGCAGGTATTCCAGGCCGGCCCCGTAGGTCGGGATCGAGTACGCCGCGTAGAGGTACTGCAGCATCACGGCGAGCTCGATCGTCGCGGCCTGCCGCAATACGGGGACGAGCTCGCTGCGGGTGGTGATCCCGCGGTCGGTTCGGGTGGCCACCGAGATGATGCTCGGGACGCCGCTGGCCGTGTTCTGGGCGCGCAGGAACTTCAGCAGCAGCTGCGCCTTCGGTTCGGACAGGTCCCGCGTCGGCGGCATGTAGTAGGTCTTCGTCTTGTTGCGCGGGTCACACATCTGCCAGATCAGCCGCGCGTAGGTCTGCACCCGGAACCGATCGGCCAGGCTGAACACCTCCGCCGACATGAAGGAGCTGAGCAGCTCGTAGAACGCGAAGATCTCCTGGTAGACCAGATCGAAGGTCACGTCTTGCTGGGGGATGTCGTCGAGCCACCAGTCGTTGGGAAGCACCCGCACGGACAGTGCGCCCGCGCCGGGCCAGAAGCCGAGCACGTCGTCCTCGTCGTAGCCGACCACCGCGGAGCCCAGTTGCGTCACATCACCTGGCGTGTGGTCGGGGTGGGCGCTGAGCAGGATGCGGGTCGACCCGGCCCGCGCGCCACGGATCGTGAAGGCGCCGTGTCCTTGCTCGTCGGTGCGGATCGTGCACGTCCCGGACCAGTCCCCGGAATCGCCCAGCTCCCCGGCGCGCAACCGCACGATCTCGATGTCGCCACACCGCGCCTGAGCCGATCTCGCAACCTCGTCCAGCGGAAGCGCCTTCGGATTGAAGAACTGCCGCACGGTGACCGCATCGACGGCACAGGGACGGCCGCGGACAAAGGACCGGACCGGTACCTCGACGTCGTGATCGGGGTCGCCGCCGTCCTTCGGATGGTCGAGGATGAGGCAGGCGTCATCGACCTGCAGGTTAATCTCCTGTTCGCTCAGCAACACCACGCGGTTGCCGCCCGAGTCCGTTCCCACCAAACACAGTGTTTGATCACCGGCCACCCCAAACGCAGTCGGAACCGTCACGATCCCGCTGGTCACGGTGTAGTCGTCGCCGAGGTACGCCTGCCGAGGCACCGCAGCGACGAGCCGATCGGTGCCCGCGGTGCGCAGTTCCAGATCGCCCACGTCGAGCAGCGGACCCAGCTGGTGCGTCGGCCCGGGGCCACTGTGCTCGGCTCGACACGTCGCCGGCACCGCGTTGATCATGTTGAAGGTGACGTGATCGGGGGTCAGCTCGACGGTGAGGTTGTGCAACCCCGCGCGGGCACGTGACGGGGTGAGCAGGCGTCCCGCCGGATACGTGCGCAACTCGCCCGCCCGCCAGGGCGCGATCGTTCCCCACAACTCCCAGTGAATGGGAGTGTCCGGCGCCAGCGGCGTAGACATGTTGCTGAGCGTGAACTGCACGACCAGGCCGTCCACCCCGTCGGAATCCATGGTGGCGCGCAGCAGGGTGACGGCTGGGGAGACAGCCGCCTCACCGAGCCAGTTCAGCCCCTCGTCGTCGGGCACGACGAACTGGTAGAGGGTGGATCGCCGCAACTGCGGCGCCAGGTAGTGGTCGCCGACATCCAGGATGTGATTGACGTTGTGCCATCTCGGTGGGTGCAGACCGTGCACGTCGCCGGTGAGCATGTACCCCACGTCGTGCGATCGTCCGGCCCGGCCGAAGCCGAACTGACCGACCATCAGCGTAGTGGTCCAGTTCGAGGACGGATCGACGTCGAAGATCCGAGCCCGGTTGACCGTGGTAGCGAGGTACTCGTTGTAGTGCCCCCACATGTCGACGTCTCGTCCGACCACCGCGTCCACGCGGTCGATACAACCCGCCGAAACCTCCACGCTCACGATCTTCGCATCGATCCAGAAGTGCCCGTTGCCGCCAAAGTTCCATCCCTTGAGCGCGCTGAATGACCCCTTGTCCGTCACCCGCCCAGCCGCATCGAAACGCGTGCCGTGCCGGTCGAGGTAATCGTGGTACTCCTGGGCCGGGCGGTGCGCCGGAAACGGTCCCTCGTCGGTCAGTGCGGTGTTCGTGGCTAGATCGACGAGGCCGCTGCGCGCTCCAGTGGGGAGCTTGGTTGTCGCTACCCCGAAAAAGTGTAGGCGTGGCAGGTCGAACACACTCATCCGCATATTCCCTTCGAGCGACCTAGCAACCCATGGCCGGTGCCAGACATGCTCGGGACTTGTGGTTTTGGATCTCACTCACTGCGTTGATCGCGGACTCGACCGCACCGTCGATCCAGGCCGGCGTCGACGAACAGTGCTCACCAGCGAAGAAGAGACGGTTTTCCGGACAAGCGGCCTGAATTCGCTCTTCTTCGTACGTGGCCACATCTTTCCCCCAGAGCACAGTACCAGCTCCCTCGCTCCACCGGTGCTGTCCCCAAGCGAGGCTCACCGTGTCTATGACCATGCCAGGATACAACAACTCGGGATGCATCTCGCTCAGTTCCTGGAGAACTACTTCATGCCGCATGCTGGGGGTCATGCAGCCGAGCACGTCGGCGTCGGTACCGAGGGTGTAGCTGGCCAATAATGCGGCACCACCCGCCGGGTCACCTTCCACCGGTGGGTAGTAGGTTTGCCGGATACGTCCACCGGAGAACGAGGCACCGCCACTGATCCCGTTCCGCTCCCAGAACGCTTCCCGGCAGTGCAAGGCGACCTTCGTGCCCGACCAGTACTTCACTTTGTGCATCGCGGCCATCTTGGATTCACTCAGGCCGTTCAGCCACAGCCTCCGGAGGATGGAGAACGGGATCGTGCACAGCACGTAGTCGCAACGTCTGGTGACGATGCGGTCACTCTGCCGGATGTCGACTAAGACGTCGTCCTCCCGGACATTGAGGCCGACGACCTCCTGACCACACATGATAGGGCCCTGGATGCGCTCGGTGAGCCGGCGGACGAGCTGGTCCATGCCTCCTTCCAGCCGAACGAGATCGGGGCCCGTCTCGCTGAGGACGTCGTCGATGAAATGGTTGAGACGCCCGTGCCGGCTCGACCTGATCTCCGGGTGGGCGGCGAAGAAGGCATGCAGATCGATGCCGTCTCCGGCGCTACCGCGGATGTAGGGCGCTAAATCGACCCGGTCTACCAGGTCCAACAGATCCAGGGTGAACTCGTCACGCAGGCTCCGCCGGAAGTCAGCCGGAGCGATAGCGTCACCGATAGCCATCAGCCACGCACCGAAGAGGAGCGTGTCGTCACTGTAGCGCTCGTCCGGCAAGCCGAGGCGAAGATCCTCCATCATCACCTTCGCCGCCTCGCGAACGCGCAGATGACCCAAGCTGGTGGCGTAGTAGTTGCCGCCCTCCGAGAACAGGGTGCTGAAGCTCCGCACCTTATCGGCGAGCCCGAGCTCACTGATATAGCGCATCGTGTTCCGATGCTTTGTCGGGATGCGCATGGCGCCGAGCTCGACGAGCGGACCAGTGGGTCCGGAGAAACGGTGCGTGTGAATTCGGCCACCGATCCTTCGACTCCCTTCCAGTACCTCGACATGGTGCCCGAGCTTTTCCAGCTCGTACGCCGCCACCAGGCCGGCGATACCGGCGCCGATGATCGTGATCCTCTTCGAACCACCCCGGGAGGACGCCTCCGCGTCCAGGAGGCCATCCTCCCAGGGTGTTCCCAAGTACGTTAGTCCACTCGTCCAGTCCATTCTTTAACAATGCGCTGGAGCACGCAGCCTGTCATGAGTAACGGCCTACTCGGATTTCCGCCTGCTCTCCGGCTTTACTCGGAAATCCGTCCGCCGAATCGGTCTGATTCAATACGTGACGAAGCTCACTCCGGCTGGTCAGTCCGAGTTTCGCATAAACCTGCCGCAAGGTGTTATCGACAGTCCGAACAGAAATGACCAGACGCTCGGCAATGGCCCGACTGGGCAGCCCGCGGGCGGCTAATCCGGCGATCTCGTGCTCGCGTCGAGTGAGATCGGGTGGCTGTGGGGTGAGCAGATCCAGCGCCGGGGTACGGGCGCCCTGGCAGGTCGCCGCCAGCACGGTCGCCATGCGGGTGGAAACGAGCGCCGAGGCCCGCCGGCCAGCCACGCGGTGGGCCTGAGCGGCTTCGGCGGCCGCCTCGGCGGCCAACAAATTCTCTCCGATACCGGCGAATGCGTTTGCCACGGTGTCCAGGGCGGATCCGTCCTGGACGGCGAGGGCACCGGCGTGGTCCGCGTACATCGGGGCGAGGCGCCCCTGGACGCCGGGCACCGCCCGGTGCAAGGCGTCAGCGACCCGAGCCGGCTCACCGAGCCGCGCCACATCATGGAGAGCGGATACGTGCGCCGCGAGCTGGCCGCGGTCCAGGGCCTGCCCGGCCAGCTCCAGGGCCAGCGTGACGGCGGTGGACAGCTCTCCGCGGGCCACGGCCACCCAGGGCCGCGCCGCGGCGACCCACTGTTGGTGATAGCGGCGCGCGGCCTCCGCCGAGAACAGATCGGCTTGGGCCAGCGCCATCTCGGCCGCCGGGAGCTCGCCGACCAGCGCCGCTGCCTGAGCCAGCTCACCCAGCACGGACGGCATGAACGGAAACGGGAAACAGTCGCTCCGTTGTACCGCCGCGGCCGACTCCCGCAACCAGCGCAGGGCCGTGCGGACCTGCCCGCGGGCCCGCGCGACCTGCCCACGCCACCCCGCCCAGAGCACCTTCTCCGTCGGCGACGGCCGGCCTAGCGCGCGCTGATATCCCTGCCGCGCCAAGGTCTCAGCCTCATCCAGCCGGCCGGCGGCCAGGTAGGCGTGACACAGGTCCATCGACAGCCGCAGCGACGCCCACGGCGCCGCCATCTGCTCTCCGAGGCGTCCGGCCAGGTCAAGACCCCGGCGTGCGGTCTCGATCCCAGCCTCGCTGCGTCCGATCATGACCAGCGCCGGGGTGGCCACCAGCAGGGCCTGCAACACCGTGCGGTCCTCGGCGTCCGGTGTTCCGGCCCGATCCAGCGGACCGGCGACCGCATCCAGCGCCTGCGGACCGCTGCCCCCCTGGACGAGGAACCCGGCGTGGACACAGTCCAGCTCCGCACGGCCGCCGGGATCGGTGATCGTCTCTCGGGCCTGCTGGAGGACCGCCGTCGCCTCGCCCGGCCGGTCCAACCCCCAGTACAGGACGAAGGCCCGGGTGCTGGCCAACTGCGCCCGTCGCTCGTCGGTGGGCGCGCCCACCAGCAGTCCGGCCAGCACCTGCTCGGCTTCCTGGACGCGACCCAGGCCGATCAGCGTCTGCCCTGCCAGGTACTGGGCCTCGATCCCGGCACCGGCGTTGACCGCCGCCCGCGCCAGTCGCTCGGCAAGGTGGTAGTCATCCAGCGCTATCGCCTCACGGACCGCCCCCACCAACTGCTCCGGGGTCGACGACCCGCCGGATCTCGACCGCGACACCACGATCCGCAGCAGGTCACCGGCTCTCCGGGCACCGGTGGCTTCGAGAGCGTTCGCCAACCGGCGGTGCACCTCCCGAGCCCGCAGTGCCGAGGTCTGGCCCCGGATCACCTCGCTGTAGAGCGGGTGAGCCGAGCGGACCTCCACCCGCTGGCGGGTTCGCTGGACCGACAACAGACCCTTGCGCTCGGCCGCGGCCAGCACCGGCACGGCCACCATCCGCTCTACCAGTCCAGCACTCAGTGGCTCGCCGAAGGCGAGGAACTCCATCAGATCCCGCTCGTCGGCGTCGAGCTCCCCCATTCCGGCCTCGACCAGCTCGACCAGCCGCGGCGCGGCGATCATCGGTCCGTCCCACCACCACACCCCCGCCACCACGGACAACGCACCGCTGGACAACCCCCCCAGGATCAGTTCCCGCAGGTACAGCGGATTACCCTGGGTGAGCCGCCACAGCCCGGCCAACGTCGTACCGTCGACCTGACCCCGCAGCCGGTAAGCGACCAACGCGTCGGCGTCGGCGCGATTCAACGGGGGAATCTCCAGCCGCTCGGCCAGCCCGTCCTTCCACAACGCGACCACCGGATCGGGCATCGCCGCAGCCCCGGTGCGGATCGTCACCACGACGAACACGTCTGCCCGCTGGGCAAGCTGGTGCACCAACGCAGCCGAAGCGGCGTCGAGCAGGTGCGCGTCATCGACCCCCAACACCAACGGGCCACCGCCCGCTCCCCGTACAAGGTCTGCGGCGGCCCGGCGGTACAGCTCCAGCCGGTCCTCGGCGGCCTCGTCCACGATCGGCAGCAGGGGCGCCAGCGCACCGAACGGGATCGAGGCGGCCGCCTCGGTCGCCACCGCCCAGCGGGTAACCCAACCCTGCGACTCGGCCGCCGCCAGCATCTCCTTGGCCAGCCGGGTCTTTCCCACTCCAGCCGCGCCGGCCAACACCACCCCGGACGTGTCCGGCGCCCCGAATGCCTTGTCCACCAATGCCAGCTCTTCTTGCCGCCCGACCAGCGGCCACCTCGCATCCACCTGCCCACCCCCGAATCCGGGTCAGTCACAGGAGAGAGTCAGGCGAGCTACTCGGTGATACCTCCAGGCCGCATGGAGACGGGTCGACTAGACACTGCCGGTGACGCTAGGGCAGCCTTGGGTCGAAGGGTTCGGTGCCCAACGCGAGCGACACGGCACCCAGGCCGCCGTGGGCGTTGAGGTAGGCCAGCTCTCTGGACAGATCGCCGACACCGTTACTACCGGCCAGCGGCGCCAACGCGAGGGTGCTGACCACACCCAGGGCCTTGCCGTCACCGGACAGGACCGCGCTACCCGAGTCACCAGGGACACCAGGTGAGATGGTGTAGCAGTCGTGCGACCAACCGCCGCCCTTGTCGCCGGTACTGATCCCCGTCTTCGGGGACAGCTGGGTGAGCCCGCCTCGCAACGGCGAGTTGCCGTAGGTCAATACCCGGTCGCCGAGCGCGGTAGGGGTGGTGGTGATGCCGGTCGGCCCGCCGAAGAACGGGATGCTCGGGTTGACCTTGTCCCGGTCCGCCGGATCGATCTTGATCAGTGCCAGGTCGTTGTACGCGCAGGCGTCGGGGTCCTGCTCGTCGCGCTCGGCCATAGTGAGCCACGAGCTGTAGGCGAGGGTACCCGGCTTACTGGCCCCGCCGATGGCGACCGGCGTGCCCAGCGGCCTACTCTCCGAGGTGCAGCCGCTGGTCTCGGTCGCGGCGCCGGTACCGGCACAGTGCGCGGCCTGCCCGATGAAGACGTCGGTCGCGTTGTAGAAGATGAAGTTGGCGGTGCACTGGCCGCCCTCGGTGTCGGTCATCACCCCGGGGTGCACGGCGGCCTGCGCGGCGGGTGCCCAGGTCGGGACCGCAGCCGAGGCGGTGCCGGCCCCAGGCAGCAGCACAGCCACCAACGCCGCCGCGGCGCCGGTCACGACGGTGACGATCGCGCGGCGGGGACCAGACACGATGCGGTGATGCATGTGAGTCTTCCTCTCGTTCGACCCCGACTCCAGATCTGTGACCATTCGCGACACGGGGAGTGAGGGTATCTCGCTCGTCGTTCGAGACCGCAGGGACCCGGTGGCGTGGGGTGGTTCCCGGTGGCGTGTGGAGGTTCCCGGTGGCGTGTGGAGGTTCCCGGTGGCGTGTGGAGGTTCCCGGTGGCG
>DATEMN010000288.1:0-23892 GCA_035275565.1 Pseudonocardiaceae bacterium | reverse complement strand
AACGGGACGCCGGGAAGTGGCAGCCCGCGATATCCCACCGAGCGCAGCACTAGCTGGGCCACCAGGGTCACCGTCTCACCGGTGCCGGTGACACCGCCGGAGCCATCCAAGGCGTTGCGCTCGCACTGCACCGCTTCCACTCGCCCGGTTCCGTGCACGGCCACGGGGGCGAGCAGGAAGCGCAGGTGGATCCGCCGCGGCCGGCCCTGCTGGGGCCGGGTAGACCATTCCTGCAGTGTTTCGAGGTTGCGTCGTACCGCCTTGTTAGTCGCTACGACTTGCTCACTGGCTGCGTCGAGGACCAGCTCGGCGGGGTCGACCACCACGTCGGCGTTGCTCAGCTCGCCCAGCTCGCGCAGCTCCTTGGTGGTGAACTTGGCCTGCGCCGGCCCGCGCCTGCCTACCAGGTGGATGTCACTGAGGGCACTGGCGTCGAGCACCTTCAACACATGATCGGGCATATCTGTGGGGTGTAGCTCCTCGGCGGTCTTGGCCAGGATGCGGGCCACGTCCACGGCGACATTGCCCACGCCGATCACCACCGCGCTGCGGGCATCCAGGGTGAACGCGTCCACCTCGGCATCCGGGTGGCCGCAATACCAGGCGACGAACTGGGTCGCGGAGAAGCTGCCGGGTAGGTCTTCGCCGGGGATGGACAGCCGGCGGTCCACCGATGACCCGGTCGCGTAGACCACCGCGTCGTAATATTTGCGCAGCTCGTCGATGCCGATCCCGGTACCCAGCTCGATCCCGCCGAGGAACCGGACTTCGGGTCGTTCCAGGATCTTGCGTAGGGTGATCTCCAGGGACTTCATCTTCAGGTGGTCTGGCGCCACGCCGTAACGCAGTAGTCCGTACGGGCAGGGCAGCCGGTCCAGCACGTCCACTGACACGTCGCCGTGCTTGCTCAGCTCATCGGCGGCGTACAGCCCGGAAGGGCCGGACCCGATCACCGCCACCCGAACCGGTCCGGACACAGCTCACGCACCTCCTCGGAAAGCCCACCGGCACCGACGTTACGCCACCCCTGTGACAAGCCGACGCAGCGCAGCGACGCTCAGCCCGGCACGCAGCCGCGGGTCGCCCTTCAGGACCGAGACCCCAGCTGGCCGGGCCAGGTCGTCGATCACCGCCACTGCGCCGGAAAAGTCCTGGTCACGGGTGTACTCGTTGACCACGGCCACGCACCGCAATCCCGCTGCCACGGCAGCGTGCACTCCGTTGGCCGAGTCCTCCACGGCCACTGCGTCGGCGGGGGTCATGCTTAGCCGATTCAGGGTCTCCACGTAGACGGCCGGATCAGGCTTGAGGCGGGTAACGTCAGACCCGGTGACCACGATGTCAAATGCATCGAGCCCGAAAAGTATATCGAGCAACGGCAGCACCCAATCGCTGGTCCCGGTGGTAGCGACCGCCGTGGCCACGCCTTCGGCCCGCAGCGCGCTGATCAACCCCGCGGCGCCCGCCCGGGCCTCTATTGCTCCCGTGCGGACCAGCGCGGCAAAACGGCGGGTTTTGTCTCGATGCAGTTCAGCCGCAAGCGCAGCGGCCTCGGTGGGAAGATGCCCTCGGGATTGGAGATAGCGATCGATGCGCCGGCGTCCGCCTGTCGTGGTCAGCAGTTCGCCGTATTCCGGCACGCTCCATCGGTAGTCCAATCCGGCGGCCTCGAAGGCCGCATTGAACGCCACCCGATGGCCGTCGCGCTCGGTGTCGGCCAGCGTCCCGTCCACGTCGAAGATGACGGCTTGCAGCGGGTCCCGTTCCGCCGGCGGATCCGGGTCGTGACCGGTTGCCGGGGTGGTGTTCTGGTGGTGGGCGATACCCATGGGTGGCAGGCTAGGACGGCCCGTGGGGCCTTGCCTCCCTCGGCGGGGTGGAACCATCGGGGATCCGGGTGCGGTGCGCGCTAGCTTCCCGCTCCCGTTGTCAGTGTCAGTCTGGACCGCCTGCCCCGGGTTCCGTGGAACTCTGCGCGTACCGCCATCGAGTCTCGTGGCCGGCTCTCCGGTCGATCCGGACCCCGTTGGGGGCCGCTATCCACCGTTGGTGAAGATCGTTCATGCGGGTCATTTGGCGTGTCAGAGGTAGCTTTACGGTCGCCGTCCGCGACAGTGTTCGCACGAGTGGCGGTCCGGCTGGCGGGCGCGTGGCGGTCGTGCCAACCATCGGTCAGAGCGCCGATGGCCTCGATCAGGTTGTGCACGGAGGCGTAGGTTCCGCGGCGGATGGCCTGTTGGGTGATGATGCCGAGGGAGACCTCGACTAGGTGAAGCCACGGGTCGGGATGATCTGCTGGTGGTGATCCGGTGCCGAGCTTCATGCCTGGCCGATGCAGCGCTGCGGCGCGCTGGGACAGGTTGCGGTAGAGCCCGCCGATGTCTCGGACCTGGGCCTGCCGCTTGATGTCCGTGGAGAAGGTGAACGTCTCGACGTGATCCGGCTGGATGCCCCACTTACGCCAGATCCGGGCGACGGTGGCGAAGGAGATATCCAGGTGTTTGCCCAGCAGGCGGGATGACCAGTGGTCGGCGCCCAGGTGAGCCGGCGGGCGTCCGCCATCGGCGAGCGTGGTGGCAACGACCTCGAGTTCATCGACCACGACCGGCCGTCCGGACCGGGGTAGGTCGGCGAGAGCGTTGATTCCTCCGGTGGCATAGCGGTTGCGCCAGCTGATCACCGTTGGCCGGCTCGACCCGGTTCGGCGGGCGATCTCCGTGTTCGTCAGCCCCTCTGCCGACATCAGGACGATCCGGGCTCGATGCGCCACGCTCGGTCGCACCGACGTCGAGCGCGCCAACGCCTCCAAGCGGCCGCGGTCGCCCGCATGCAAGATCAACGGAGCTGCGACGGACATGCCTCATGGTCCCGCATCTCAGACTGTTAAGCAACTATCAACACGGGCCACACGCTGTGACGACTTCCGTGGATTCCTCCCACGTTTGGGGCGCGTAGATCCTCTTGACACGGCTCAGCTCATCCGTGTGGACTAGTGCTCCGCGTCACAAAAAATGGACGCGGTGTGAGGCAACCCCGACGACGTAGAGGTGCCGGCACCGGAGCGAGAGGGGCAACACGATGGCGATCGAGTCCGACGGCCACAGTCGAGGCAACCCCCGAATCTATGAGTTGATCGAGAACGCTCCCAAGGTGGGGAAGAGTCCGACGATCTGGGCTTGGCCAGAGGTCGTGGACTGGCTGCGGGTCGCCGGTCAGCCAGTCCCGGGGCCGTGGCCACCCCATCAGAAGCCGCGACCGAACCCGGAAGAGGAGAGCCTCCCGGTGGCTGTGGTTGAGCCGGAGCGTCCGCGGCCGCAGGCTGCCCCGCATTCGGCTTCCCGTGGATGGCCGGACCGCCCGGACGACGACACGCCCACGACTCAAGGCCGTGGGTTGCTGGATTCCTAAGCTTCCCCCTTAATATGCGGTAATTGAATTGTCCTTCGTGGAGTCCTGAATAGGATATCTACGGGTGGGCCCAACGTTGCGTCGCTTTTCCGTGGATCGTTCAGGACTAGGAGGATCTGGATGTACCCGTCTCGTTTCCACTATGAGGCACCGCGTTCGCTCGACGAAGCGTTTGGCCTTTTGCAGACCTACGGTGACGAGGCCAAGTTGCTTGCCGGTGGGCAGAGCCTCATTCCATTGATCAAGCTACGTTTCGCCGCGCCGGCGGTCATCATCGACCTCAACAACATTCCCGGTCTTGACTACCACGAGGAAGACGCGGACGGGTCACTACGTATCGGTGCGCTGTGCCGGCACCGATCGCTGGAGCGGTCTCAGCTGCTCAGAAGTAAGTACCCGACCATGTCGATCTGCGCGCCGCTGATCTCCGACCCCATGGTTCGCAGCCGCGGAACCCTGGTCGGCTCCCTGTGCCACGCAGATCCGCAGGGTGACTGGGCATCGGTGATGTTGGCCATGGGCGGGGAGATCATCGCTCGGAGCGCTAAAGGTGAGCGGACCATCCCCGTATCCCAGTTCGTGGTCGGGACGTTCCAGAACTCGCTGCAGCCGGATGAGATTGCGGTCGAGGCGCGAGTGCCAGCAGCCAGAGGCACCCGTGTCGGTACCTACCTGAAGCTCGAGCGGAGGGTAGGAGACTTCGCGACGGTTGGCTTGGCGGTGGCCTTGGAGATGTCCGGCGGCACGATCAACCGGGCGGGTCTCGCGCTCACCGGTGTCGGATCGAGCAATATCCAGTGCACGGCGGCCGAGCAGGCGCTCACCGGTAAGACGTTGAACGCCAGCACAATCGAGCAGGCAGCCCGGTTGGCGGCGGAGGCATCTCAACCCAAGACCGACGTCCGCGGCAGTGCAGAGTATAAGCGGCACGTCGTGCACACCTTCGTCATGCGTGCGTTGAGTAACCGGTCGGCCATGGCGGCCTAACGTCTGGCATTTTCAGATCAGCAGATCTTACAGCATCGGCGATGTCAAGGAGGCGGCGTGGAAGAGCGGCGGATAACGGTCATAGTTAACGGGGAACCCAGATCTGTCGACGTCGAGCCTCGCATACTGTTGGTTCACTTCCTTCGCGAAGTGCTGGGGCTGACCGGCTCGCACATCGGCTGTGACACGACGAACTGTGGTGTGTGCACCGTCCTGTTCGACGGGTTGCCCGTGAAGTCGTGCACGATGTTCGCTGTCATGGCGGACGGGCACGAGGTGATGACCGTCGAGGGCCTCGGCTTGTCCAGCGAGCTCCATCCCATTCAGGAAGGGTTCAGGGAGGAGCACGGACTGCAGTGCGGTTTCTGCACACCCGGGATGATGTTGGCATGCAAAGCGCTTCTCGATGAAAACCTCAATCCGACGGAGGAAGACATACGCTGGGCGTTGGCCGGCAACCTCTGTCGCTGCACCGGTTACCAGAACATTGTGAAGTCCGTGCTGTGGGCCGCAGAGAAGATGCGGTCCGAGGCCGGCGCATTTAGTCGCTGACGGCTAAGGTCGACGACAAGGGAGATGTGACGTGGCGCAGGCATTAGACGAGATCAAGATCGGTGGTTTGGGTTCAAGCCGCAAGCGGGTGGAGGACGACCGCTTCCTTCGCGGCAAGGGCCATTACACCGATGACTTCAAGTTGCCCGGAATGCTCCACATGGAGATCCTCCGGAGTCCGCTGGCGCACGCCCGGATCAAGTCGATCGACACGAGCAAAGCGTGGCAGATGCCGGGTGTACACATGGTGCTCACCGGTGAGATGGCCGCTCAGCACAACCTGGCGTGGATGCCGACGCTGTCCTACGACACCCAGGCCGTGCTTGCCACCGACAAGGTGCGGTTCCAAGGCCAGGAAATCGCGTGTGTGGTCGCGGACGACCCCTACATCGCGAAGGACGGCTGTGAGGCGATCGTTGTCGAGTACGAGCCGCTTCCTCCTATCGTCAACCCTTACCAGGCCACCGCGGAAGGCGCCCCGATCATCCGGGACGACAAGGAAGGTCAGACGGACAACATCTGCTATCGCTGGGAGGTCGGTGACCGGGAGGGCACCGAACGTGCCTTTGCGCAGGCGGATGTGGTCTCGAAGCTCGAGTTGCACTACCCACGGTCGCATCCTTCGCCCATCGAGTGCTGTGGGTCGATCGCGGACTACAACTCGGCAACCACGAAGCTGACCGTCTACATGACGACCCAGGCCCCTCATATCATCCGGGCCGCGGTGGCGATCGTCGCGGAACTTCCGGAACATATGATCCGGATTATTTCTCCGGACATCGGCGGTGGATTCGGCAACAAGGTGCCGGTCTACCCGGGATATGTCGCGTCGATTCTCTGTTCGATCCTGCTGGCACGGCCGGTCAAGTGGATCGAGGACAAGACCGGTAACCTCATCTCCACCCACTACGCCCGTGATATCTACTACAAAGGTGAACTCGCGCTTCGCAAGGATGGCAAGATCCTCGGCGTGCGGTTTCATTGTGATAGTGACAACGGGGCTTTCTTCTCGGATGCCCAGCCCACGAAGTTCAAGCTCGGACTGATCCATTCTGCGTTCGCTGCCTACGATATTCCGTTCGGGTACATGACCGCGCAAGGTGCGTATACGAACAAGGCGCCCGGCGGTGTCGCCTATCGGTGCTCCTTCCGGGTGACCGAAGCGATGTTCTTCCAGGAACGTGCGATCCAGGCTGCGGCCGACGATCTAGGCATGGACCAAGCGGCCTTCCGTCGGCTCAACCTGGTGAAAAACCATCAGTTCCCGTTCCGTACTCCCTATGGCTTCCTGCTGGACTCGGGGCAGTACGAGAAATGCCTGGATGTCGCGTTGAACGCCATCGGCTATGACGATTTCTTGCGCGAGAAGGAGCAGGCTCGGTCGCAGGGTCGGCGGCTCGGGATCGGTATTTCCACCATGACCGAGCCACTCGGGGCCGGTAACAGCCGCGAGTACGACATCCTCGGCATCAAGATGTTCGATGCCGCAGAGCTGCGGGTGCACCCGAGTGGGAAGGCGATCCTCAAGATCGGATCGAAGACCCAGGGCCAGGGCCACGAGACGACGTTCGCGCAGATCGTCACCCACGAGCTCGGTATCCCGGCGGCCGACATCCTCGTTCAGCACGGCGACACCGATAACACGCCATTCGGTATGGGCACCTACGCGTCTCGAAGCACGCCGGTAGCCGGTGCGGCGACCGCCATGGTGGCCCGCAAGGTCCGGGCCAAGGCGAGGAAGCTGGCAGCACACCTCCTTGAGGTGTCCGAAGAGGACGTGGAGTGGGAGCTCGGTCGCTTCTACGTGCGGGGCGCACCGAACAACGGTGTGTCCATCCAGGAGTGCGCGATGGCGGCCTACGGCAACATGCCCGACGGCATGGAGCCAGGGTTGGAGAACAACGCGTACTACGACCCGCCGAACATGACGTGGCCGTTCGCGGCGTACATCGTGACGGTTGAGGTCGATCCTGAGACCGGGGTGTGGGACGTGCTTCGCATGGTCGCCGTCGATGACTGCGGTGTGCGCATCAACCCGATGATCGTCGAGGGTCAGATCATGGGTGGCATGACCGAGGCATATGCGATGGCCAACATGCAGTTCATCACCTACGACGCCGATGGAAACTGCGTGGGCTCGAACTACATGGACTACCTGCTGCCAACGGCATGGGAAACTCCGGGCTTTGAGCTCCACGAAGTTGTCACGCCGTCGCCACATCACCCGATCGGCGCCAAGGGCGTCGGTGAGTGCGCTGCTGTCGGCGGGCCGGCGGCATTCGTGAACGCGGTGATGAACGCCATTGATGACACTGGCGTGCGTAACATCGACATGCCTCTGCTGCCCGACCGGGTGTGGGAGGCATTGAAGTACAAGCGTGACATTTCGGGAATGCCTCCCGTCAAGTCCGATTGATGAGGTAGGGCCGATGACCATGGACGGGTGGGACGTCCTCGAACACGCCCGCGAGCTGTCACAGCGGGGTGAGGCGTTCGCGCTGGCGACCGTTGTGTGGCGGCGCGGCCCGTCCTCGGGCAAGCAGGGATACCGGGCTGTCATCACAGCCTCAGGGCAGGTGTTCGGCTGGATTGGGGGCGCCTGCGCCGAGCCGATCGTTGTCCGCGAGGCGCGGCACATCCTCGCCGAGGGTGTGCCGCGCTTGGTGTTCCTCGGTACTCCTGACGAGCTCGAGTCAATGGCACTTCGGGACGGCATCAGCTACGTGCCGATGTCATGCCAGAGCGAAGGGGCCTTGGAGGTCTACATCGAGCCTGTGGAGCCCAAGCCCCATCTCGTCGTCGTCGGACGGTCGCCGATGGTAGAAGCCCTCGTGCAGATGGCACAGGCTATCGGATGGCGGACGGTGCTCGTCGACCCCGACGGCGGCTCGGCCGAAAGTCACCCCTCGGCAGAGTGTGTCGTCAGCCAATTGGACTTCAAGTTGGCCGAGGTCGATGACCGCTCGTTGGTCGTTATTGCCACGCAGGGCCATCACGACGAAGAGGCGATCGAGCAGGCCCTCGCTGCCGGTCCGGCTTACCTCGGCCTGGTGGGTTCTCGGCCGCGAGCCAAGTCGGTGTTCGACTACTTGGAGAGCCGGGGGGCGGCGAGGGAGGTTCTTGATCGGGTGAAGGTGCCTGCTGGTCTCGATCTGGGCAGGGTTTCCCATCGGGAGATTGCGGTGGGGGTCCTGGCCGAGCTGGTGAAACTGAGAGCGGCTGGTGAGCTGATCAAGGGCGTGCCAGCGGAGCTACCTGAGATCAAGGAGGCGATCGATCCGGTGTGCGGTATGACCGTGGAGGTCGAGTCCGCACGCTATACGTTGGATCACGACGGGACCACGTACTACTTCTGCGCTGCGGGGTGCCGCAAGGCATTCGGGGACAATCCCGCGGCTTTCGGCGCCGGGCCGGGAACAGAGTCTTGAATCGTTCAGTCGTGGACCAGGCGTCTGGTAAGGAGAGCGAGTAGTCGATGCTGATCGAAAACGAGTTCGAGGTTGCTGCGCCGCTCGAGCAGGTGTGGAGGCATATGCAGGATGTGCCACGTATAGCACCCTGCCTGCCGGGTGCGGAGCTCACGGATGTCAACGGCGACGTATACAAGGGTCGAGTGACGACCAAGATGGGGCCGGTGTCACTCAAATTCAGTGGTACGGCGCAGATTGTATTGCGTGACGAAGCCGCCAAGCGGATCGTGATGAACGCGTCCGGGTCCGAGGAGAAGGGCAAGGGCCAGGCCACGATGTCGGTTACCTCGACGATGGTGCCGTCTGGTACCGGAACCAGGGTGAAGGTGGCCCAGGACCTTCAGCTCTCCGGCGCAGCTGCTCAGTTCGGCAGAGGCATGGTTCAGGACGTCACGAGCGTCATCATGCGGAGTTTCGCCAAGTGTATTGCCGACGACATTGGACGGGCTGCCCGGGGTGAGGGGCCGGCACAGCGCGACGCTGTTCCGGTGAAGGGATTCAGCATCGCCATGCAGGCGACCATGACTGCGCTGAAGCGGTTCTTCGGCCGGCTCTTCGGTCGCAAATCGTGATGACGATCCTCGAGCGAAAAGGAGGCCGAATATGATCTGGTGGTGGATCGGTAATCTGATCCTGATCTTCGTGGTGTTGCCCATCGTTATGGTGTTGATGAACCGCATCGTCACGCCGATAGATCGGATCCGGGAGACGGTTGATGGCATTCTGTACAACGGCGTCATCTTGCTCGGGGAGCTCGATAACGTCCCGGAGCTGTTGGCCGAAACGGACAGCACGGTGAAGGAAGTCTCCATCGGTGCTACTCGCTATGTGAAACGTGTTGGGCATCTTCTGGGCGCTTTGGGCGTCTAGCGGGCAACCTGCGCGAAACGACCGAAGAAGAGGAGGATGTCATGCCTGCAGCCGCGTGGGTCACGCTGCTGGCCACCGCGCTGGTCGTGGCCGTTCTTGGTATTTCGCTGTTGAAGGTAATCTCCCAGCTGAAGCACGTCACCTTTACGCTCGGTACGATTATCGTGGGTGTGAATGCGATCGCTTATCAGACGAGGACAGTGCCGGAAGTTCTGCCCTCGGTAAACGCCAACCTCGCACCCGTGAGGTCAATGGCGGAGCAGGTGTAGTTGGCGCGGGGGCGCCCACGTCGGGTGCCAATCCTGCGTCAGGATGGGAAGGAGTTCGACCATGCACGAGTTCACGTGTGGCCACCAGGAGTGTAGCTCGCAATTCAGCTCGTCTGACAAAGACTATCTGATGCGCCAAGTTGCCGAACACGTCAAGGACGTGCACAAACTCCAATTCGCGCCACAGACGGTCTTGGGCTACCTCGAGACGTTTTGTGTGACGACGACACCGGATCGTTAGGTCCGGTGACTCCGTAACAACAGCTACCGAAAGGAGGGCTGCGGGATGGTGTGGTCGTTTGCGCAACAGGCACCCGGGCCCGGTGAAGCGCATCTGTTCGGTTGGTATCTGGGTTTCGCGATCGCTGTCGTGGTGATCTCGATTGTGGTGGCGCTGGTAGCCCCGATCCTGATCCTCGCCGCGCGGATCGCCCGTCAGGCACCACAGATCAATGCGGCCCTGCAGCAGTCATATCGGAACACGCTCCCGTTGGCGGATCTGCGACAGACGATCGACCACGCTGAGGTCATCATCGGAGGTCTGGAACGCGGACGAGCTCGGCTGGGAGGTTAGCGATGCCTGGATATGCACCTGAAGAGATCACTTTCTGGTGGGTCGCGATAGGTATGGCCGTCGTCGTCGTCGTCGTCGTGATCGCGTTGCTATCCTTTCTCGTGATTTCGGTGAAATCTATTGATCGTGACGTGGTCGGGGTCCGGGACACTTTACGGGCCATTCCTGGGAATACCGTCAATGCGGCGCTTATTCCTATCACGGCTGACAGGGTCGACGCCGTGCTGGCAGAGGGTCTGCAGCATCACCTGTTCCTGACCAGGGTTCTGACTGGGTCCGGGACGCCGACTGGTGGAAAGGGCTAGAGATGCTTATCCTCCTGACGGTAGTCGTCATCGGCTTGTTGATTGCTGTGCTGGCGGGGTTCCTCTTCGTGATCGGTGTGCTGCTGAATCGCATCGCGGACAATCTCGATGACTGTTTGGAGAACGTGAAGACGATCGCCAAACATGCCGAGGTGATCGTGCCTGAGGTTGAGCACATCAACCGCACGGGTGGCGTGGTGGCAGGAGCACTGCCACTGTTGTACGGGGGCGCTGAGCGTATTGCGATGAAGCTTGCTCCTCCTACGCCTGCGCCGGTTAATGGTCATACCAATGTCCCGGCCTCGGGTCGTCGGCGGTCGCGTCTGATGGACACGGTGGGTTTTCGGGACACTCGTCACTGAATTTCTTGCAATGTCTCCGTCGGTAGCAGTAGCAACAGAATTTCATATCAGTGGGCAGCGACCAATTGGTCGCTGCCCACTGTCGTATTCGCGCTGTCGTATTCGCGACTAGAGTTACAGCAACTGGCAGGTTACAGCGGGATCTCGTCGGGCCCCCGCTGGGCGAGTGGACCGGTCAGCTCGGACTTGTAGCTTCCAATCCAGTGATCTTGCCACGCCTTATCGTACTTGATCTCGTTGCAGTGCGGGTTGTAGATGGCGGTAAGCTCCTGAGTGATCTCTTCGCGATGAGATCGCGCCCACCCCTGCACCTCGTACGTGCAGATATGCAACTTCCAGCGTGAGCCGGCTCGCGCTATCCAGCAGTTGGACCGTGGATGCTTGAACGGCAAGCCAGCTTCGGCCATGTTATCTGCATGGCCGACATAGATGACCGCATATCGGTCAGGCTTGTTGTCGGGATCCGGTTTGTACATGATGGCGAAAACTGCTGGTCTTTGCGGTGGGGTCCAGCCGCCAAGGATCCGGGGCCCCTCGAAGGAGTAACCAGCCAACGATCCGAGGCGAATCATGTCCCAACCTTTTTGCTCGTCAAGGTGGTTTCAGACATCTGTATCCTCCTCGTCCTCATCTTCGCTGATCGCCTCGACGCGCACGATCGGGTACACCGGCAGCCCGGCCTTCTGTACGGCATCGGCGAAATGCGCCTTACCTCTCTTGATCGCGTCGTCACGGCTGTCGGCGAACACGACGACCTGCGCGCCGTAGCGGTTCGTACCGATACCGGTCGCGATGCCGTTGAGCGATGCGACGGCGTCGGCCAACTCAACGACCTCTTCACGCTTCATGATGCGGTCGCCCTCGGCCTCGATCCCGACGCTCCATCTGATCAACATAGATTCTGCCCTCTTAGCCGAGTTTCGGAAGCAGTGTGGCTAGTTCTTCGAGGCTGCTCAGGTCGTGGCCGGACAAGAGCACGTCGATGTGCGGTTCCGCGACCATCATACCGACCGTCTGAGGCTGGTAGTTGGCGTTGTTCCCCTTGTGCGGGTTCATCCACACGATGTTGTGGCACAGCCGTGAGAGTCGTTCCATCGAATCGGAGAGGAGTTCGGGGTCACCTCGGTCGAGGCCATCGGAGCAGATCACGACAACCCCGCCGCGACACATGCCCCGGCGGGCCCACTTGCGGACGAAATGGTCCAGCGAGTCGCCGATCCGTGTTCCGCCTTCCCAGTCGACCACCAGCTTCGCAGCGCGTTCCAGTGCTTCGTCTGGTTTACGCGTCTGAAGAGTCTTCGTCACGCAGGTCAGCCGGGTGCCGAAGCAGAATACCTCGACTCTCTGGGCGGCACGCTGGGAGGCGCCGCGCTTGGCCGAGTAAGCGAACTGCAGCAAAGCTCGAGAGTAGTCCGACATCGACCCGGACACATCGAGGATGAGGATCAGCGGACGCAGACGCATGCGCCGCCGTCGCCAGTACAGGTCGACCATCTCGCCGTTCGTGCGCAGTGACTCACGGATCGTCCGGCGCATGTCAGGACGCCGCCCGTCTTTCGCGGTTTTCGTCCGGCGGGTGCGACGTTTGGGCGGAGTCAGTTTGACCCGCGCCATGATGCGTCGTATCGCATCGAGTTCCTCTTTGGTGCACTCGCCGAAGGAGCGGTGCTTGAGGGTCTCGACATTCGATGCCATCAGCCCGAGAAGGGTTTCCTCCTGTTGCTCCTTGCCCGAAGGCTCGGTGGCGGGGATCTCGAAAGGTGCTTCTGCCACGGCCGCGGACTGGGCCTTGATCTTCAACAGCTTCTGCACCGGGCTGTCGGAGGCGAGGAAGAACGCCTTGAACACCTCGTCATAGACGACGAGATCCTCCCGGCGCATGATGAGAGTGGTCCGTCCCGCCCAATACAGGTCGAGGAGATCTGTTGGATCTAGCGGGGCCATTGCCCGGCAGTAGGTGAGGATGTCACCTGAGCCGACGGCTAAACCCTTCGAACGCAGTGCGCGGCCGAAGTCGACGAGCACCGATGTGAAGCCACTGTGTTGCGACATCGGTGTCAGACGAATCCGTGAGGCGTCTCAGACATGGGATGTCACTTCTTTCAGGTTGTCGCGCACCAGGGCGAGGTCGTCGCGATCCTTGACGATCGAGCCGAGGGTGACATCGGCGACGTCAGGGCTGAGACTGCTCTCGCCGAGGAATGCAAGAGTCCGGGACCAGTCGATGGTCTCAGCGACGCCCGGTGGTTTCGCAAGGTCCATCTCGCGGAGGCGGTTGACCGCCACCACCACCTTGCGGGCGAGTGTCTCGGATACTTCGGGCGCCTGAACGGTGACGATCTCCACTTCGCGGTCGGGCTCCGGGTAGCCGATCCAGTGGTACATACACCGTCGCTTCAGGGCATCGTGCAGGTCCCGGGTGCGGTTGGAGGTCAGGATCACCAGCGGTGGACGCTCGGCTTTGATGGTGCCGATCTCGGGGATGCTGATCTGGAAGTCGGACAGCACCTCGAGCAGGAACGCCTCGAACTCGTCGTCGGCACGGTCAACCTCATCGATCAGCAACACGGCCTGATCACCGGTCTGGATGGCCTGCATCAGCGGGCGCTCAAGGAGGAACCGGGGACCGAACAACTTCTCAACCGCTTCCTCGCCGACGATGTCACGATCGGACAGTGCCCGGATGTAGAGGAGTTGGCGGGCGTAGTCCCACTCGTAGAGGGCCTGGTTGGTGTCGATGCCCTCGTAGCATTGCAGCCGGATCAGCTTACGGTCGTACACCGATGCCAGCACTTTGGCGATCTGAGTCTTGCCGACGCCTACCTCTCCCTCGAGGAGCAGAGGTCGCTGCAGGGACATCGCCACGAACACCGCCGTCGCCAAGCCTCGATCCGCCAGGTAGTCGCCCCGCCGTAGCGTTTCGATGAGTTCTTTGACGGTACTCGGATAGTTCATGGAGCGGTCTCCTTGACAACGCTGACAACGTGAGGGGCCGCTGAGCGGCGAGGTCGGACAGAGGGGTTGAATGAGCCGCGTCTACGATGCTGACGTCGGCTGGCGGTGCTAGCTCAGTTAAGTGTCTCGTACCCTCGGGCATTGAATTGCATGGCGTTTACGTAGGATGTCGTTTTCGATGCACCGACGGCTGGGGGTGCGGCGTCTTGGCCCATCCGGTAGGAGGTGGTGCGATCCGACTCGGACGGAGCCGGGGCTGTCGCACTGGTTTCCGCGCTGGGCTTGGGAATCTTGCGTCCGAACATGAGTGGTGTCCTCCCTTTGGCTACGACCGCCGCTCGGTGAGCGGTGGCTTCCTACTCCTTCTGCTCGGATGAGCCGAAGACGAGATCCCGCACGCTGCCTGCCTCGGAACTCAGCTTGCCCTCGCGCTCAAGCTTCGTCTTCCAGGCGGCGCGGAGATCGTTACCCACCGCGGTGTTCGCGGTGGCCGCTGTCTCAGGGTCGTCGGCCAGTCCCTGGAAACCGACGGACTCCATGCTCTTGCACGCCTTCGTGTTGCCACATGCTTCATCGAGGTCGGCGCTCGACTGGCCCTGGGCTTTCCAGATACCACGCAGCGCGGAGAGCGCCTCCTTGCCCTCGTCGGTCGGCTGGGCGTCCTCCTGCTCTCGGCTCATGTCCGTGCACCCTCTCCGATGCAGCTCGTCAGGGATAGATGTAGAAACCGTACCTTGGCCGAGCCGCGCGAGCGAACGCTCGGTAGCGACCCAGCGGGGCTACGACCGTGCTGCCTCCTTGAACCGACGGTTCACCTCTTCCCAGTTCACCACGTTCCAGAATGCCTCCACGTAGTGGGCACGTGCGGCCTGGTACTTCAGGTAGTACGCGTGCTCCCACAGATCGAGGCCGAGGATCGGGGTCTCCTCGGCCGTGAGGGGGGAGTCCTCATTGGGGAGGCTGTAGACCACCAATCGGTTGCGGGTCCGCACCAGCCAGGCCCAGCCGCTGCCGACGTGTGCGGTCGAGACCCCGGCGAAGTGCTTCTTGAACATCGCGAACGAACCGAACTCCTCCACGAGAGCCTCGGCGACCGGGCCGGAGGGCTCCCCGCCGCCGTCCCCGCTCAAGATCGCCCAGAAGAGGGAATGATTCGCGTGTCCGCCGCCGTAGTTGCGGATTGCGTTGCGGGACTCCTCGGGGGTCTTCCCGATGCTCCACAGTAAATCCTCGATGGACGGGCTGTCGGCGGTGCGCAACCCGTCGGTGGATCCCAGTGCTGCGTTCAGCTGATCGACATAACGGCCATGGTGCTGGGTGTGGTGGAGCTCCATGGTTCGCGAATCGATGTGAGGTTCGAGCGCGTCGTAACCGTACGGCAGGTCGGGAAGGCTGTAGGCGCTCATAGGCCCCTTCCTGAACTCGGGACTCCCAGTGGCCCGGAGTCGCCCATCGTACACGGAAAATCAGCACGGTCGGACGCCGCGCAAGTCTGCGGAGGCCCAGCACGGTGATCATACCCGGCGTGAACGCCAGACAGCCCCGTCCTGATCCAGCAGCCTGCCTACCGGACGTACGAATGCCGACCGGGATCGGTTCGACCCGCGGGGCACAAGCCGGCGGCCCGGTCAAAGCGGGCTAAAGTGGACTGCGCAGGTTAGGGCGAACCTTGTCGAGCACCTAGACTCGGATGCGGCGTTGGTCATCCGGCGTGGTCCGGGCAGCGGGAGGGATTGGTTCACGTGAGCGAGACTTACACGGCGGTATACGAGCGAGACGGCGAGGCTTGGGCGGTGGAGATCGCCGAAGAGCCTCGGGTGCACAGTCGGGGCACCAACCTGGCCGAGATGCGGGCGAGCGTGCGGGACGCTCTTGCCCGGTTACTCGAGACTGATTCCGAGAAGCTTCGCATCGTTGACGACTTCCGCCTGCCGGCCCAGATCCGGATCGCTCAGGAGACGGTGAAGGCGACTCGGACTGAGAACGACCGGAACCAGATGATGGCCAGCATGACCGATTCAAAGTCAGCGATGAGTTGGGCCCGAGAACTCGATGTCGCCATGCGGGATCCGGTGACGGTTCAGGCGCTCGAGGATCTAGGGGACAGAGAGATCTCGATCGATCAGTTCTGTCACACGATCACGATGGTGGAAGAGCTTTCGAGGTTGACGGCGACCGCTGATCGTGCTTCTCCGGACGGCGTCCACGAAAAGGACTGATCGGGAAAAGGACTGATCGGGAAAAGGACTGATCGGGCGGTGCTGGCTCCGGGTGGAGGAGGGCCGGGCTACCAGGTGACGGGAAGGTGGCTGACGGCGCCGGCTACGGCTTCGCGGACGGGTGGGATCTCGTCGAGGCTGACGGCGAGTTGAAGAGTGGGGAAGCGTTCGAACAGGCGCACGAACAGGTACTGGAGTTCTAGCCGGGCTAGTGGAGCGCCGAGGCAGAAGTGGGCGCCGTAACTCAGCGAGAGGTGCGGGTTGCGCTCGCGGGTGATGTCGAAGTGTTTCGGGGCGGGGAAGACGCTGCCGTCCTCGTTGGCGTCTTGTACGGCGAACATCACCGTGTCGCCTGCGCGGATGGTGGCGCCGTCGGCTTCGACGTCGGCGGCGGCGTATCTGGTCAGGCCGCCGCGTCGGGTGGTTCGTTGCCGCTCGATCGGGCTGGCGAAGCGGAAGATCTCTTCGAGGGCCGGGGCGGCGAGAGCCGGGTCGCGCTGCAGCGCCTCCCGTTGCTCGGAGTGGGTCAGCATCAGCAACACGCCTCGGTCGATGATGGCGATGACGGGTGCGTGCCCGGCGAACAGGAGCCCGGCGGCGAGATGGGCGATCCCGTCGTCGGTCAGCTTCGGGTCCAGTTCGACGGCGTGCAGCAGATCCGAGATGACGTCCTGGCCGGGGACCCAGCGCTTGCGTTCGATCAGGGTCCCTAGGTAACGCCACAGTGATTGCAAGCCTCCCCGGGCCACGGCGGGCTTGCTGACCTGCTTCGCCTCGATCTGCCACCGGCAGAAGTCCGCGCGGTCCTCGGCGGGCACCCCGAGCAGCTCGCAGACTACGAGTGCCGGCAGGGGGAAGGCGACGACGGTGTGAAAGTCGGCTGGGGGTCCATTGCGGCCGAGATCGTCGAGCAACCCGTCGACGATCTTCTCGACGCGGGGCCGCAGGCTTTCCATGCGATGGGCCGACAATGACGGCGTCAGCAGCTTGCGCATCCGCTGCAGGTCAGCCTGCTCCCCTTCGGGATCAGGGATCGCCCCGCCGAATAGGCCCGGCTGGGTCAGCCGGACCGGGTGGTCCGGATCGGGGTGCGAGCGGCCCAGGCGTGAGTCCGCCAGCAGGTCCCGTACCTGCGCGTGCCCTGACACGAGCCAGACGGGTCGCCCCTGGGTGTCGCGCACCCGTTGTATCACGGGGCCGTTCCTCCTCCACAAGTCAAGAACGTTGCGCGTCGCTGGCGCGAACGTGTCGCCCAACGGCACAAGTCCGACGATCTTGCTCAAGCTGAGGGCGCCCTGCGTCCGAACGGAGTCAGGGTTATGGCATTTGGAGCAGACCATGCGCTCTTCGTCGTCTGGAGCCTACCTGTGAGCGCCGCAGCAGAACCAGAGTTCTCAGGTCCGGTTCGGACGACGATCGTGCCCCGTACTGTCCCCGCGGCGACAGCTTGTACCAGGGCGTTCAGCGAAAACCGCCCTGCTTGCCGAGCTGAAAGAGGTGGCTGAGCTGAGAGAGGTAGGGCTGGTGGGCACCCGAACACCCCGCAAGGTCTGTTGGACCCTGTTCGCCGTCGCGGTGGCACTGCCGGTCGCGGCGATCCAGCCCTGGCAGGCGGTGGCCAGCTCCGAACCGGCTGCAGCGCTGAGCGGTCCTCCTGCCGACTGGGTGAACGATCACATCTCGATTCGGCCGGCCGACGCCGAGCTGGACGCCGACGCCGAGCTGGACTCAGAGCGAGAGCCGGACCGCCGCGAGAACAACGAGCACCGTCGCGAAGAGAAGGACGAGAATGACGAGCGCCGTGCTGCCCCGGACGGGGGGCGAGGCGACGACGAGAAAGGTGAAGGTCGGAGAGGCAAGGCGCCCAACCCGAACTGCACACTGATCGTCCCCCCGGCGCCGCTCACCGCGCAGGGCTTGGCCACGCCCTATCAACTGGTGGCGACCAAGCGCCGCAACGGTCCGTGTCGCGAGGCCAATCCTGACCAGTCGGCGTTCGTCGAAGCCACGATCATCAATCCGGCGACGGGCGCGTTGTCGATTTACCGGCCGCTGGTCGTCGACCGGGGCACCCAGCCGGCGGCTCCGCCGGTCATGCCGACCCTGCCGCCGGGGGCCGTGGTCGGGTTGTGGTTCGGTTTTCAGGGCGATGTCTTGACCCTGCGGGGCGCTACCGAAAACTGCGTCAACGGGTTGCCCCGATCGCCGTTCGGGCAGTTCGCCTACTGCGGTGCCCCGGCCTTCTTCGACGCGGCCAACGCCGCGATCGGGGCCGGCAAACTGAAGGTGCCGCCGGTAGGCAAGGCCCGCGATGGCCAGCCCTGCCCGACCACCCGCGACTTCTCGGTGGTCGATCAGGACCAGAGCGACAATCTCAACACCAGTTACCTGGCGCTGGCCAACGGGCGCACCGCGCAGGACAACTCGGCGAACGCCAAGGCGCTGCTCGTGACCAAGGTTCTCAAGAACGACAGTGACAATGGGCTGCTGAACGGTTTCATCGGCCCAGCGCTGGGCTGTCAGCCATTCACCGCCCCGGACCTCACTACCGGCGGGATAGCCACCCCCTCATTGGCGCTGAACGAACTGCAGGCTGCGGCGGCACAGGCGCAGCCGGTGGCGCTCATCCCGCCCAACAATCCGATGGCGCAGGTCAACGGGAGGCGCAGCGTGACCAAGGCCAACTTGTACCGGGCCGGTGTGAACATGCCTCCGCTGGATCCCGCGGTCGATACCGCGAGGGATTACTGCAGCAACCTGGCCACGCTTGGCTTGGCCCGGCTGCGCAACGATCGACAGTTCACTGTCCGCATTCCATCCCCGGACCCGGCTGTGGCGAACAATCTGTTTATCTTCCTGCAGCAAAGGTTGAAGGGCTCTTTAACCGACCTGGCCTGCGCCCAGGCACGTCGAGAGCGTGACGACGACAAGCGTGGCGGCGATGACAAGCGCGACGACGACAAGCGTGATGACGAGCGCGGTGTCAACAGGTAGCACTTCGTACCTGGCCGACCGGGCTGAACTCCAGCCGTACCGTTTCGCTGCGCGGGATCAAGATGGCCGCACCGTTCGCGTGCATCCAACCGGCGGGGAGGAAGAGGTACTGGTTTCCTGACTGCTGCACCAACTTGAGCCCCTCGTAGCGGAACCGATAGGCCGCGTCAGGGTCTTGGCAGGTCACCTCCCGGACACCCGGTGCTTGGAGGCTCAGCCTCTTCTCGCTAAAAGCTACTACGTCGGGAAGGCTGGGCAACAATGCCTCGATTTGTTGCGCACGCCCCACTCCGACGAGGCTTGCGTAGCTTCCGACCGCCCAAAACAGTCCCACGCTCACCAGGATGAAGATAGCGCCCCATTCGGTCACGACTACCGCTCCCGGTGGACGTCGTGGTACCTGTTCAGGTTGTCTGTCAGCGATAAGCTGCCGTAACAGCCGGGCGGCGTAGGCCAGTAGCAGGACGCCCACGGAGAAGTTGAGCCCACGGGTTTCCGGGTGAGCCGGGAATACGGCGTCCCCGACGACGTCGGCTATCGCCAGAGTCACCAGGATCACTCCTGCAATGGCGGCGCACGGCATCATCACGCGCAGCGCGATCCGGTGGATTCTGGCAGGTAGCGCTCGGAGCAGCAGCTGGTGGATCCAGAGCGCCAGCAGGATAGCCCCTGCGATGGCGATCAGAGGAATTATCAAACCGTCCGCGCTCCGGATCAGATAGTCTTGGATTGTTAGGTCCAAGACCGTAAAGTTCACACCGAAATACTCGAATGATCCGTTGGCGTACATCTGTCCAAAGTAGAATAGCAGCGCCGTCAGTAATGTCGTAGGGGCTACCACCGCTCCGGCAATCTTCAGGACCTTTGGCAGCGCGGCGGCGGCTTCGAATAAAGCTGAATCGGCTGAGGTGCTGGCTCCTGGCTGCTTGGTGGCTGTGGTGTCCGGCGCAACATCGACATCAAGGGGTTGGGCGACTGGCGGCGCTGCTTCAGAAGAGCTCGCCTGAGACGACTGTGTCACTTCCGGGGATGGCTCTGCGGAGCCGTCCCCACGCGCTGCCACGGTGGTCATCCTCTGGGCACTCCGGCGTTGTTGCCGTCGTCTTTCTGGTTGCTGTTGCCTTCCTGGTTGCTGTTCCCCTCCGACTCGGTCGACGTGTCAGGTGCGGGGTCGCAGGTGGCTGTTACTACGATTGTGGTTCCAGGCTTCAGGTATATCTTGTCGTTGCCATCCTTGTCTTGTCCGCGCACTTCGTATGACGACGGCGTGTTGACGCGGACCGTGCAGTTTGTGTTTTTGCGATCGGTGGGGTCATCCCCTTCTTTGTCGTATGTAATATTAAGGTGCCCCTCCCTGTTCTGTTGGCGTAACCACTTTTCCCAGCTGCCCCCCGCGGTAATGAGTAAGACGCCGCGCGGCGCGCCACCTGGCCGCGCCGGTGCAGCGGCGGGCGGTGAGGGAGCGGCTGCTCTCGGTGTGGGAGCGGCTGCGGGTGGCGGGGGGAGTGGGGCCGCCGGCACCGATGGGGGTACGGCCCGGGGTGCCGGCGCGGCTACTACTTCCGGTACGGGCTCGGTCTCCGGCGCCGGTTGCGGTACGGCTGCCGACGCCTGTGCGGGGATGACCGCCGGTGCTGGCGGACCTCCACACGAAACCATCAGGGCGCCCAGCATAGCCGAGCAGATCAACGGCACGCGCCGTAGCCGTACGGACATCTCGACCCCGTGTTGGTTCCGGTGGTCCCCTCACTCACAAGAGTAGATGTCGCTGAGAACGTTCTGATACGTTCCGGCGCCGGAAATTTCTTGGCTGGCACCGGTCGTGGTCTACCGGCTACGGGGAGTGGGTGTCATCGGCGGTGTTGTCGTGGCATTAATTTCCGTAGCCGAAACCGTTGAGGAGCCTCACGAAGCCATCCCAGATTGCATTAAGGATTCGGCTGGTCGACTCAGCGAATTCTGGCATCTGATTCGTGACGAACGGTCCGAGCAGGGGCACGATGACGATGACCAAGAGTACCACCACGGCGATAGTCAACACCTTCATAACCGCAGCTACCATCGAAATTCCCTCCAGTGCAGGTGGTGCGATCGGACTAGGGAGCCGTCCTGGGGGCTAGGACGGCTTGTGAACAGCGGATGAGTGTGCGCCGAGCCCTCGGGCGACGTCACGTCCCAGCGCCGGGTCGGGGTCGTGCGGCCGTGCACATGGGTCTGGCGCATGTTGCTGAGCGCCGCTGCGGGATCGCCGTGCGTGACCACGCCCCCTAGGGTACGGCGTGCGTCTAGATCTCTCTTCACGGCGGCTGGGTCAATCCCCCAGACGGGATTGAGCGGGACCAGCAGCCGCCGGGCACGGGGCGCGCCTACGGTCCGACGGCGGGCTCGTCGTTCATGGTGGACTCCGTCTGGGCGGCGAGGTGTGCACTGATCAACCCGAGAAGCAGGTCCGTGTCCACGGGTTTGGTGACGTACTCGTTCGCCCCGGAGGCCAGGCTCTTGGCTCGGTCCTCCTTCATCGCTTTCGCGGTCACTGCGATGATGGGCAGGTCGGCGTAGCGGCTGAGGTTGCGGATTGCGGTGATCGTCGCGTTGCCGTCGAGTTCGGGCATCATCACGTCCATCAGGACCAGGGCGGTGTCCTCGTGGCGCTCCAGCGCGCGGACTCCCGCTACCCCGTTGTCGGCGAAGGTGACCTGCAGGCCGTGCGCCTCGAGCAGGCTGGTCAGCGCGAAGACGTTGCGCAGGTCGTCATCGACGATCAGGATTTTCTCCCCGTGGAAGCGCGTCGGCGCCTCGCCCGGCCTCGAGCTCAGCTGTGGCAGCGATCGGGCCGCCGACACCAGCTCCGGCGCTACCAGTTTGTCGTCCGGCGCGACGATGGCGGGAACTTCCGGCTGGGACAGCTCGGTGACATTGGGCAGGTAGAGGGTGAAAACGCTGCCCTTGCCCGGCTCGCTGCGTACCGTCAGCTCGCCACCGAGCAGCTGGGTCAGCTGCCGGCTGATCGACAATCCCAGCCCGGTGCCGCCGTAACGCCGGCTGGTCGTACCGTCGGCCTGCTGGAACGCTTCGAAGATCACAGAAAGTTTGTCGGCGGCGATCCCGATACCGGTATCCTCCACCTCAAACGCTACGCGGGCCGGCGCGGCACGCAGCGTTTGGCTGTCCACCTCCTCGGCAGACGCGGGCCGGATCCGCAGCGCCACTTCACCCTCGTCGGTGAATTTCAGGGCGTTGGACGTCAAATTGCGCAGCACTTGCTGCAGGCGCTGTTCGTCGGTGTGCAGGATCGCCGGCAGCGTCGGATCGAGCTCCACAGTGAAGTGCAGTGCCTTCTCGGCGGCCAGCGGTTCGCACAGCGTCGTGACGTAGCCGACCACGGCGGTCATCGCCACATCCGACAGCGACGGATCCATCCGGCCAGCTTCGACCTTTGCCAGGTCGAGGATGTCGTTGATCAGCTGTAGCAGGTCGCTGCCGGCGGAGTAGATGGTCTTGGCGAATTCCACCTGCTTGGTCGACAGGTTGCCTTCCAGGTTGTCGGTGAGCAGTTTGGCCAGGATCAGGGCACTGTTGAGCGGGGTGCGCAGTTCGTGGGACATGTTAGCCATAAAGTCCGACTTGTAACGCGATGCCGCGGCCAGTTCGGCGGCTCGTTCCTCGAGTTCCTGGCGGGCCAGCTCGATCTCGGCGTTCTTGATCTCGATATCGCGGTTCTGGGTCGCCAGCAGGGCGGCTTTCTCGGCCAGTTCGGTGTTGGAGCTCTGCAGCTCGTGCTGCTGGGCCTGTAGCCGCTGCGAGCCCGCGGTCAGCTCCTGGGCCAGCCGCTGCGACTCGGCCAGCAGCGCCTCGGTGCGGGAGTTGGCCAGGATGGTGTTGACGTTGACGCCGATCGTCTCGCGAAGTTGTTCCACCAAGTCCCGGTGTACGGCGGTGAACTCGCTGAACGACGCCAGCTCGATCACTCCCAACGCCTGGTCCTCGAACAGCAACGGCACCACCAGCAGGTTGGTCGGTGCGGCGGACCCGAGGCCGGAGCTGATCGTCGCGTAGTCCGGGGGTGCGTCGGTGACCAGGATCGTCCGCTTGTCCAGCGCGGCCTGCCCGATCAGTGATTCGCCGAGGGCGAAGCGGCGGACCGACGCGGAGTTCGGGATGCTGTAACCCGCAGTGAATTCCACTGCGGGTGGACCGTCGTCGGTTCGGACCCGGAAAAAGGCCGCTTGCTGGGCCGACACTAGCGGTGCCAGCTCACTCATCACCAGCGACGCGACGGTGGCCAGGTCGCGGTGACCCTGCATGAGACCGGACAGCCGGGCGAGGTTGGTCTTGAGCCAGTCCTGTTCCTGGTTGGTCCGGGTGGTCTCCTCAAGGGTGGCGATCATCTGGTTGATGTTGTCTTTGAGCTCGGCGAGTTCTCCGGACGCGTCTACCGTGATCTGGCGGGTCAGGTCGCCGGCGGTGACCGCGGTGGCTACCACGGCGATCGCGCGTACCTGAGTGGTGAGGTTGCCTGCGAGGACGTTGACGTTCTCGGTCAGCCGCTGCCAGGTGCCGGACACGCCGATCACCTCGGCCTGCCCGCCGAGCTTGCCCTCGGTGCCGACCTCGCGGGCCACTCGGGTGACCTCAGAGCCGAACGCGGACAACCGGTCCACCATGGTGTTGATCGTGGTCTTAAGCTCCAGGATCTGGCCGCGAGCGTCCACATCGATCTTCTTGGACAGGTCGCCGTTCGCCACCGCGGTGGTCACCTGGGCGATGTTGCGCACCTGGTTGGTCAGGTTGTTGGCCATGAAGTTGACGTTGTCGGTGAGGTTCTTCCAGGTGCCGGCGACATTGGGCACCCGAGCCTGGCCGCCCAGCGTCCCCTCGGTGCCGACCTCGCGGGCTACCCGGGTCACCTCGTCGGCGAACGCCCCCA
>DATEMN010000287.1:0-7318 GCA_035275565.1 Pseudonocardiaceae bacterium | reverse complement strand
CCTCAGCGGGAATACCATCCAAGCTCAGCTCGATGCACACCTCACTATCAGTGCCGCCAACACTGTTGTCACGGTAGGAGATCACCGACAGGGGATGGCCGAACCAGAATAAGAACATATCGAAGACGTGTGGACCCATATCGGCGAGCAACCCGCCACCCGCTCGGCCGGAATGGAAGGTGAAATCGCTGATCACCGGCCATCCGAACACCTGCCCCTGGGACCATCGGACCCTGCGTATCGACCCCAACGCGCCCTTCTCTAGGTATATTTTCATCCATTGGGCTGATGGGTACAGTCGCCGCACGTGTGCTGGTGCAGCCACCACTCTCCCGGCTGCGGCCGCCTGGCGCAGAATATCACATTCTTCCGCATTCAGTGCCAAAGGTTTTTCCACGAGCACATGCTTGCCCGCTCGCAACAGCACAGCCGCTACCTCGGCGTGTGCCTCGTTAGCCGTGGCGACGACCGCAGCATCGATAGTGGGCAGTATCCGGTCAAGGTCGTCGGTGACCTCCAGGTGGGTATTCGCGGGCAGTTGTCGATCGGCGCGGAGCTGCTGGTAACACGCGGCTGCGGCGCCCGCATGGGTACTGTCGCGGTCGACCAGCGCCACAAGGCGGAAGGGGCCATCTGCAGCCAGACCCGGGAGGTAGCACAGGCGGGCGACCGCGCCACACCCGATGACGGCTAGCCGTCGGGGGTGCCCGCTGGCGCCGGTCATGATAGGTTGAATACTGGGCTGTAGGGGACCCACACGACTACCAACCTCGGGATCGGGCGGTATCGCACCGCCCGGCGGATCTCTGCGGAGAGGGCCTTCACCTGTTCCTCGGATATGTTGAGATGAGCGGTGATGCGGCAATAATGTTCTTTCGAGCAAATGTTCCCTCCGTGGAAGAAGTAGAACGACCACCCAATTCCGCTTAGCATGGCGGCAAGACCTTCCGACGCGGCCTGATGGCAAAGTCTTCAATGCGGGCGGGCAGATCGTCCTCGGAATACCGGAACCAGTCGCCATTGATCATCATCACCATCGGAGGAGACAAGCGAAGCCCGTCACGCATTACCCTTTTCCTTATAAATCTTCCAATCGATCCAGAACGCTTGCTCGACGAGTTCGAGAAAATTGTCGACCAAAAAGCATGTTTGTGTCCCATTTCCCTGCAGGGTCATCCGCTCGACCTGGCATAAGATCCGATCCGGGATGGCAATAATCGTCGTCCTGCTGACACGATATCGCCGCCCAGGGGGGCACTGATACGTTGTGCGACGTGGTGGCAGGTGGGCTCCCTTCCCCGTGATTTGATCAGATCGCCACCGGTCAGCCGCAATGAAAGCATAACCTGTAGCCGATGATCACTTGTGCTGGGTGAAGTCGTTTCGGGTAGATCGCCGGTCCATGCTCATCCCGGTCGGTAGTACGCCGCGCTCGAGTGCGCGGGGAAAAACCAGCGAGTGACCGCCAGATCCCGCTCTTCGGAGACCAGAACATCGATGACCCGCCCGAACTGGTCGATGGCATGACACAGGTAGATCCAGCGGCCGGCGATCTTGACGTAGGTGTCATCGACGAACCACCGATCTCCTGTAAATTACCGGCATGGCCGTGCCGCGTCGACCACTGGATGTAGTGAACCACCCCGGTGGCATTGTTGTCAGACTCGAATCCGCGAGTAGCAGGGTGAGTTGATCTTTCGCTCTGTCGTTGATATTCCGGTGTGTGTTGTCCGGTTGGGGGCGGCAGTAGAGGCGGCGATGGAGCGTTGCAGGCAGCCTTTGCCCGCACAGCGCAGGCTGACCGAGACCACGGCTTGGCGGGCAGTGAGGGCGTGTTGCGGGGTGGCGGGCGGGTGCTGCGGCGGGCTAGTTCGAGCACGGTGCGCAGCCGGGCCAGTGGCCGAGCGAGGCCGAGAGTTGGCGGTAGTGCACTCACATCATGCGCAGGATGGTCAGCGCCGCTGAGCGTGAAGAAACGATCCAGAGCGTCGTCATCGAGTTCCGCGGGAAACCCCGCCAGCTGCTCACGCTGCACATCCGACAGAACCGGACCGGCCACCCCAGCAGGCTTAGTCAAAACGAGCGCAGATCGTAGCGTAGGTCGGCCGCGTGGATGAGTGGCTGGGCGGTTGTCGAGTGGGCGTAGATGGTGATGTCGAACCGGATGGCGCCGCTTGGCGGTTGCGCCGCCTGGTGCCAGTTCTGCACGGTGTCGCCCACTGTGCGGACGAACGTTCCGGTGTCGGAGTGGTAGTCCTTGGTCGGATTGAAGTCGTAGGTGGGCACGAGCAGGATCGGCACGAGCGTGTCGAGCGAGGCTTGGTCGGTGCCGGTGGCCATGGGGTAGCTGTAGCCGGCGGCGAGCCGGATGGGCAGGCGGTCGTCGGGTTGCCAGGAGTCGCGCTGCCATAGCAGGGTGTGGAGGAACTCGCCGAGTGCTTTGGCGATTCGCTCGCCCAGCGAAGCGATTCCGGGCGAGGACTCGGCGTCGCGTAGGACGATGGGTGCCGTCCCGGTGACCGAGGCGACGGCTGGGGCGGCGAAGCTGACGATCGGTGTGCGGTAGACGAATGCTGGGGCCGTGAGGGTCTCGTTGACGAGGATTCTGTTGCGCACGATTGACATGCCGGCGAGTGCGGACCGGTGGGACAGCACATCGGTGCCGACGAACTGGAAGCACTGTGGTGCGGTGAATCCCGTGGTGGGGGGTGGGGGTGGCGTGGGAACCTGCCCGGCGTCTGGCCAAGTGAACACGAAGTGGTACGGGCAGGCGACGTTCGCTGGGATGCGTGGTTCCGCTGGGTAGTCGTAGACAGCGTGGAGCGATGTTGGCTGGTTGCGGCGTGTCAGCGGAATGAGGGCGCCTAGCCAGGTTACCGATACCTCGGGCCATAGATCGGTTGGATTCGCCGTGGGCTGGAGTGTCACGGGATCGACCGCGTCGACGGTCAGTGTGTTCAGCTTCGAGGCTACCTGCTGCTTACGCAGTAGGTAGCGGTAGGTGGTGGCCGACGGTGGCCTGGCCGCCGCGACGTCAGCCCGGGTGAGCGCGTCGGCCACGTCCTTGACCAGGCTGGCCATTGCCGTGACCGCAGTGGCCGCCGTGCTGTTCGGGTTGCCGGGTGGGGTGGCGGGGAGGGAGGCGAGGTCGTCGCGCAGTTCGGGCTGGACCGTGATGAACTCGGCTAGTGCCTTGAACACAGCCTGGGTCGAGGTGCTGCTTGCGGCCGGCGTCGCGAAGTTCGTTGTGGTGGCGTTCTCAGGGTTGAAGACCACCTGGACCAACGGAGTGTCCTGTTCGGCGTCCTGGTGGGTGTAGCCGAAGGAGAGATTCCACGGCAGGAAGTCCTGGGCACGGCTGGGCTGGTCGATCGCCTGCGCAGCGCTTTGCGGGATGAGGGTGACCGGTCCGGGGTACGAACGCAGCGGCACCGGGATCTCCAGTCTTCCCAGGGAGGGCGAGAGTTCGCTCGCCTGGTTGACGAAGGTCAGCCAACGCGAGCCCCGATAGTCCTCGTCCGCGTCCATGACCGCGGGGTCAGCGCAGGGCAGCTCCAGTGCGTTGATCGCATAGCACAGGTCCAGAGTCGCCGACTTGTGGTCAGCAGGGGTCTTCACGCTGAGCAGGAAGGAGGCCGTGGCTTCCACCTCTTCGCCTCCGGCGCCCCCTGCTAGGGATACCGAGGCGGTGGAGAAGCTGTACGCGCTCGGTGGACTGTCCTGCTGCCCTTGGCCCATCGGTTGGCCGAACAGTCGGGGGGCGCGGTGAGGGTCGGTGTACGGCGAGGTGACGGTCACCGGGATCTGTACCACGGCGGCGATGGCCGTGCCCGACGCGAGCTGGTTGAGCAGCACCTGGCGGACGGCCTCGGCGGCGTCCGTTTGCGAGCCCCCGCCGCCGTCCCGGAACACATGCGTGGTGCGGGCGGCGAGCGCTCCCGCGATCGTCCGCTTCGCGGCAACCACCTCGGTCGCCGCCCTTGGCTCCAAGGTATAGGCGGGGAGGGCATACGGCGGTGCGAGGAAGGTGTCGACGGCCTCGGCGAACGTGGAGAGCCACCCTTCCAGGTCCACCGCCTGGAACGTCTGCGGCGTCGCGGGACCAACCAGACCGGAGTCGCTGACATACGGTGTGATATCCACTGTGCCGCCCAGAAGTGAGGTGGACAGGGGTGGCATGGAGAAGTACTGGGCGCGCCTCGGGTGGAACGTGAAGCCAATGTCGGGGCCGCTGGGGTTGCCGAGGTTGACCGCCCAGACGGTCCGGGCGGTCGGCGGGTCGTCCTCGCCGTGCGGATCGCCCGTCGCGATGTGCACGCCTGGAAGCGCGGTTTCCACGCTCTTGGCGTAGTCCGTCAGCGCTAGGCCCCCACTGGTACCCGGGGACGGTTCGGGGGCGACCGGGCACAGTACTGCGGCGACGGTGGGGGACGCGCTGAACTGCGGGTCGACCAAGCGAGGGTCGCGCTGGAGGGCGATGTCCATCGTGATGGGGAACACCGGCGTGGCGAAGGCCGGTGTGATGGCCACCTCGGGGACGGCGACGTGCGGCGGCACCGGTGCGATCTGGGCGTCTGCGCGCACCAGGCCGGTCTTCGCCTCGAACGTCCGGGCCAAGGTGGCGACGTCGGCCTGGACGCCCTGCGCGGCGAAGCGCGCGACCAGCGAGTGGAAGGTCTCTAGTGCGCCGGTCGTCACCTGCGCGGCTCCCACCTCCAGCGAGATCCCGGAGGCGAGCACGCCGAGTACGGCGGCGTTGGCCTCGGCGAGTGTCACCACGTCGGTGTGGTAGGCGGCGGCGAGTCCCGCGAGGCTCCTGTCCGGGTTGGCGCCATGAGCGTCGCCGGTCATCGGAGGGCAGATCCACAGGTCGCCGTCGGTGAGTAGCCCGATTTGGTCGGCCATGTCTGCGGCCAGCCGTGCCAGGTCGAGTTCGACGCCGTGTTGTTGTCGGAAGGCGCTGATCAGTGCGGCGAAGGTGGCGTCCTGGCCGGTCGTCACAGCGGTGCCCGAGCCGGAGTCGGTGACCTGCTGGCCGGGGAGGAGCAGCCCAGGCAGGTCCGGGTTCAGTTCGGCGATCCGCTGCGGCGTGACTCCGAAACGCCGGGCGATCGAGGTGAGGGTGTCGTCGGCGGCGGCCCGGTACCCGCAGTATTGGGGCTTGGTCGAGGCGTTGCTGACCGTGCCGGGTACCAGCAGCTTCGCGTTGTCGGCCAGGTAGGTGGCGGTGTTGGCGTCGCCGAGTTGGGCGACGGTGACCCCGTTGGCGGTGGCGTAGGTGGTGAGGGTGTCGCCGGGGCTTGCTGGGGTGAGCGTGGTCTTGGTGCCGATGGTGAGGGCGGTGCCGGGGGCGAAGACGTCTGTGGTGTCGGCGTTGCGCTGGGCCAGGTCCGCGAGGTCGCCGCCGCTGAAGGCGGCTGCCAGCGAGGTCCAGGTGTCACCCGCCGTTGCCACGGCTTCGTCTACCGCCAGCGTGGTGTCGTCGGGGAAGATCGCGGTGATCCAGGCGTTGGCATTGGCCAGCTCGCTGACCGAGGTGCCCAGCAGATCGGCCGTGGTGGCGAGGGTGTCTCCCCCGGTGACTAGGTGGGAGGCGACCCGGTAGGCCAGGGTCACCCCGCTGCGCAGGGCGGTGCCCTGGTTGGTCTTGGCGATCCCCGCGACGCTGGCGGAGGCGGCCGTGGCCAGCCCGTGCAGGGAGTCGGCCTGTCCGGCGGTGATCGTGCGGCTCGGCGTGGTCACCGCGGCGCCGGGGGCTAGCGGGACGGTGGTGTTGCGCTGCACGAGAGTGACTGCGTCGAGATGGAAGGAACTCCACCTGGTAGCGATCGAGGCGAGGGTGTCGCCGGTCACGGCGCAGTAGATCTGCGGGACGATGATCGTGGTCGTACCGAAGACGTCGTGGTATGGCTGGTCGGCGTTCGCTCGTAGCAGTGCGCCGCCGCCGGTGCCGTAGGCGTCCGCGATGCTCGTCAGCGTGGTCGTGGTACCGGAGATGACGGCATGCTCGGCAGCCATGGTGGCTAGCGCCGCCAGGTAGACGTAGGCGCTGCGGGCGAAGGCCGCGAAGGCGGGCTTGGCCACCGGGTGGCTGACCGGCTGGGCGGTGCCGGTCTGTACGGCGAGGCTGGTGGCGAGGGTGAAGGTGAGGTCGGGCTGGGCCAGTTGGTGGTGGATCCGGGTGTAGGCGGCGAGGTCGGCGCGTATGGCGGCGAAGGCCGAGTCGGTGTCGACGGTGGGTGAGGGCAGATACCGGGCGCCGTGCATGGACAGCGAGGCGGCCACGGCCACGCTGGCGGTCGTCGTCAGCCGGTATCCGGCGGCCAGGGACGGCCAGCTCGCCAGCGGCGTCACCTCGTCGTGGTAGCCGACGGGCACCGTCAGCGAGGTGTAAGGGGTGGGCGGCGGCTGGCGGTTGCCGTGGATGTCCTGGAGGGTCAGGGCCAGGGTGACCGTGCTGAGCTTGCCGGTGCTGTCGTTGCAGGCGATGCCGGCGTACGGGCTGTCCGCCGGGCGGGGCAGCGCGGGAGAGGCGCTGCCGTGCCGCGTGGTGCCAAACGGCGCCACTGCCAGGGACTGGTGGTAGTTCCACTCGGTCGCGCGGGTCTGGGACAGGTCGCGCTGGCGCAGGCCGTCGGTGCCGTGCTGGGCGCTGTCGGCAGGCGTGGTGGGCAGGCCGGCTCCACTGGCGAGGAAGGTGCCGCCGGCGGTGGTGGCGTAGCCGATGAGGTTGAACAGCGCGGAGACCGTTTGGGCGGGTGTGAGATCGTGGTGCGGCTGGTTGTCGGGATCGGGATGGTCGCGGACCATGGTGAATCCGGTGACGCCCTGGGCTGAGGTGGCCATGGGGCGCAGGGTGCCGGGAGCGAGCTGTAACTGCGCGCCGGTGATCAGCACCTTCGTGGTGGTGTTGGCCTGGATCAATGCGGTGGGGCCCAGGCCCAGGCCCCGCGCTGCGCTTTCCCAGGTGTCGCCGGGCTCGATGGTGTAGCGCGTCGAGGAGTTCGGCACGGTGAGCTGCGCGCCGGGGCGGAGGATCAGTGGCACGGACTTGTTGGTGAGGGCGAGCGTGAGCGCCGTCAGCGAGGTGCCCCACACCCTGTTGACCGCCGTGCTGGCGGTCTCCGGCGAATCCCCTTCGGCGGCGGTGTACGTCGCCGGCTGGACGAACAGCGTGGTCGTGGCGGGGTCGATGGCGTCCCCGACGACAACGCAGTTGGTGAACGGTCGTACGGGGGCGGCGGGATTTGACGCCTGTGAGCCCAGCACCGCCAGCAGCGTTAGCCGCGTTGTCGACTCGCTACCGAATGCCGACGGG
>DATEMN010000286.1:0-6614 GCA_035275565.1 Pseudonocardiaceae bacterium | reverse complement strand
TGGCCCTGTGCGAGCAGGCCCGCGGGTTCGCCGCGGCAGCGCTGCGGGTCGATGAGCGCGACATCAGGCTGGATCGGGCGACCGGCCGCTGGCACCCCGGTAACGATTCCACCACTGGTCTGACCTGGAGCGACCTGGCCGCGCTCCATCCCGGCCTGAGCGCGCACGGGAAGCACGACAGCGACCCGACCGTTCCGTTCGGCGCCCACCTCGCCCTCGTCGAGGTCGATATCGACACCGGCGAGGTGATGTTGCGCCGCTACCTCGCCGTGGATGACGTGGGACGCGTGGTCAATCCGCTGATCGCCGAGGGGCAACGACACGGCGGGATCGCTCAGGGCATCGGACAGGCGCTGTACGAAGCGTTCGTCTACGACGAGGCGGGCAACCCGCTCACCGCCACCCTCATCGGCTACACAATCCCCAGCGCGGCCGACCTTCCGAACTTCGACCTGTTGCCGATGCAGACACCGACACCGCGTAACCCATTGGGCGTCAAGGGCATCGGCGAATCGGGCGCAATCGGCGCGCCGCCCGCCGTCCAGAACGCGGTCATCGACGCCCTCAGTCACCTGGGAGTGCGCCACATCGACATGCCGCTGACACCATCGAAGGTCTGGACCGCGATCCACGACTCCCACCCCGCCCGCACTCCCAGCCATATCCAGAACGGAGGGGCAAACAGTCACACTCACGTGTAGAGCAACGCTTCATTCAATCCCACGTCCAGCGCGATTCGGCGTCCTCATCTGGCCGCGTAGCGCGCGGCCGTGCTCAGATCGCTGGCGCTCGGGGATTCGGGCGGTGGGCTGACGTGTCGGCATACGATCGACGTGTGTCTGATGGCCGGTACCGCCAGAGGGTGCGACTGGGGACCGGCCTGACCGTTCCCTACGTCGGGCAGGGTGATCGCTGCGGCGTACCGGTGGTTCTGCTACATGGCTGGGGTGAGTCGCTAGGTTGCTTCGACCGGCTGTTGCCGCTGTTACCGGCGACAGTCTATGCGGTGGCGATGGACCAGCGCGGCCACGGTGCGGCCGACAAGCCGGCGGACGGTTACGCCCTGTTGGACCTTGCCGATGACGTGGTGGCGTTCCTGGACGCGGTCGGTGTGTCCGCAGCGGTGCTGCTGGGGTCCTCCAGCGGCGGATACGTCGTGCAACAGGTGGCGGTCCGCACTCCGGATCGCGTGAACGGTCTTGTCCTGGTGGGATCGCCGCGCAGTCTTCGCGGCCGTCTGTCCTTCGCCGACGAGGTAGATGGGCTGACCGACCCGGTCGACCGCGCGTGGGTGAAGGCATCCCTGGATTGGTTTCCGCGCTTCCATGACATACCAGACTGGTACGTCGAGGACCGAGTCGATGACGGTGTTCGGATGCCGGCGAGGGTGTGGCGCGAATCGATGAACGGTCTGTGTACCGCGGTGCCGCCAACCGAGACAGGAACAATCACTGCACCCACGTTGATCATCTGGGGTGAGCGGGATCGTTTGCTGTCACGGGACGACGAGGAAGGGCTCGCCGCCGCTATCCCTGGCGCGCAACTCATCGTGTACGACGACACCGGCCATCTGGTGTTGTGGGAACAGCCCGAGCGGGTGGCCAACGACCTGACGGATTTCGTCCAGGGTCTCTCCGCCTGAGGTCGCTCCCGCAACGCCACAAGCCCGTTTCGGCAGTAAGCGGCCGGCACTGATCTAGCCGCTGTTCGTGCGTAACCGCCGGACAGGTCAGAGGTTCCCACAGTGGCGGCGGGCCAGAATCTCACCTGGCCGTACGTGTGGCTCGGGGAAGAGTCCTCCCTGGCAGGGGTTTCGCAACCGTCGTCAGAACGAGCAGCGCGCCGGTCCGAATCCCCTTGGTGAGGTTCTCGACGCTCGTCGAGCGCTCCATCAGGTATTGCGTATTCCCAGGTCACGTCAGAGACGCGGGGTAGAAGCGCAGGTCTCGATCCTCGGCGGGTCTCGTACAACATGGGAACGCGCCGCGACCAGCCACGACGGCATGTTCGTGGTGGTTGACGGTGCGTGGCCGCTGCCGCCACGAGGCCGCGGTCGCTATGACTCGGCCCGGTAGGGCTCCATGCGCTGTGCGCTGCTGTTATAGCCCGGAAACGGCTCGTGAGGCGCCGTCCGCGTCGACGTTAGACGAAGCTCGGCAGGTGCATTCATCTGCCGTTGCGACACGATGTCGCACTCTGCGAGGGGACTCGCAGTTAGGAGGGCCGACGTGATGTCGGTGGTGTAGTCCCGGGCGCGTGCTCGATGCCTGGCCCCGCCCTTGGCGTGCGCTGCTGGTAACGGCGGGGTGCGAAGCCCGAGGGGAAAGCCGAAGGATCCCTGTCCCACCATGGGGGTCACGGGTGAGGGGCAGACCGGACGGGTGAATAGCGTGAACCTTCGTTGATGCCTCGTGAATAATGGCCCCGCGCGGTGGGATGTTCCAGCGGGGTGCAGGGACAGGCCGTTGTGATGCGGCAGGCGCTGGCCGGGCACGGCATCCGGTCCAGGAGAGCACCGCCGTCCCCGGGGTATAGGAGGCACCCTCCCCGGTCGTTTCTCGTGAGTGTGGAACGTGGTAACCCCGACAGGGTCCCGACGCTGATGGTGTCGGGTAAGCCGACCGTGAGGAAGGCCCATTTCCCTGGCGGGACTGGGATGATCCGAGAAGCGAATGCTGGTGGCCGAAAGGCGACAGGAAACCATGACGACGGAACTGCGTCTCCCTCCTTGGCGGTGTGGTCGTGGATAACTGGCCGGATACCGGGCCTTGTGCCCGGCCGTGAAAGCGGGCTGACGCGGGTCAGGTGAGCCTGTGCGGAGACGATGACGACGAGGCTGGAACCTGCGGACAAGTTAGGCGCCGCCGTGACCTCGGTTGCGGTGGTGAACGGACCGCAGGACGAACCGCGTGGTTGGGACGCTGTGGATTGGCGTGCCTGTGAGCGGCGAGTACAGCGTCTGCGCCAGCGGATCTTCACGGCGTCGCAGGTGGGGGACCTGAAACGGGTCCGGAATCTGCAGAAGTTGATGCTGCGGTCCCGCGCGAACACGCTGCTGGCGGTTCGGCGGGTCACGGAGATCAATGCGGGACGTTTGACGGCGGGCGTCGACGGCCGGGTCATCCTGGACGGCCACGACAAGGCCGCACTGGCGGATGGTATTCACCGCCGGCAACGGCCTTGGCAGGCCCGCCCGGTCAAACGGGTGTATATCCCGAAAGCGGACGGCCGGCGTCGTCCGCTCGGCATTCCCACGGACGTCGCATACCGCCCATTCGCTCAGGCAGCATTCGGGTTGGCTGCTGGTGACGTATCCGTTCCATCCGTTGGCCGGGCGGTCTCTGGAGATCTTGTACTCGAAGCGGCGTGGCGGTGGTCGGGTGTTCGTCTGCGATGCCGGTGACGGCAGCAGCGTGACGCTTCCGATCGAGTGGACGGACCGTGGGCCGGCGGCGGACGATGCTCGTCTGTCGCCTGAGTCGCTGACCGAGTTGCTCGTTGTGGTGAATGCGCTGCTCAGGGGTTGCGCTGACTGGGGCGAGGGGTCTGAATCGTGACAGAACTACATGTATGTAGTTTACGCGGTTCGTCATGGTCAGGGACGGTGCGGTGTGGCCATCGGGTGTTGGGATCGCCCTCAGGCCGTCGCCGTGATCGCGAACATGGTCGAGTCGCAGCTTGCCGGAGGTGGCTGCCATGAACGGGGAAGCGAAGATCACCGCGTCGCACCGGTCCCGCACCGCGATCATCTACGTCCGGCAGTCGACGATGGTGCAGGTCCGCGACCATACCGAGTCGACCACGCGGCAGTACGCCCTGGCCGGCGAGGCGGAGCGGCTGGGGTGGCCGGCCGAGTCGATCGAGGTGATCGACACCGACCTGGGCGTGTCGGGCCGCTACGGCAGCGACCGCGGCGGGTTCCGCGAGGTCGTGGCCCGGGTGTGTCTGGGCGAGGTCGGGGCGGTGTTCGGGCTGGAGGTGTCGCGGCTGGCCCGCTCGTCGGCGGAGTTCACCCGGCTGCTGGAGCTGGCCCGGCTGACCGACACGCTGGTCATCGACACCGACGGGGTCTACGACCTGGCCGACTTCAACGACCGGCTGCTGCTGGGGCTCAAGGGCAGCATGTCCGAGGCCGAGCTCCACCTGCTGTTCGGCCGGTTGCAGGGGGCGAAGCGGGCGGCGGCGGCGCGGGGACAGTTGCGGTTGCCGTTGCCGGTCGGCTACGAGTACGACGCCGACAGGCTGATCGTGATGGACGCTGATGAGCAGGTTCGGCAGGCGGTGGCCGACGTGTTCGCCGAGTTCGCCCGGACCGGGTCGGCCTACGGGGTCGTGCAGGCGTTCACCGCACGCAGATTCCCGCTGCGCGCCTACGGCGGGGTGTGGGCCGGGCAGCTGCGCTGGGGCAAGCTGACCCACGGCCGGGCTCTGGGGGTGCTGTCCAATCCTGCCTACGCGGGTGTCTACGCCTACGGTCAGCACCGCATCGTGCGCACGGTCCGTCCTGACGGGACGGTGAGCACAGCCAGTCGGGTGCTGCCCCGGGACCAGTGGCAGGTCCTCATCCACGACCACCACGAGGGTTACCTCACCTGGCAGCAGTACCTGGACATCGAGGCGAAGCTGGCCGCCAACCGCACCAACGCCGGCGCCCGCCCACCGCGGGAGGGATCACCGCTGTGTCAGGGCATCATCAGCTGCGGCCACTGCGGCCACCGGGTCGGCACCCGCTACCAGGGCCAGAACCAGGTGGCCTACTACGACTGCATGGGCCACCGCGACGCCGCCCGCCGCCAGCGCTGCCGCTCGGTGGCCGCCTCGACCATCGACGCCGCGGTGGCCCGGCTGCTGTTGTCCACCCTGACGAGCGAGCAGATCACCCTCGCCTTGGACGCCGCCGAGCAGGTGCAGCAGCGGCACACCCGCGCCCACCGCGCCGCCGAACTGGCGGTGCAACGCGCCCAATACGACGCCGACCGGGCCGAACGCGCCTTCGCCCACGTCGAACCGGAAAACCGTCTGGTGGCACGCACACTGGAGGCGCGCTGGGAAGCCAAACTGGCCGCCCTGACCGACGCGGAAGCCGCGCTGACCGCTGCCCGTGACTGCCGGCCGCCGCTGCCCGACCGCGACAGCCTGCACCGCCTCGCCGCCGACCTGCCCCGGCTCTGGGACCACCCAGCCACCAGCGCCAAAGACCGCAAACGGCTGCTGCGCACCGTCATCTCCGACGTCACCATCCTGTCCGACCACGACAGTGATCAGATACGCGTCGGGGTGCGCTGGCACACCGGCGCCACCGAGGAAATCATGGCCACCCGCCGCCAACCCGACCGGACCCCGACCGGCGCGGTCGAGCTCGCCCGCCGCCTCGGCGGCGTCCTGTCCGACGAGCAGCTGGCCGAAACCCTTAACGCACAGGGCTTTCACACCGGCAAAGGCCACCAGTTCGATGTCAAAGCCGTCCGCTGGATCCGCCACGCCTTCAAGATTCGCGGCCCACGCACCCAATGCCTGCGCGACGGCGAGATCACCATCAAGCAGGCCGCCGCACGGCTGGGCATCACCGGCGACGCGATCTACCACTGGATCTGGCTCGGACAAGTCCCGGCCCGCCGCGACCCCTCCGGACGCTGGTGCATCCCCTGGACCACCGAGGTCGAGAACATCTACCACAAGAAGGTCACCGACTCGATCCACCTCAAACCATCAAACCCACCAATCCCCGCAGGAGGTGCAGTATGAAACGACCGTCCCCGTGATCGTGGATCGGGTCTTGCAGGCCCGGGTGGCGACCGCGTTGGAGCCGGAATGGGAAGCCCGGTTCGAGCCGAGATCGTATGGGTTTCGGCCCGGACGCAGCTGTCAGGACGCGGTCCAAGCCACCTTCAGCACCGTCAAAGGGCCGAACCCGGCCCGGCGATGGGTGCTGGACGCGGACCTGAAAGCGGCGTTCGACCGCATCGACCACCACCACTTACTGGCCCAGCTCGGTGGGTTCCCGGCCAGGGAACAAATCCGGGACTGGCTGAGCGCGGGGGTGGTCGAGCAGGGCCTGTTCACCCCGACCGAGGAGGGAACCCCCCAGGGCGGGGTGGTCAGTCCGTTGTTGTTGAACGTCGCGCTGCACGGCATGGAGCACGCCGCCGGGGTCCGCTACCGCACCGTCGGATCCGATGGTGTGGCCACGGCCCGCGACAGCCCGATGCTGATCAGATACGCCGACGACTTCGTCGCTTTGTGCCGCACCAGGGAGGAAGCGATCCAGGTCAAGGCCCGGCTGGCCGCGTGGCTGACACCTCGGGGTTTGGCGTTCAACGAGGACAAGACCCGCATGGTCGACCTCGATGAGGGCTATGACTTCCTCGGGTTCAACGTCCGCCGCTACCACGGCCTGCTGCTGATCAAACCGAGCAAGACGGCGCTCAGACGGATCCGGAAACGGCTCCGCACCGAAGTGCGGGCACTGCGCGGCAGTAACGCCGCCGCGGTGATCGCCCGCCTCAACCCGATCATCCGAGGCTGGGCAGCCTACTACCGGACGGTGGTGGCCAAAGAGATCTTCAACTCGCTGGACCACTACCTGTGGAAACTGGTCTACAAATGGGCCAGAC
>DATEMN010000285.1:0-21192 GCA_035275565.1 Pseudonocardiaceae bacterium | reverse complement strand
GCCCCACCTACGAGACATTCGCGCCCGCGGTGACGCTGCCCTCCATCCTGATCTCGTTCACGATCAGCCTCGTGATCGGCCTGATCGCCGGCGGCTACCCCGCCAACCGGGCCGCCCGGCTACGCCCCGTCGAAGCCCTCCGATACGAGTAACACGCTGGTATGAAAGCTAGTCCACCCGGGGGACGTCGGTATCAGGAAGACCTCGTCTGAAGCTCTTACTCACACCACACCTCGCACCCGGGAGGGAAGTCGCGATGTTCACATATCGGTTCTGGCAGTTGGCGGGCGAGCGCGCCGTCAAGACGTTCGCGCAGACCCTCGTTGCGATCTTGAGCGTCGCCGGCGTGGGATTTCACATCGCGCCGTGGACGACAGCGCTGTCGACGGCGGGCATGGCCGCGGTGCTGTCGGTGCTGACGTCGATGGCGTCGGCGCCGCTGGGCGAACCCGGCACTCCCAGCCTGCTGCCCCCCGCCTCGAGGTCAGTCCCAGCGTCGTAGCAGGCGAAACATGAGCCGTTGGTCGAGCGATGTGCTCAGTGGAGACTGATCACTCCTCCCGGCCTCGGTACCAATCCGCGGGCCGGTGAAGTGGAGGCCGAAGATGATCACTCGTCTGTCATCACCGATCGAGGACCTCGATGACCATTACGAGGTGGTGGTGGTCGGTTCCGGCTACGGCGGAGCGATCACCGCTTCCCGTCTGGCCCGGGCCGGCCGGCAGGTGTGCCTGCTGGAGCGGGGCAAGGAACTGCGGCCGGGTGAGTACCCGGACACCGGTCCGGAAGTCCTGGCCGAGATGCAGGTCGACATCCCACATTGCCATATCGGGTCGCGTACCGCGCTGTACGACATGCGGGTGAACGACGATCTCAACGTCTTCGTGGGGTGCGGGCTGGGGGGTACGTCGCTGGTCAACGCCAACGTCAGCCTGCGGGCTGATCAGCGGGTCTTCGACAACCCGCGCTGGCCCGAGGCGCTGCGGGCCGATCTGGGGACCCTGATGGCGGACGGCTACCGGCGCGCCGAGGAGATGCTCAAGCCCACACCACTACCGGACCGGGTGGCGGGTCTGAAAAAACTCGAGGCCCTGGCCGATTCGTCCACCAAGCTGCCTGGGCAGTTCACCCGGCTGCCGATCAACGTCACGTTCACCGACCACGTCAATCACGTCGGAGTCGAGCAGCAGGCGTGCACGCTGTGCGGGGACTGCGTGTCCGGCTGCAACTACGCCGCCAAGAACACCGTCTTGATGAACTACCTGCCCGACGCGCGCAACCACGGCGCGAAGATCTTCACTCAGGTCGGGGTCCGTTCCGTGCAGCGCCGCGACGACCGCTGGCTGGTGCACTACCAGTTGCTGGACACCGGCCGGGAGCGCTTCGACGCTCCCCCGTTGTTCGTCAGTGCCGACATCGTCGTGCTCGCCGGGGGCGCGCTGGGGTCCACCGAGATCCTGCTCCGCTCCGCCGAGCACGGGTTACCGCTGTCCGCTCAGGTCGGACAGCGGATGACCGGAAACGGCGACGTCGTGGCGTTCAGCTACAACAGCGACCACGAGGTGAACGGGGTCGGGTGGGGCCACCGCGACGACGGCGAGGTCGGGCCGGTCGGGCCGTGCATCACCGGGATCATCGACGATCGCGACCAGCCCGACCTGGAACAAGGGATGGTGATCGAGGAGGGCTCCGTTCCCGGGGCACTCGCGGACTACCTGCCGGAGTCCTTGCTGGCTGTGGCCAGGGCCAGTGGCATCGACACCGACCCGGACAGCCTGGCCGACCGCGTCCGAGAGGTCGAACGAGAGCTGGAGAGCCTGGTCCGCGGTCCCTACCGGGGCGCGGTCCGCAACACCCAGACCTACCTCGTCATGTCGCACGACGACGGCAACGGCCACGCCGCGCTCGAGGATGACCGGCTGCGCATCCACTGGCCCGACGTGGGTGGTCAACCCATCTTCGAACGGATCAGTCAGGCGCTGCAGCGCGCCACCACGGCGTTGGGCGGCACCTACCTGACGTCGCCGATCTGGAACAAGCTGCTGGGGCAACGGCTGGTTACCGTCCATCCGCTGGGTGGTTGCGTGATGGCCGATGACGCCGAGCACGGTGTGGTGAACCACCAGGGCCAGGTCTTCGCGGGCCCCCGGGGCGGTGCCGTGCACGACGGCCTCTATGTGTCCGATGGCGCGGTGATCCCCCGCCCGCTGGGAGTCAACCCGCTGCTCACGATCTCGGCGCTGGCCGAGCGCTGCTGCGCGCTGCTCGCTCAGGACAGGGGCTGGACCATCGACTACACGCTGCCCTCGACACCACCCCCGCTTGCGCCGCCGCAAGCCCTGGGTATCCAGTTCACCGAGACCATGCGGGGCTACGTCTCCACCCGGGCTACTGACGACTACCAGGCAGCCGCTGATCGCGGCGAAGCAGACGGCTCGCGGTTCTCCTTCACCCTCACCATCGTCAGCGACGACCTCGACCGCATGCTGACTGATCCGGCACACCAGGCGCGCATGGTCGGCACCGTGCAGGCCCCCGCGCTGTCGCCCGATCCGATCACCGTGACCGACGGAGTGTTCAACCTCTTCGTCGACGATCCCGATCGAGCCGGCGGGCGCCAGATGCGGTATCGCATGACGCTGTCCGCCGAGGAAGGCCAGCGATATTATTTCGTCGGGTTCAAGAGCATTCACGACGATCACGGCTTGGACGTCTGGTCCGACACCACGACTCTCTACGTCACAGTGTATAAGGGCGACGACGATGCCGGACCCGTGGCGGCCCGGGGAATCCTGAAGATCCGCCCCGATGAGTTCATGACTCAACTCACCACGATGAAAGTGCGCAATGCCGCCAACACGCAGCAGCGGCTGGTCGAGACAGCGCGTTTCGGGCAGTTCTTCGCGGGGGCGCTGTTCGACGTCTTCGGTGGTGTGGTCCGCCCGCTCACCAGATTCGACTCGACCGGTCCGAGCCGTAAGAAGCGGCCGCTGAGGGTCGGCCCCCCGGAGATCCATCCGTTCACCACCGATGACGGAGTGACGCTGCGGTTGACCCGCTACCGGGGCGGCTCGAAGGGCCCGGTCATCCTGGCACACGGTTTGGGGGTCTCCAGCAGTATCTTCTCCATCGACACGATCGAGACCAACCTGCTCGAGTTCCTCTACGCCCACGGCTACGACGTCTGGCTGCTCGACTTCCGAGCCAGTATCGAACTGCCCGCCTCGGCACAACGATTCACCGGCGACGATATCGCGCGGTACGACTATCCGGCAGCGGTCGCCAAGGTCCGCGAGCTCGCGGCCTGTTCTTCGGTGCAGATGGTGGTCCACTGCTACGGGTCGACGACGTTCTTCATGGCGATGCTGGCCGGGCTGGAAGGAGTGCGGTCGGTGGTCTCCTCGCAGATCGCCACCCAGGTGATCTGCCCGCCCATGACCCGGCTCAAGTCAGGCCTGCACCTGCCCACCTTGCTCGACAGGCTCGGCGTCGAATCCCTCACCGCATACACCGGCACCAACGCCAACTGGTTTGACCGGCTGTACGATCGATTCCTCGACGCTTTCCCCGACGATGATGAGGAGAAGTGTCGAAGCGCGGTCTGCCATCGAATCACGTTCATGTACTCCCTGCTCTACGAGCACGACCAGCTCAACAACCCCACGCACGAGGCGCTGCACGAGATGTTCGGAATAGCCGGCATCGACGCGTTGGAGCACCTGGCTCTCATGGTCCGAGCCGGCGGGCTGCGATCGGCTGACGGGCAGGACATCTACCTTCCCCATCTGGACCGCCTCGCCATCCCGATCACCTTCATCCATGGCGCCGAGAACGCCTGTTTCCTCCCGGATAGCACAGCGAAGACGATGGAACAGCTGCGCCGACACAATGGCGCACATTTGTACCGGCGCCACGTCATTCCCGGCTACGGTCATATCGACTGCATATTCGGCAAGCGCGCTGCGTTCGACGTGTACCCTCTCATCCTCGAGCACCTGGAAAAGAACAGGTAAAAGGAGTCGATCGTGGCAGCACCCACTGATCTGCACCAGTCCTCCCGCACCAGCGAAGAAGGTGCTGGTTGGCTCAACTGCTCCGGGCCAGGCACCTGGAAGGACGACGTTCCGCCGGGGACCAAGTCGCTGTCCTGGCTACGTCCGTCGACACTGTGGCAGTCCCGCAACGACTTCATCGCGAAATACCTGGCCGACCCCATCACCGCGGCTCGGAACCGATGGGTCAAGCAGGCGCAGGCTGCGGGAGCCCCCCCGGACTTCGTGATTTCCCGCGCTGCCGGTGACACTGTGTCCGTGCTCGTCATCGGGGATACCGGCGAGGGTGATAAGTCACAGTACGCAGTCGCGGGTCCGTTGGCTGCGATGTCGGAGGGCGCAGATTTCGCGGTCATCTGCAGCGATGTGGTGTACCCCACCGGCGACCGCGGTGACTACGGTCGAGTGTTCCACCACCCCTACCGCAATCTCAAGCTCCCTATCTATGCGGTGCCGGGAAACCACGACTGGTACGACGGTCTGCACGGGTTCATGCATTATTTCTGCGGGTTGGACGACGCCGACTACCAACCTGAGTTCGGTCGTGGCCCGAGGGCCGGGTTGGCCGCCCGGTGCTGGCGCAGATCACTGCAGCAGGCCAGTGATAGCGCGGTGGGCGGTGAACGTCCGCGACCCGACCCGCTCCAGCCGGCGCCGTACTTCGCCATCGACGCCGGGCCGGTACGATTCGTCGGGATCGACACCGGAATCACCGGTGAGATCGACGAGGATCAATACCAGTGGTTGAAACGGGTGTCCCTGGACGCCCCGGAGCGCCCTAAAATCCTGCTCACCGGTAAACCGATCTACGTTGATAACAAATATCGTAACCGGCCTGTCTCGGGTACCAGTGAGACGGTCGACGACATCGTCACCGACCCGCGGGCGAACTACGTGATGGTGATCGGCGGCGACACCCACAATTACCAGCGCTACCCGGTCGTCGTCGCGGATGGACGGACGATCCAGTACATTGTAAGCGGCGGGGGCGGTGCCTACATGCACGCTACCCACCGCATACCGCCGGTAAACGTCCACGGGGTCGATGAATCGATGTTCCGCTGCTACCCGCTGCGCCGTGACTCACTGGCACGGTTCTCGCAGGTCATCGACAAAAAACTCTTCGGGGGTAGCGGGAGAGTCGCCCTTGATGGGCCGGCGGCGGCCAGATTCTATGCACAACGTGGTTCCATCACCCCCGGGTCCAATCGGCCCGTCGCGGACCGACTCCTGCTCCGCGAGTGGATCAGGGCACAGGTGGTACACAGCATCCCGGCGGGCCGGCTCTTCCACCGGTTCGGCTCCGAAGCATTCGACTTCGATGAGCCGCCATTCTTCAAGCAATTCCTGCGCATCGACGTCGACCGCACGGAGATCACGGTTCGTTGTTTCGGTGTCACCGGATGCGCGGGCACCGAGTACACACCACCCGTCGAAGATCAATTCACCATCGAGCCGCGACGGACACCCTGAGGAACTCGACTATGAAGGCTTCTCGATCTTCGGTGGGTCGTCGAACAGGTCGGGCGCCTGGGCCATCAGGACCTCAGCGACCTTGCCGGACAGGTGGGCGTCCCGAGCCGAGTCGTCCAGGAACACATCGAAGATCCCGTAGGTGGGGCCGCTGAGCGGATGGCGAACCACGCGGTGGTCGCCCTCGCGGGTACCCACCACCGGATGCTGTTGTCAACGTCAGTGCTGGCCGGACCCGGGGGCGGTGGGTCCGAGACGGACGCAGCAGTACTGCGGGGTGGGGGCCAGGTGTGCAGTCAATCCGATGGGGGCGAGGCCGTCGAGGAGTCCGTCGAGCAGGCGCAGGTTCATGCCGCACACGAGCTCGGGATACTCCTGCGCCAGCGTGTGGAACGGGCAGTTGGCCAGCGTGACATCCCCGCCCTCGATACGCGGTTGGAAGCCGTATTCCTCCAGTGCCCGCAGCATGGTGTCCCCGGTATCACGGTCGCTGGCTTCGCGGCGCGCGGTTTCGCCCAGTTCTTTGCCTAGCTGGTAGGCCCGCTGGTCAAGGCTCGCCCGCGGTGAGTCGCCGGAGCGTTCAGCGTGCTCCAAGGCGCCGGACAGGAGCCGCCCGGCCAGGTCGTAGCGGCGCTGGGGCAGCGACACGGCCACGTGCTGATCCGACCGCCGGTACAGCTTGGCCGGCCGTCCCGCGCCGGGGCCGGTGCGGCCGGTGCGGCGCTGGTAGACCACGTCGAGCAGACCCTCGTCCACCAGTCGGTCGAGATGAAACGCCGCAGTCGTGCGCGGCAGTTCGAAGGCCGAGGCAGCGTCGTCACGACTCATCGGGCCGGGCTGGCGCACGACGTAGTCGTACAGCCGCCGGCGGGTCGGATCGTCGAGCGCGGCGATCGCCGAGATCTGGTCCTCCCAGGACTCCATCTATAACCAACTCCTGTTGACGAAACTCTTCTAGACGTTCTAAAGTTAGCACATCATGTCTATAGAAGGGAGACTCCATGATCACCACAGGTGTGTCGACGTCGAACACCACCGGCAAAGCGACCCTGTCCGACCCCGCGTATCAGAGCTTCCTGCTGCTGCGCACGGTGTTCGCCGTGGCGCCGATTCTCTTTGGGCTCGACAAGTTCACGAACCTGCTCGTGGACTGGCCGATCTATCTGGCCCCATGGATCGATGGCATCATGCCCGGCACCGCGCAGCAGGCGATGTACGCCGTGGGCGTGATCGAGATCGTGGCCGGGATCGCGGTCGCGATAGCGCCGCGGTTCGGTGCCTGGTTGGTAGCTGCCTGGCTGGCCGGGATCATCATCAACCTGCTGACCTTCCCGGGTTATTTCGACATTGCACTGCGTGATTTCGGGTTGCTCGTCGGCGCAGTGGCGCTGGCCCGACTGGCCATCCACTACGCGCCCGGCCAGCGCACGTCCTAGACCAGCGTGATCGCCCTCTGACCCGGTCTGCGTTCCCAGTGCCCACCGCGAACGCAGACCTCTGGAGGGCTTGGCGTTGCGGCGCCGCAGCGCCAAGCCCTCCAGACCCCTCACCAAAAACCGCTACCTGACAGCGCGCGATCAAGTTACCCCGCACGCTCACGACAGGATCACTTCGCCATGAAATCCCAAGAGCATCGCACCGTAGGACAAGCCGCCGCCGGAGAAGCGCTTGTCCAAGTCGGCGGCGACTCAGCCGACGAGCGCCTCCTCCTCAGTTATGGCGACGTGGTGGCCTTAAGCGGCGACTTCTTCGCCAGCCACCACTGCGTGGCCCACGGTGTTGAGAGCACGCAGGTTAGGCTGGAAGGCTTAACATCTGCTGACTTGTTCCAGTTGGCCGCCATCCCCGGCAAGCAGGGGACCAAGCCAGGCACCCGTGACGAGATCATCTGCGCGCTCAAGGTCATGGCGGCGGACGGAGCCTTCGTCGACGCCCGCTTCGAACCTGGAGGAGAGTTCAGCGACTTCCGGTTCAGCGCGGCTGCGGCAGCAACCGAAGTCGAAAGGCGGGTCCGGGACCGCTTTTTGGCCTTGGCCACCGCGAACGGCGACCACTTCGTCACTCCCGGCCGCCCCGACACCGCTTGTGACCACAACGGCGCGCACTCCAACGGCTTCGACTCCGCGGTTATCGCTTATCGCCGCCTCCACAAGGCGGCCCTCGACGAGGCATACCGGCTGGGGCGGTGCCGAGGTGACCAGTCCAGGGCGATGGCCCGGGAGGCGGCAGCCCAGCACTACCTCACGGACGCCTTCTCGGCAGGACACCTGCGGACCCCAGTCACGGCCATCCGTCACTACTGGCATCACCGCTACCCACGATTCTGGCCGAGCCTGCAACGCAAAGTTGCCGCCGACACGGCCGCGATGCTACGAGAACTCGCCCGACCGGCGAGAATCCTCCCTGACGGCTTCGTTTACGACCGCGTCCATGCGGCGGTCAAGGCCCGCACGAGAAGGTATCCGCCCATCACCTTCGGCGACCTGTTGGCACGGGTGTTTCACGACTGGGATGGCAGCCACGGTCTCATCCTCGACGGAGGTGGTGTCCTCTTCGGCGACGGCCACCTCGAACAGGGCGTCGGAAAACAACTCGCTGTCGCCGCTTCCCGCGCGGGCATCGACGACGTCGAGGTCGCCTACCGGCTTGGACTGTCAGGCAGCCGGCTTGGCGGTGAAGACCTCTACCGGGCGGTCCGGTCAGCCACTGGTGCCCCTACCAACGCCTTCGTACCCGAGACCCAGATCCCGATCCTGTCGAGCGACAACCCCCCGCAGAACTGGCGGGCGACGAATGCCGAAACCTTGTGGGCTTCTCCCATCGTCGGCGCCACGGGCACGACCGTAGGTATGGCCGTCGAGGAGACGCTACAGGTAGAGGGTGAGGTCTTCCGTAGACTGGATCGGCTGGGATCAGGCGTCTTTGAGGTGCCAGGTCTCCTGGGCGTCTCGCCCTTGCGGCAATGGGTGGCCCGCAAGGGCTTCCATGCCTTTCACCACGGCTTCATCCAACGCCTAGCCGAAGACCCCAAAGCCACCGTGCTCGCGATCGTCAACAACGAGGCGGGTTCGGAAATGGGCACCACCACAGCGATTGAAGATCGCGGAGGGTTGGCGAGACAGGCCCATTGAGAAGCAGAAGCAGCACCTTGACGGTCGCTAGCCTTGATCATTTGCGGAGACTGCAGGGTGACTTGCCGATCCTCGACTGTTAATCTTCGGTTGGACTTGTTGATGTTGTCGTCAAGGTGCGGTCAGTCTCGGGGCACAGCTTTCACGTCGAGTGGGCGCCGGAGATTACGCAACACCTCGCTCAGTCAGAGCTGGGAAATTTATACAACGGTCTGCCTGGGGCTGAATTTTGCGCGGTACTCCTTGGCGACGTAGAGCGGATGATCCCGAAGCGACCCGTAAGCAACCTCGACGAACTTCGCCGGCTTTGGACTCGAGTCCCAATACTCATATTTCAGTTGAGCAGAATCTCCCTCAGTCAGTCCGAACATCGCCAACTCCCTCGTATTTCCCTTAAAGCGCGTCTCCCACTCAATGCGACGTTCGCTGACATGGATATCATCGAGGTCTCTCCGCATTAAGACCACGAAGATATCAGGGGGCGGGTTATCAAGGATGACTTTTAACATGTGGGGGCACTGGATGACAACATGGTCTTCCTTGGCAATTTCCCGCCATCTCGCTATATCGTAGATCCCGAATTCTGTCTCATCGACATAACAATGTCCAGTATCGTGGGAGATCATCTTCCCGGCGATAGTCGTTCCTGCGCGTTGCGGACCTGTGACTATGATTCGTGAATGAATTGCCATGTATTCAAACATTGAGGCTCCTCGATTTGGAATCCACTAGCATAATTTCAGATGATCGTTCCCCGGGTAAAGATCGTTGTGCTACTGGGGGGCGCTGCCAAGGGCACTGTTGCGTTGTCCAAGGACGGGCTCGAGCAGGGGGATAATGCGTCGTCGCCATCATCGAGTACTGCCGCCGCAGTCGAGTTTCACTGGTTCCGCTTCCCTCGTGAGATCATCGTGCTGGCGATGCGCTGGTACCTACGCTACGGATTATCGTATCGCGATGTGAAAGAGCTGCTCGCCGAACGCGGTGTCGATGGATCCGTAACGTGTACCGGTGGGCGCAGCGGTACACTCCACTGTTGATCGACGCGACACGGCCACGTCGGCACGCTCCAGGGGATCGATGGTTCGGGGATGAGACCTACATCAAGATCGCTGGGCGGTCGGGTTGGAGTGAAGAGTTCGTGGAGTCCAACGGGGGTCATGGGGTGACCTCGATCTATCTCATAGAGGCGGATTCGGCAATACACGAACCGTGTCCGGCAGCCCCGGTGGGGATGGAGGCCAGTGGTGTCGATTATCGGATGGAGATTGGTGTGTAGAAGGAGGTGACGACATCGTTGAGGGCACTGATCGCGGGGGCGTCGATCGTGGGGATTCCTGGCATAAAAGGTCAAAGAATCGGACCCACACCTCAGCGCCGCTGACTAGGTCGATCAGCGTGGCGCCGGTCCCGGCAGATCCGCCCAGACTTCATCCCAGTCGGTCTCGAAGAGCTGTCGAGCCTCGTCGAGGCAGCCACCTGGATCCGAATGGCGGGCCGCCGGGCCGAGACCAGCAGCCCGCCCCAGCGGCGCCGCCTCCGGGTACATGTCGGCGTCGAACGGCCGCAGACGCTAGCGGCGCACCAGCAAGGCGGGCTGCACCAGGACGGCCATAGCGCAGGTAGCTACGGACCCGCTGCCAACCCACATGAACGTGCGCCAACCAGACTCCTGCCACGAACTCTGTGCCCTGAGGAGCCCTTGTCTGCCCCGTACCGACCACCTACCACCAGCGGCGACGCAGGGTTGGCTACGATCAGCGCGCAGGGCCGTTAGCTCAACTGGCAGAGCAAAGGACTTTTAATCCTTAGGTTCTGGGTTCGACCCCCAGGCGGCCCACCATCACCGCAGGTCAGACAGAGCGCGCCTGATCGTCTTCAAGATCTATACATCCATTATGCATGCTTTTTAGTTCGAATAGATTGCCCAGGTCACGGTCCAGGGTCTGCGCGGTCCTGCCGTCCACGCTCTTGCGGGCCATGTACACGTCCTGCGTCATCGACACCTGGGAGTGCCCGGCCTGGTCAGCGATCAGCCGCGCTGGCAGCCCCGCATCGTCGAGCAGCGTCAACGCCGTCTTGCGGAACACGTGGGACGTAACCCACGCGAGGTCGCCGTCACCACGGGCCGCGCGCAGCGCGCGCAGTGTGTTTGAAGGATCCCGCCACCCGCCCTTACTGTCCGGGAAGACCGGTGCGGAGCCCAGTCGCGCCACCATGGCGCTCGCCTCCATATCCGCTGGCGGTAGACATCCAGTCGACAGCGCAAACTGCGCCGTGGCCCGCCGGGCGAGGATCGCCAGGACGAAGTTGGGCAGAGGCAGGGTGTGCTCGCCGGCGGCTGACTTGGTCTTCTTGCGGACCAAGCCTCGACTTTTGACCCGCACCAAGGTGTAGTCGATGTCGACGATGCTCAGGACTAGATCCACCGAATCCCAGGCCAGGGCGAGCGCTTCGCCGATCCTGCAGCCCTCCCCCAGCATGAATCCGGTGAGGTCCGGCAGGTCGTGCCGGACGGCCGCCTCATCCGCGGCGAGCTGGGACAACCACTGCTCGCACTCGTCGACCGTGAGAGCGCGAGGTGGGTGCCTGGGCTTCACAGACAACGGCTGGGTGTTACGGGTGGCGTTGGTGCTCACCGCGTCATGGCGTGCGGCGTACTTGAGGATGTTGCTCAGTACGGTCCGACAGCTCTTCGCTGTCGGTTCACCAGACTTCTCCTTGATGGTCTGGAGGACCGCATCGACACGCCCTGTGGTCACCTCTCGCAGTCGCAGATCCCCCGTCGCAGGTAACACGTAGCGGTCCAGGAAACACCGGTACTGTCCAGCGGTAGTCGGCGATTTTCGCCCAGCCTCGACCGCTTGGGTGACGGTGACATACCAAGCCTCCGCAACCACTCGCAGCTTGGTCTCCGGCGCGATCTCCGCAGTGGCGTTGCTACTGCGCTGGGCCAGCCTTTTCTCCAACGCTCGTCCCGCCGCGGTCTTGGCCGCTCCCGTGGCCGACACTTGACGGGTGCGGCCATCAAGGTCTCGGTACTGACAGTACGCCCGGATCATCTTCGGTCCGACCTCGCTGGTCCTGATCTTTCCGTGGGTGCCGATCTCCAGCGGCGGCCTGCCGGCCACTCACCCGCACCTTTCTGACAGCGACACCGGGCTCCGATTGGGTGTCCTGATCTCCGATGTCGCAGCGAGCAGTGACGGCTGAGGATGCCCGCTGGCTTGCCGGATACCTGCGGAAGATGATCGCTGCCCGCCCTGCGGCTTGGCGGGCAGTGAACTGACCCTCTCCCAACTGATTGCCCTGCACATCATCGCCGCCAGAGCTCCGATAACCCTGCTCTCGTTGTCCGAGGCGTTGGGCACCCAACCACCGGCCACCTGCGCGATGGTCGACCGGCTCGCCAGGGCCGGCCTGGTCCGCCGCACGCGGGATCCCGACGATATGCGGCGCGTTCTGCTGGCCGTGACGAGTAAGTCCGCCCAGATGATCGGCAAAATTGATCCTGACACCGCCCCGCAACTGCAGGCGATCCTGACCAGCATGGGTTCGGCAGCCCAGCGGGTGCTCACCGAGGTCCTCAAGGACACCGCTCGGCGCCTCGCCCGCTGACCTGCCTCCTCGCCGGGCTCAACCAGCCAGAACCCTGGTGAGGAACGCGTGATGCTCCAGACCTTCCGCCAGCACCGAGTCGACCCTGTCAGCCGTGACGGGAATAAGTGCAGCATTCACCGTATTCTCCGGAATGGTCCGTAAGGTGTCCCGCACTCCCTCCACGCTTTGGTTGATAGATTTCACCAGGGACGTGAGAAAACTCAGCAACAGGATCACTACAATCGAGACGGCAACGCCCATGGCTATCGCGACCCACCAAAAAGTGATCTCTTCAAGCGCATAGCCGTCCGGCCCACCGGCATACCCCAGCATAAATGGCATCGCTAACCTCCAAGTCTGGCGCGTCCGCGTTCCAGCCCTCCGATAATGACCTCAGCGTGGTCAATCGTCAGTCGTAGGTCTGCCAACGGGAGCGTGTTTCGATATGATTGCTGCAGAGCCTGGTTGATCTGTGGAGCCTGACGGGCGATCCGCGCGGCGAGTATCAGAATTGGGGCTACCAGTGCGACTACCACAACGATAACCACGACGGCGATCGCGAAACCAAGGTACCAGCCGAACAAATGCGCCTCACCAGGTCCGGGCGCCTGTTCCGCGAGCAACACCATTCCGTAGCCCTCCTTCGGTAGCGGTTGTCAATAACATATGGAACATGTAAACCACTGGACCTATCGATAGGGTGACGAGGTCACACAAGTGGTCTCCAGGTAACCCAAGATCGTCTGGGTCACCGCTTGGACCTTGTGAACTTCCTTGAGGTGATCGGCAACCTGTCGCATCAGAGCATCCCTGTCGGACGAGGTTAACCGCGAACCGCATTCTTGGTGGCCACACACGAAATCATGCATCTCTTAACCCTTCGATTCGATTCTTACGCGCACTGTCGCGACTGGACGACACCGGAGTCCTTTAAACCTGCTCTGCCATAGCTCGCACCGGCGCAAGATTAGCGTTGATCGAAGGCAATGCCTCAGGAACCGTTCTCGTCTGATAGGCTATCGCATTGACCCCCACGATGACAGTGCCAAGCGTCCAGGCAACGTGCTTCAACTGGTAAATCACCTTCAACAGTGAGATACCGACAACGGCCACGATCAACGCGACTGCGAGCAACGTGACCCACGCGACCAAGGGCATAGCTTCCTCCTCTTCCGAATCGTACCTCTCAGGTCACAACCCGCTAGACACCCAGCGCATTCAGCAGATGACCAACGCGTTGCACGTAACGGGTCGCACCAATGGAGATCTCCTTGACCGCACCGTCTGTCACAGCTAACAACTCTGGCACATTGTCGAGTTCCCCAGCGAGGATGACACCGTTGTGCAGGATGTCATCCACTGACTCCCGGATCCGATTCACTGGTGTGACAATACGCTTCATCAGCACTACCACGATGGGCAGTACAACAAAGAGTAAAATGAGATTACCAACCCACCACAAGATCATATCTAGTCTCTCTTTCTCTCTCGAATCGTCCACCTCGCGCCTCGGCGAGGATGTGCCACGCCTTGCGAACAACCACCAGCTCGGCGCAAGCACCGTCAGCGAAACCGAGCAGCTGTCCGGAGCCACCCCAGCGAAGTGCCTTATCCAGCTCATCAGCTGGAACCGAGAATCGTCGTCACCGTGCATCCAGGTAACCTATACCCCGCGACGAGGCATCCAGGTAACCCGAATCCTGCGGCGAGGCATCCAGGTAACCTGAACCCCGCGAGGGGGTCGCAGTAGGAACCATTGAATGAGCAGCCGCAGGGGCGGCCGCAGAAGGATCCACATAAGGAGCCCCCTTAGCGACGGCGACATTTTCAGCACCATCGCACAGCAGTGGCAACGCACCTAACACCGTTGTGCCGGTTTCGTTGATGCGCACGACACCAGGTCCGATCACCTTTGCCTGGTAGGCAATATTCTTCACGTTCCGCACACAGTCATCAAGGTTGTCTGCGGTGCGGTTAAGTAGCGCGCCGATCCTGAAGAGAAAGGCCGCCAGAACGGCAACAAACAATGCGATGACGACGACCGTCAAGACGATAAGAGTCATCTCCCATCCTTTCCATCGGGGTCCGGGGAATTTGGCCTACGGTCAGCGCGACGACGCCGTCGGCCCTGCGGTGGACGGTCCGCCATCGGGTGCAGCCGGTCGGGCTGTCGTGGTGGGGTAGTCGCGCCCGACCGGCCCGGGTGGCGAGCAGGCCCGACCATGGGCCGAGCAGGCGTGTCAAACCTCATCCTCAGCCACCCTCCCGCGAGGTGATCATTCAAGGATCATAGTGCTATCAGCAGAAGCGATTAGTCAAGCTAGAAATATTCGTAGAACGAATTCATAGTCCATAGTGTTCCGCAACAGCGGAACAAGAGTCGGGCTGGATGGTTGCCGGGTTGGCCGGTCACCACTGCGGCAGCCTGCGGCGGAGAGTTGCTCTACTTGGATGCTCTCGCACCTGCGCACCTGGTCCAGTCCGACAGCAAGGACGCGCTGGGATCGAACCCTGGCCCGACACCCCGGACGACACGACGATCCGGGGTTTACAGCGACATGCTTGACGACCCCCAGCAACCCTGTTGCCACCGGTAGACCGGCTATGCGCTTGATCGATACCGGAGACCCGCTCGAAGACCCGTGCCCGTCCTCAGGGGCGATACCCAGGCCACGTCGGTGACGACGATCTCCACGAGATCCTCCGCCAGTCGCCTGCCGAGCGCCACCGCAGACCGTACCTGATCTTGTAAACACCCTGGCGTATAGTCGTCGGTATCGACCCCAGCCGGCGTTCGGCGGAGGGTGCTCTCACTCGGTGCAGTGATCATGCCAGTCAGTGGGTCGGGCTTGGCCCCCAGCGCGGTAAGGACCCACTCCGGCGCGTCGGCGGCCCGCTGTGCCTGCGCGGCCACGTCATCATGCCCGGCACACACCGTCGCGGCCACCACCACGGCCAGCAAGAATCCCAGCTCGCAGCGCAGTCCCTGCCGCGACTGATGATCAACAACCTGATCCAGGTACTTCAGCCAGTGCCCCGAGTCCCCCCACGAACAGCCCCAATGCCTCCCTCGACAACTCCGGTCTCCCCGGTGCACCGACTGACACGCAACGGAGGCAAAGCAGGATAACGGCACGGGCACAGTCCCTCTAGACGATCAATAACATGGAACCTTGATCATCGAGGAGCCGTGCCCACCTGCCGATATACGCCCCAAACACGGCGCGTCTACACCAATTCCTCAAACCATCTCATAACAGTCACATCCCAAACCTGACGGAGTCTTGGGTCACCCCAAAGTAATCCGACGCAACTACGAAGAAAATCCGGCCAGTACCACCGCGTAAGCGGTTTAAAATAGCGACTTCGACCGCAAATACGGAGATAGCATGGGGCCTCTCAGTGGGAGGTTAGTCGATGATCGCAACACGGGTGGCGGTGCTTCTTGAGCGCTACCAGCCGAGACGGGCACTGATCTCGATCGAGGCTTCCGCCGGACTTCCGGTGGCAAGCCTGACCGGATGGGTCGACCAGACCGCGTCGGCCCGCCCTGCCGCACCAGTGTCGGTGGACACGATACGCCGCGTCGCTGCGGCAATTGGAGCACCGCAGTCCGTGGTGTCCCGCGCCTTCACCGGCACCTGGTACGACTTCAACGGTTGGGAGTGGAGCCACTTCCAACCCAGGGATCGGGTGATCGTGTTCGACGCTCCGGACGCCGGGACCCGAGCCCGGCGCGTCTGGCGAGGCACGGTCACCGCCGTTGATCCGCTCGGCACGATCGATGTCCTGCTCGACGACGGAGCCGAGCACTGCTGGAATCCCGATACCGAGGGCCAGATCAGTCACCTCACCGGCGGGTGCCGCTGCAGCACCCCGCTCTACCCGTAGCCGCCGTGCCCCACTGCCAGCGGGACTGTTTCACCGCACGGCCCATGCCCGGCGGAGGCGAGCACGGATCGGGCACCTAACCTACCGCAAATACTTCACGAGCTACCCGCTGCCTTCATCATCGGACTCCTAAAGAGGCTTCGCCTCGGACCGCCGAGATGGTGGTTGGGTTGCTGGGTGACGTCGCGGGGGGCCGCACACGGCTCAAGCAAGCCGCCGTGCTCGTGCGGGCCGGCCCGGCGGTGCAGTGATCAGCGGGCTCGGCTAGATCAATCTATCGGTCTGCAGGCGCCCTGGGTGTAGGCGTTGTGGTAGTTGTCGTCTCCGAGGGCGTCTCGGATGGTGCGCTCGAGACCCGTCCAGAATTCTGGCTCGGGTGGAAAGCGGATGATGCCGAGGCGCTGTCGACTGGCTGCAGTGGCACCGAGCAGTCGAGCGGCTTGGTCAAATTTTTCCTGTGCGGTGGCGACGGCAGCGAGGATGTCGAGGCATTCGGGGATATCCAGGGTGAGCCCTTTGGCTTGGAGGCGCTTGAGCGCATCGTGCGCGTAGTGATGGGCGTCGCTGGTTTTGCCAGAGGCTAGGGCGAGTCGGGCCAGTAGCCTTTCGGCGCCGGCTTGCATCCATCCGCTGCCCAGCCGCCGCGCGCTGTCTAATGCCTGCTCGCCATAATTGTGGGCGGCTTGAAGGTTGCCCTCCAGCCGCTCTAAAGTGCCCAGTCCAACAAGTGCCCAGCAAAAGAAGTGAAGCACTCCATGGCGGTCGATGCTGACAGCGTCGTGGAGGTGTTCACGTGCCACGGTAAGCTTACCCAATGCTATCTCGGTACGGCCCAGCATCTGCTGGGCCATGCCCAAGCTGAGGCCCACCCCGTCCTCCTGCACCCGCTGGAGTGTTACGCTGGCCAGCGCATAGGCACGCTCGAATTCGCCGCAAGCAAGATGCACATGCGCTAAATGAACATTGGCTAAACCACTCGTCTCCACGTCACCGGCCTCGGCGCTGGTGATAACAGCTCGCTCTAACAGTTCACGAGCCTGTCTCAGTCGCCCGCAGACCATCGCTTCCCAACCCAGGAAAAAATCGTGAATCGCGATGGCGAACCGGTACTCCAACCGAGTCGCGGTGGCGTAGGTGTCTTCGAGTATCAGGCGGGCGGTCTCGAACTCGTCCTGAAAATTCCAGGCAGCAGCGAGAGCATGGGCGGCATGGATGCGACACCAGTCGTCGCCGGCTTGGGTGGCCAGCTCGACGCTGCGCTGCAGCAGCGGCCGCCCGCTGGCCGGGTCACTGAGAGCGATTGCAAACCCAAGGGTGCTGAGAGCCCGTCCTTGGATCCATGCATCACCGCAGGCACGGCCGATTTCAAGCGCTGCTTCGCACCAGCCGGCGGCATTCTCATTGCCACCCCAGATTCCAAGGTACCCACGCCCGGCTAGTGCTCGTCCGCGCAGCATGGTGGGTTCCTCGCCGGCGGCATCGAGAGCGCGGGCGTAGGCAGCCTCACCTTCTTGGTACCGGCCGCGCGGCCAGAATAAGGACAGTGCATTCAATAACCGTAGCCCAGCGGTGGGCTCGGTGGTTGTTGCCCAGTCCAAGGCGGTGCGCAGGTTGGGCAATTCGGCGGCCAGAGTGTGCAAGATAGGGTTTCCTGGTCCGGCGCTCGGTATTTGCGACTCGGCCTGTTCGGCCAGCGCCTGGTAATAGGCCAGGTGTCGCTGGCACAGGTGGTCGAGTTCGCCGGCGTCAGCCAGGCGTGCGGTGGTGTATTGGCGCACGGTTTCCAACAGCCGGTAGCGCGTTTCGTGGCCGTGCTCCTCCGTCGTCACCAGGGATTTGTCGACTAGGGCGGTGAGCAGGTCCAACACCGCGTAGCGGTCGAGGTCACCATGAGAGCAGACTCGTTCGGCTGCCTCCAAGGTCCAGCCGCCGGCGAAGACCGCTAGGCGCCGCAGCAGGATGCGCTCGCTGTCGCTGAGCAGCTCATAGCTCCAGTCCAGGGAGGCATGCAGGGTTTGCTGACGTGCCATCACCGTCCGGGCTCCGCCGGTGAGGATATGGAACCGGTCACTTAAGGCGCGACAGATTTGTTCAGGGACCATCATCCGTACTCGCGCGGCGGCCAACTCAATGGCCAACGGGACCCCGTCGAGGTCGTGGCAGATCTGGGCCACCACCGGCGCGTTGTCTGCGGTGATTGCGAAATTCGGGCGGACCTGCTTAGCTCGATCAATAAACAGCGCCACCGCGTCAAACGCACGCAATGACTCGACCGGCTCGCGCACCGGCTCGGCGGGCAGCGACATCGACGGCACCCGCCAGGTCATCTCTCCAGGCACGCCCAACGGTGCGCGACTGGTCGCCAAAATCGTCAACACCGGGCAAGCGCGCAGCAACGCATCCACCAGCGCCGCGCAGGCTTCCACCAGGTGCTCACAGTTATCCAACATCAGCAGCAGACGGCGGTGCCGCAGATACTCCACCAGCGTGTCCACCAAAGAGCGGCCTGGTGCCTCGCGCAAGCCCAGCGCCGAGATCACCACTGCCGGCACCAGGATGGGATCTTCCACCCGGGCCAGTTCGACCCACCAGACCCCGTCATGATAACTATCCAGGGCGTCGGCGACGGCCTGCAACGCCAACCGGGTTTTGCCGCACCCCCCGGCGCCGGTTAGTGTCAGCAGCCGCGTCTGCCCCGACAGCTCTTTAATTTCGGTCAGTTCGCGGTGACGGCCCACGAAGCTGGTCAGTTCGCTGGGCAGGTTGGTGGGCATCACTTCCAGGGAGCGCAGCTGCGGAAAATTATTTGGCAGGTCCGGATGCACCAACCCGAACACCTGCTCGGACCGTCCCAAATCTTGCAGCCGATGCACCCCTAAATCCACCAGCTGGACACCGTCGGGTAACCGATCCAGTGCCAAATCGCGGGTGGTGCGTGATACCACGGTCTGCCCACCGTAGGCGATCGCGCGCAACCGAGCACAGCGGATGATCGCCTGCCCGCAATAATTGCCCTCATTCCGCTGCAGGGCTTCGCCGGTATGCAGCGCCACCCGCACCCGCAGCGATACCCCCTTTGGCCAGGGCTCCCGGACAAACGCCCGCTGGGCATCTAGCGCCGCCGCCACGGCATCCGAGGCGCGCACGAACGCGGCCGCCACGCTGTCGCCCTCGCCCTGCTCCACCGGGCGCGCCCCACCATGGCCGGAGATCGCCCCATCCAACACCTCGTAGTGCCGAGCGATAGCGGCCCTCATCGCCTGCGGGGCGGACTCCCACAACCGTGTCGAGCCCTCCACATCAGTGAGCAAAAACGTCACCGTGCCCACCGGCAGAGCAAAACTCACCTGCTCCCCACCGTCTGTGCCCACCGGGGGATCCCCACCTCGCCAGTCAAACCCTCAACCCGGATACTGGCGCCATCGTCCCACGATCTAACCCTGCCGGGCATAACAAGGTTCCGGTGAACAGCAAGATCAACGCCTGCCCCAGCCTTCGCTGCACCAGAGCCAGCCCATCCCGGCCAGCAACGGCCGGACCATCCGCCACCGACTCAGGTAGGGCGACTCGTCGCCGCTCATGGGATTCCCTACCTGGCGCTTGTCGACTGCCAAGTGACATGGTCTGTGCGGGGTTATCGTGAGCTTAGGTGTGGGTTTGGTGTAGCGGTGATAGTCGGCTGGGACGGATGCTGCCAGTTGGCCCACCACACGCGGACCACGCGGTCTGGCCGTAGTATGCCTTCGGGTCGGTCGATGAGGCCCAGGACCCGGGCGAATGCCACACTGAGTGTGGCGTCGTGGGCGGCCGCTGCCTGCAGTCGGGGCATGTAGGCGTTGACCAGTCGGGTCTTGGCGGTGCGAGGGCCGGGTACGTCGGGGAAGGCGAGATCGGCGCTGACGGCGAAAAAAGAGCGTCATAAAAACAGCAAAATACCTCGGCAAGACAGACCGGAAAGTGAGCGCCGTCACTCGAGCCAGTGCTGTCTAGGTGCATCCAGCAAGCTCGCCTCAAAATCACAGGCTAGGCTTAGAAAAACGGGTCAGCGGCGCAGGCACCAGCTTGCGCGCCGTCCTATCCGCGGCAGACGACACCACCGCGTAGTAGCAGATCATCTTGGTTCGTGCCCCTTGCGTGCCCGTTGCCACGGGGACTCACGGCGTTGTCTCAGCGCCCCACATCACAGCAGCCGCTGCAGCGTCCATCCAAGACATGCCCTCACAACCCCAGATAACACAGGCCCCGAGCGTTTACACTCGCGAAAGCCGCAGATAACCGATGCTATCCACAAACAACCACAACAACGCGGCATCATCAAGGAAGCTCGCGACGGTCTTACGCAACGTGTGGCTGACCAGGCCCTCGATCCCGGCGTCGTCGCGGACTTTTCCCGTACTCGGTGGCGGCGATGAGCCGGTCGCTGGGTTCATGGCTCTGTGCCGGGCTGTGGCGGGCTGTAGTAGCGCTCGTGAGGTTGGAGGCTGAGTAGGCGGCCGTCGTCGTCGAAGCACGCGGCGCGTAGGTATCGCCAAGCGTCGCCGGTGGTGGAGAGTAGCTGGTTGGTGGTGGGTGACCAGGACGCGGCGGCGTTGTTCGGGAAGTTCGCGATGAGCCAGATCAGCTGGCCGGTGGTGGGGTCCCACAGCCGCGCGGTCCCATCGGCACTGACGGTAGCCAGGCGGGTGCCCTCCGGACTAAACGCCACCCCCCACACCCCGCTGGTGTGGCCAGTGAGGGTGAGCAGGCACTCCCCGGTGATGCTGTCCCACAGCCGCGCGGTGTCATCGTCGCTGGCGGTGGCCAGGCGGGTGCCGTCCGGGCTGAACGCCACCTCTCCCACCTTGTCGGTGTGGCCGGTGAGGGTGAGCAGGCACTCGCCGGTGGTCGGATCCCACAGCCGCGCGGTGCCATCGGCACTGACGGTAGCCAGGCGGGTGCCCTCCGGGCTAAACGCCACCCCCCACACCCCGTCGGTGTGGCCGGTGAGGGTGAGCAGGGACTCGCCAGTGGTCGGATCCCACAGCCGCGCGGTGCCATCGTCGCTG
>DATEMN010000284.1:0-28336 GCA_035275565.1 Pseudonocardiaceae bacterium | reverse complement strand
AGCGCCCGAACACCGACCGTCTCGAAAGGCCGTCCGTGGCAGCCGCAGAACCCGCATCGCGTCGCGTCACCGCCGCGAAGTCCACGACCGCAAAATCCGCGACCGCAAAATCCGCGACCTCGAAGTCCGGGGCCTCGAAGTCCGGGGCCGCTCCAACACCCTCCCGCAACGGCACCGCCAGTGACGCCGACCTGGCTCCCGTCACGTCCGACTCCACTATCAAGGAGGGGGCTATCAAGGAGGGGGCTACCAAGGAGGGAACCGCCGCGACGGCCCGCCCGAAAAGCACCAGGAGCGGTGTAGGTCGGGCCCGCCCGAAAGGTCAGAGCAGCACCGCCAAGGCCGTCCCGAAGCCCGCTGGCGGGGCTGAACCCGCCGTCGAGATCGAGGAGATCACCGACCTCGAGAGTGACCCCGCTGCTGAGGACCTCGCCGAGGTCGAGGTCGAGGTCGAGGAGATCACCCCGGACCCGGAGGAGCCGGAGACGCCCAGTGGTCCGGGTGCGGAGGACTTCGTCTGGGACGAGGAGGAGTCCGAGGCGCTGCGCCAAGCGCGCAAGGACGCCGAGCTCACCGCCTCGGCCGATTCAGTACGCGCGTATCTCAAGCAGATCGGCAAGGTGGCCCTGCTCAACGCCGAGGAGGAGGTTGAGCTCGCCAAGCGGATCGAGGCCGGGCTCTACGCCGCCGAGCGGGTACGCAGGTCTGAAGACGTCACAGAGAAACTGTCCCCGCAGCTGCGTCGGGACCTGCGCTGGATCGTCCGCGATGGTGAGCGCGCCAAAAACCACCTGCTGGAGGCCAACCTCCGTCTCGTCGTGTCGCTGGCCAAACGCTACACCGGCCGCGGGATGGCTTTCTTGGACCTGATCCAGGAGGGCAACCTGGGTTTGATCCGCGCGGTGGAGAAGTTCGACTACACCAAGGGGTACAAGTTCTCCACCTACGCCACCTGGTGGATCCGCCAAGCCATCACCCGCGCGATGGCCGACCAGGCCCGCACCATCCGGATCCCGGTACACATGGTCGAAGTGATCAACAAACTGGGCCGGATCCAACGCGAGTTGCTCCAGGACCTGGGCCGCGAGCCCACCCCCGAGGAGCTGGCCAAGGAGATGGACATCTCCCCGGAGAAGGTGCTGGAGATCCAGCAGTACGCCCGGGAGCCCATCTCGCTGGACCAGACCATCGGCGATGAGGGTGACTCCCAGCTCGGCGACTTCATCGAGGACTCCGAGGCCATCGTCGCGGTGGACGCGGTCTCGTTCACGCTGTTGCAAGACCAGCTGCAGTCCGTGCTGGCCACGCTATCCGAGCGGGAGGCCGGTGTGGTGCGGCTGCGCTTCGGGCTCACCGACGGCCAGCCCCGTACCCTCGATGAGATCGGCCAGGTCTACGGCGTGACCCGAGAACGCATCCGGCAAATCGAGTCCAAGACAATGTCCAAACTGCGCCACCCCTCCCGCTCCCAAGTCCTACGCGACTACCTCGACTAGTCGGGTGCCTTCAAGGACTACCAACCCCGGTCATGCCGGTCTTTAACAGCCGCCAACCCAGCGCATCCACTGCCGCGAAGAACCCACCCTCGGATCCTGATCCGAGTCCACGTCGGGCTACCGGCAGGAACTCCACCGCAGTGAGGCGCCCCCCGCCCGCGGGCAGGGCGCCCAGCAGCGGCAGGCCGGTGACGGCAGGAAGATCAATGAGGTTGCACTGGGCGGCCAGGTCCGGCTCAGCGGGCCAGGCACCGATCACCACCCCCACCCCGCGCAGACCACGAGTGCGCAGCGCTTCGGCGGTGAGCGCGGAGTGGTTGAGCGTGCCGAGCCCGGCTGCGGCCACGACGACTACCGGCGCGGTCAAGGCGGCCGCGACGTCGGTGAGCGTTGCACCACTGTTATCCAGGGGTACCAGCAGCCCCCCCGTACCCTCGATCAGCACCAGATCATGCTCTGCGGCAAGCTCTCGGGCGGCGGCAGCAACCGCCGAGGGCGTCACCGGGGGCAGGCCGGCGCGGCGGGCCGCGGTCGCCGGTGCCAACGGATCCGGGAAACGGGCCAGCTCCCGGCAGGTAACCGAAGCGCCTGCAAGCCGTCGCACCTCGTCGACATCACCCGGCTGATCCACGTCGATGCCGGTCTGCGCGGGTTTCAGGACCGCCACCCGGCGGCCGGCGGCGACGGCCAAGGCGGCGATCGCCGACGTCACCACGGTCTTGCCGACACCGGTGCCCGTTCCGGTCACCACCAGCAGGGTCACCACACCGCCCTGGCGAGGACCTGCGACACCCGCTCCAGGTCGGCATCGGTCAACGAAGCATGGGCCGTCAACCGCAATCTGCTGGTCCCGACCGGCACCGACGGTGGTCGGAAGCACCCCACCCGCACGCCGTGGCGCAGGCACCGCGCGGCCGCATCGAGTGCCCGTGCGGGATCGCCGAGGATCATCGGAACCACCCCGGATGTCGGTGCGGGCGCACCGGCTGCTGTGGCGATGGCCGCTGCGGCGTCGAGCACCCGGCCGGGCAGAGCAGGCTCGGCCCACAGCACCCGCAGCGCGGCCAGCGCCCCGCCGGCCGCCGGTGGCGCCAAACCGGTGTCGAAGATGAAGCTGCGCGCCGAGTCGACGAGGTGGTCGACCACTGAGCGGGAACCCAGTACGGCACCACCCTGGCTGCCCAGCGCCTTGGACAGCGAGACCGTGGCCACCACGTCAGGCTCACCGGCCAGGCCGCATTCAGCAACCAGTCCCCGCCCGCCGGGCCCGCACACCCCAAGCCCGTGCGCCTCGTCGGCCAGCAGCACTGCCGCGCGCTCCCGGCACACCCGGTGTAGCTGAGCGAGCGGCGCGAGGTCACCGTTGACCCCACACACCGAATCGGTGACGACCAACGCGCGCGGTTCGGATCGTGCGGCCAGCGCGGCATCCACCGCCGCGACATCGGCGTGCGGAGTGACCACCACCCGGGCCCGGGACAGCCGGCAGGCGTCCACCAGCGAAGCGTGGCTCGCGGCGTCGGACACCACCACAGTGCCCGGGCCGGACAACGCCGTCACCGCGCCGAGGTTGGCGGTGTAGCCCGAAGAGAACACCAGGGCAGCCGCCGTCCCACAGAACGCGGCAAGCTCGCCCTCCAGTTGGGCGTGCAACTCAGTGGAGCCGGTGACCAGCCGGGATCCGGTGGCCCCAGCACCCCAGGTGCGCGCCGCGTCCACCGCGCCGGCGATGACCCGAGGATCCCTGGCCAGACCTAGGTAGTCGTTGGAAGCCAGATCGATCACCGGCTCGACGGCTGGCCGCGGCCGCAGTGCACGCCGCAGCCCAGCGGTCCGACGAATCGCCGCTGCATCGTGTAGCCAGTCCAGGGACCGAGTCACGACCAGCGAGCCTACGACGCACCGGCAGAAGGATGTCACTGCCCAGACGACGAGGCTGGGCTGGCTACGTCGGGAACCGCCAGGCCGCCGGGCAGATGCTCGTCGGGCACCGGCACGAAACGCGCGGCTTCCGGGTCGAGCAGTAGCAGCCGGGCGGTGCGGATGTCCAGGAACAAGCCCGCGACCTGCACCTGGCCGGCGGCGACGGCGTCGCGCAGTGCAGGGTGCATGCGCAGCGCCGCTACCTGATGGGCCACGTTGACCATGGCGAGCCGGTCCACCTCATCGCGGCCTTCTGCGGCCGCCGCGACACCGACTGGGTGCCCTCGGCGCAGGGCCATCAGGCTCGGCAGGCCCAACCGTAACCACCGGCCCAGGGACCCGGCGACGATCCCGTTACCGAGCAGGCCATGCATCGCCGCGCAGCCGGAATGCCCGCAGACCAGGACCGAGGGCACCTTGAGGTGGTTGACCGCGTACTCCAGCGACGCGGCGACCGACGACTCGGATTCGTGCCCTGGCGGCGGCACCAGGTTACCGAGATTGCGCACCGTGAACAGGTCCCCAGGCCCGCTGCTGGTGAGCACATTGGGTACCACCCGCGAGTCGGCGCAGGTGAGGAACATGGCCCGCGGACATTGCTCGTCCACCAGCTGTTCCAGGTGTGGCCGCACCTCGGGCACCAAGCGGCGGTGGTACTCCCGCACCCCAGCGAGCAACGGCTGTAACGCACCATGGCCGTGGTCGGCGTGCTGGACCTGCCATACCCACCACGGTGAGAAGGCACGCGGCAGCGCGGGCATCCGTACCCGTCGAGCGGACCCGTTGCCGCCATCATCGTCACGCCGTGCCGGCCCCACCTCGTCCACGACGACAGTGCCGCCGTTGGCCTCATGCAGCCGCTGCCAGGTGGCGAGGTGCTCATAGGCGGCGTGGTCCAGGAAGTCGACCGCCAGCTCCACGACGACGTAGCTGCCGGCTGGCACGTGCGCCAGCACCCGGGACAGCCGGGGAACGGATAGGAAGCTCAAGGTGCCCTCGACCACCACCCGCCAGCAGGCCGGTCCCCCGTCCGACGCCGGCCGCACCGGTTCCGCGTGCACTACCGACCAGACCACCCGGCGCAACACCAGTAGCAACGACAGCCCCAGCCCGATGAGCACGCCCTCCAGCAGGTTGAGGAACACCACGCCGGCCGTGGTGACCAGGTAGATCACCAGCTCGCCCTGCCGATGGGCGGTGCGCAGATGCGCGAGTTTCGCCAGCCGCAGGCCGATCACCACCAGCAGCCCGGCGAGCGCGGCCAGCGGGATCAGCTCGATCAGCCCGATGAGCAGCACCGAGAACAGCAGTACCCATCCGCCGTGCAGCACCGTCGAGGCGCGGGTCCGCGCTCCTGCGGCGACATTGGTGGAGCTGCGGACGATCACGCCGGTGATCGGCAGGCCACCCAGCATCCCGGACACGCTGTTCGCCACGCCCTGACCGACCAGCTCCCGGTTGAAGTCGGTCTTGGTGCCCTTGCCCATCTTGTCCACCGCCACCGCGGAGAGCAGGCTCTCCACACTGGCGATCAACGCCACGGTGAGCACACCGGTGAGCACACCGCCCCACATGCCGCCCGGCACCTCCGGCAGGCTCAACGAGTCCAGCAACGAACCGGGTAACACCACCCGTGCGGCGTCGGACGCGAACACCGTGGCCAGCGCGGTCACCCCGACCACTGCCACCAGCGGCGCGGGAATGCTCGGCAGCGGGTGCGGTAACCGCGGCCAGATCAGCAGCACGGCGATCACCGCAAGCCCCACCACCGCGGCGTGATCGTGGATATTGATGAGCTGGCTGGGCAGCTCGAGGATGTTGGTGATCGCGTCGGTCCGGGCCGCCCCGCCGAGCAGCACGTGCAACTGTCCCAGCATGATCGTGATTCCGATGCCAGCCAGCATCGCGTGCACCACCGCCGGGGAGATCGCCAGCACCGCCCTGGCCACCCGGCTGAGCCCGAACCCCACCTGCAGCAGCCCCGCCGCCACGGTGATGGCACACGTGACGCCCCAGCCGAACCGCATGATCAGGTCGGACACCACCACAGTGAGCCCGGCGGCGGGGCCACTGACCTGCAGCGGTGACCCACCGAGCAGCCCGGCCACGATCCCGCCGACGGCGGCGGCGATGAGCCCGGCCATTACCGGTGCGCCGGAAGCAACCGCGATCCCCAGCGACAGCGGCACTGCGACCAGCAATACCACCAGAGAAGCCGGTAGGTCGTAGCGCAGCACACTCCAGACCTGGCGATGCGCGGTGGGCAGCGAAAAGCGAGTGGCGGTCGGGGGTCGCAAGAGACGGCCTCCAGATCGGCGGTTGTTACGAGCAATCGACAACGGACCGCCAGCTGCACGGTGCATCGCCGCGCTGCGATACCCCCACGAATGCCGGACCGTCCGGGGCGACGGACGTCACTGACCGTTACAGCCCTATTCCTCCCCGTTACCTTCCCATCATCCGGGTCGGGTCTGAAGTCCACGTAAGGGCAACCTGAACAATCCCAATATCACCCTTTCGACGTCAACGCCACGACACTCCTGAGGCACAAGCGGCCACGTCAGCCGGCGGCGACGGCGGCGAGCACCCCGCGAGTGATCCGCGCGAGATCATCGTCTCCCGTGACATAGGGCGGCATGGTGTAGACCAGATCACGAAAAGGGCGCAGCCAGACGCCGCGAGCCACCGCGGCGGCAGTGGCGGCCGGAATATCGACGTCGTGGTCAAGTTGAACCACGCCGATCGCGCCCAGCACCCGGACGTCCACCACCCCGGGCAGCTCGGCCGCGGCAACCAGCCCGGTCCGCAACCCGGCCTCAAGACGGTGCACCTCACCACGCCAGTCCTGGCTGAGCAGCACCTCGACCGATGCCGACGCCACCGCTGCCGCCAACGGGTTGCCCATGAACGTCGGCCCGTGGGCGAGTACCGGGACCTCGCCACTCGAGATGCCCGCGGCAACCCGCGGGGTGCACAGCGCGGCAGCCAGCGTGAGGTAGCCGCCGGTGAGTGCTTTGCCCACGCACATCACGTCCGGGCTGACCCCGGCGTGGTCGGCAGCGAACAGTGCCCCGGTACGGCCGAACCCGGTGGCGATCTCGTCGAAGACCAGCAGCACGTCGTGGGCCAGCGTGATCTCCCGTAACACGGGCAGGTAGCGCGGGTCGTGAAAGCGCATCCCGCCGGCGCCCTGCACGACCGGTTCGATGATCACCGCGGCCAGCTCGTCGGCGTGCCGGGCCACGGTGTCGGCCAGCAGCTGCACGTACACCGGATCCAGCTCACAGGGCGGCGGCGGCACGAACACCTGCCGGGCCAGCAGGTCTGACCACAGCGAGTGCATCCCGCCGTCGGGATCGCACACGCTCATCGCGCCGAAGGTGTCACCGTGGTAGCCGCCCCGCCAGGTGAGCAGCCGGTGCTTGCCGGGCCGCCGCAGCGAGCGCCAGTACTGCAGGCACATCTTGATCGCGACCTCCACCGACACCGAGCCCGAGTCGGCAAAGAACACGTGCTGCAGCGGCTCAGGTGTGATCTCCACCAGGCGGCGTGCCAGCCGGACCGCGGGCTCGTGGGTCAGGCCCCCGAACATCACGTGGCTCATCCGGCCGAGCTGGTCGCGCACCGCGGCATCGAGGATCGGGTGGGCATACCCGTGGATGGCTGCCCACCACGAGGACATCCCGTCCACCAGCTCGGTTCCGTCGGCCAGGGATAACCGGACGCCGGTAGCGGAGCGGACCACCAGCGGATCGACCCGAACCGGCATGCGCTCGTAGGGATGCCACACATGTGCGCGGTCTGCGGCGAGCAGATCCTGCACCGAGTCCACGACTCGCAAGTCTACGACTACCCGCTGATCAGACCAGTAACCATATACGGAGAGTAGTAATGGTGACAGAATGTACTCGGTGTAACACTCTGCGATGGAACAACGATGACAAGCAGTACAGGGTCCCTTAGGGGATCCTCCGGAGTGAATCCTCCTGGATCACCCGTAGGGGGCGACAGGGCGTGGCCAACCGTCTGGATCAACCGCCGGGGACGGATGCGGATCCCGCATTCCGCACTGGCACTGGGGGAGAGGACAGCCCAATGGCAGCATGTTGGCGACCATGTGTATTCCACCGCACCACCGATCCTATCCGTATCCCATGATCACACGACACCGGGCGAGCGCGCCGATCTCGCGCAACCTCGCGGCGAGCACCGTGGCCGTGTGTGATGACTACTCCGGAACCCCCGAACAGCCGGCGGTGGTTCCGAACGCGATCCGGGTATTCCTTGTCATCGACATGAGTCTGCCTCGCGGAGCGCTCGCCGCACTGCTGTCCAGCGAGGACGACATCGAGGTAGTCGCCGGAATGGCGTCGGGCGACCGCGTGATCCCGACCGCGATCCGGCACCGGCCCGATATCGTCGTGGTGGACATCGACCAGAGTGGGCCCGACGTGCTCGCGACCGCCCATGCACTGCAGGAGCGGCTACCCGAGTGCCGGGTGATCGTGTTGGCCACCGCACAACGACCGGGTCTGGTTCGTCGAGCACTGGATGTGCCAGTGGCCGGCGCGGTGGACAAGGACGCACCGCCCCGGCGGCTGCTGGCCACCATCCGCCAGGTCGCCAAGGGGAAACGGACGATTGATCCCGCCCTCGCGGTCGCCGCGATCGGGGTGGCGGGTAGCCCGCTGACTCCCCGGGAGCTCACGGTTCTCGACCTCGCCTCAGGCGGGGCGTCGCCGACCGAGATCGCCCAACGGCTCTTCCTCAGCCGCGGGACGGTATGCAACTACCTTTCGCGGGTCATGACCAAGCTGGACGCCCGCACCCGGATCGACGCGATCCGCATCGCTCACGAGGCGGGCTGGATCTGACCGATCCGATTGACCGCAGGGATCACGACGGGCCGGAGATGCTGGTGAGCTCCGGCCCGTCATGCTCCCAGTGGCCGACCAGGTCGCGGTACAGCGGTGCACGTCGGAGCAGCTCGCGGTGGCTCCCTGACACCACTGCGGAGCCGTCCATCAACAGGACCCGCTGAGCCCGCAGCGCGGAACTGATCCGGTGCGCGACGACGATCAGGGTGCCACCGCGTCCCGCCAGGACCCGCTCGACCCGCTCCTCGGCGACCGGGTCAAGATGGCAGGTGGCCTCGTCCAGGATCAGCACGGGAGCGTCGGTCAGATGCGCCCGGACCAGGGCGAGCAGCTGCCGTTCGCCAGCGGAGAGCAGCCCGGAGTCCACCACCGCGTCGTACCCCCCCAGGCGGGTTAGCACACTGCGAAAGCCCAGCGCGTCGACCGCGGCATCGAACTCGGCGCTGGTCGCCGCGGGACGCAGGTAGCGCAGATTCTCGCCGACGGTCCCGGCGAAGACATACGCCTCCTGCGGGATCACCACCCGGTGCTGAGCGAGGGTCTGCGGATCGAGGTCGGCGACCGGCAGCCCGCCCAGGCGGACCTCCCCCCGCTGCGGGAGGTGCGTCGCGGCGAGCAACCCGGCCAGGGTGGACTTCCCGGCACCGCTGGGTCCGACGATGGCCAGGTGCTGGCCTTGCGGAATCACCAGGTTCAGCCGGTCCACCACCGGTTCGGCGTGGCTGCCATAGGAGAAGGTGACGCCGGCGAACACCAGGTCGTACCCGCGGGGGGGGTGCTGCTGCGGTGCCCGGGCGGGCCGGGCCCGCTCACCCGCCTCCACCAGCCGGTCCAGGGTGACGACCAGCCGCAAGCCACCGATGCCCAACCCGTCGACCAGCGCCTTCAACGCCGGAAGCAGGCCCTGGGTCAGGTAGACCAGGCCACCGGCGATCGTGCCGAGCGTCGCGCCAGTCGAGAGCAGCCAGGGCGCTCCCACGAGCAGACCCACAGCCGGTAACCAGGCCCCGATCGCCACCGACACGGTGCGGACCGCCGCCATCCGGGCCAGAGTCCGTTCCGCGTCCGCGTGCGCGTCCACATCCTGCTGCACCCGTGCGCAAGCCCGGTCCTCGGCACCGCAAGCGACCACGTCCCGGAGGCTGCGCACGACCGTACTAGCCGATTCCGCGACACCTTCGTCAGTGAGCACGTGGGTCCGCTGCCGGATCATCATGGACCGCAGAGAGGCCACGAAGAATCCCAGTCCGGCCAGGAGCGGCGGCAGCACCAACAGTCCGACGATCCCGGTCAATGCGGCCATCCCGATCACCGCGGCAACCGCGCTGACCACGAAGCTCCTGGTGAGCAGGAGCAAGCCGGCGAAAGTGTCCCGAGCCACCTCGACCTGGTGGGTGAGCCGGGCGACCGCGCCCGAATCGGGCCGCCCGCCGAGCACCGTGGACCGCTGCAGCGCACCTCCCACCACCCGCTCCACCAGGTCGTCGCGGAACGGCTCGACGATCTCGGCGAGGATCCGGTAGATCTGCCGGGTGGCCAGTGCTCCGGCGACCACCGCGACCGCCAGCACGCCGAGCCATCCCAGCCCGGTCTCGGGACGGCCGGCGAGGAACCCGTCATCCAACGCGCGAGCCACCCCGTAGCCCGACAGCAGCAGCGGCAGCATCTGCACGATCGACCACGCGGCCAGCCGGGCGAGAGCGCGGGGATGGCGGCGCAGCGCTCCGAGCAGGACCCGGGGCACGGTGTTCTCGGTTGGGTCCATGGTCGGGGTCGTGCCAGGGATCATCGGACTGCCATCCATAACGTGTGCGGTTTCTGCGTTTCGGCCAGGCCCTGAACGTCCTGAGTGCCAGCGGGTGCAGCCTCGGAGCCGAACAGTGCCCGGTACGCCGGGTCGCGCCACAGCTCGGCGTGCGTACATAGCCTGCGCAGCCTGCCGCGATCGAGCCAGGCGACCAGATCCGTCCGGGCGGCCGTGGCCGCCCGATGCGCGATGATCAATCTGGTCTGTCCCCGACCCCCCGTGGTCAGCACGGCGCCGACCTGCCGCTCGGTCACGGTGTCCAGGCTGGAGGTCGCGTCGTCGAGGATCAGCACCCGGTAGGGATGCGCGAAGGCCCGGGCCAAGCCGAGCCGCTGGACCTCCCCTCCGGACAGCGGGGCTTCGACCAGCACCGTCTGGTACCCCTGCGGCAACCGCTCGATGAAAGTGTCCGCGCGGGCGCTGGCAGCGGCCCCACGGACGTTGTCCTGAGTGCGGCTGCGGGACCCGAAGTTGATCGCTTCCTCGATCGTGTCCCCGACCAGCGCCGGACGCTCGAAGGCGAAGCCCACCGCGTCACGCAGCTGTTCCCGGGACAGATCGGGCAACGCCACCCCGTCGAGCAGCACCTGCCCCTGCTCCGGATCGGCGAGCCGACCGGCCAGCGCGGCGAGCACCGACTTGCCCGCACCGGACCGGCCGACCACGGCCACCGTGGCACCGGCCGGGATGACGAGATTGAGCCCGTCGACGACCGGCTCCCCGGAAGCGAACACCCGGACTCCGCGGAACTCCAGCCGGGCGCCTTTACCAGACGGGTGGGGCAGCGTCGCGGTGCCGTATCGGGTCACGGGTTCGGTGAGCAGCTCAGCCGCGCGCCGGCCACCGGCCCGGGCTCGGGTGAGCTTGTTGAGGAAACCCACCGCCGAACCGATGCCGGCGGCCAGTACCGCATAACGACTCGCGGCGTAAAGCTCACCGACGGTCAGCCGGCCAGCGACCACTCCGAGCCCGGCAACGCCCACGACGACCAGTTGCAGCAGCGGCCCGATCACGGCGGACTGGCCGGCCACCCGCACCTGGTTGTGCCACATCCGCGCGCCGTGCGTGCGGAGGCTGAGCAACGGCTGCAGGATCCGTCCCCGTTCGTGCTCGATGCTGCCGGCCGCGGCGATCGTGCGGGCCCCGGACAGCGCATCGACCAGCCGCGCGGCGATCTGTCCCTGGCTGTGCAGGTAGTGCCTGATGGTCTCGGAGTTGTCCCGAACGAAAACCCGTAACAACCCGGCCATCGCGACGAGTCCGACCAGCGCGGTGAGCCCCACCCACGGGTCGATCAAGGCCAGCGCGATGATGCTGCCGACGGGGGGAAGGAGACCGGCACCGACCATCACCGCGGTCACCCCGACCTGCCCCGCCTCGCTGGTGTTGCGGGTCACCCGGGTCACCAGGTCTCCGGGTTCAAAACGGCGAGTGGCTGCCGGGCCGATCGCGACCAGGTGCCGGACCAGTGCCATCCGCAGCCAGGCTGTGCAGCGGGCGTTACTCGCTCCGGTGGCGATGTCACCGACCACCTTCCCGGCCACCATAAGGGCGATCAGCCCCGCGCAGGCGAGCAGCGTCCCCGTGATGTGACCACCGCCGGGCAACGCATCGAGAGCCCGGCCGAGTGCGGTGGGGAGCAGGATCTCCGCGCCGGCAGTGGCGAGAGTGGCTAACGCCAGGACCCATGTCCACGGTCCGCCGCTTCGGCCCGTCGACAGCAGCAAGCGGTCCGCTTGCTTCCAGCTCGGATCGTGCGATCGCGCAGGCGCCCCGGCCAGATCGCTGTTCACGGGGCCTCCGCATCGTCGCTACGGTGAGTTCTTCTGATCTCGATTGATTAGCGGGTGGTCCGGAGCAACGCCGGCTGCCCCGGACCACCCGATGACGAAACCTCAGCCGCAGAGCAGCAGGCTCAGGAAACTCCCGTCACGACAGTCGTCGTCGCAGCCGTGGCCGCCGCAACCCTTCATCTCGGCGGACAGCTCCAGGGCCTGCAGGTCGAGAAGCGCCATGTTTTTCACCTCCCCTCGTACATCGATGCGGACACAAGCCCGTTCCCCCCCGTCAGCACCGCCGGCACGGGGGCAACGTGCGGCGCGGACTGCCGGGGTTCGAAGAGGAACGGGAGACCGACGGGGTGCTCGTGCACAGCCGCACCCAACGCGAGCAGGACACCTGCGGCCCCGCTAGCAAGATCCATGGACAGCCTCAGCAGCTTTTCCCCGGGGAAGGCGAGATGGCCCTGGTAGTCGACGCGGTGCCAGTTCAGACGCTGGACCTGGGCGGCGACCTCCCGATTCCAGATCGCCTGCCCGGGCGGGTAGGCCCGGCTGAGGTACAAGATGATCCCGGCACGGCCGCTGAACAGCCCCGGCTGAATGTAGAACGGGGACCGGGTGGCGCTGCGAATGGCAGCCGAAGCGCGGGCGAATTCCTCATCGTGGCGGTGCGTGAGGTACTCGTCGAGGACCATGCCGATGCCGGCACTGCCCCGATCGAGGTAGGGCATCGCCCGCCAACCTTCGTCGACGAGCATCGAACCGTCGTCACGTACCAGGCAGCGACGCAGGTCCTGGCGTAGTGCGGTCGCGGCCAGCCGGAGGAATCCGCGGTCACCGGTGTGTTCGTAGAGTCGCAGGAACATCAGCGCCGGACCCGACGAACCCTGCATGAGCCCGGCGTAAGGATGATCTCCGCCGCTGATCGTGCCGACGCTGTCGGCGGTCCCCAGCCGGTCACCTACCATCTCGGCGATCCGCAGCGCATGCTCGAACAGCGTGGATTCCCCGGTCGAGCCCGCGAAGTGGGCCAGGTTGAGCGCGATACCGGCGAGCCCGCCGGACAGATCCGTACCAAGCCGGTCGCACCGCTCGGAGAGGCAGAACTCGATCAGGTCGAGGGCAGCTTGGCGATACCCCAGATCCGCCAGCACGTATGCCACGCCGTGCAGCCCGTCATAGAGACCCAGCCGCGCTCCACGTGCCGCCGAGGCGGCCCGCTCGAGCAGCCAGTGCTCCCCGGCAGGGTACCGAGTGGACCCGGTGGCTGACAGCGCGTAGAGCACACCCGCAGCGCCGTGGGCGATGTTGAGACCGCCGGAGCTGAACTGCGCGATGTCACCGGGAAAGAGCCGGTCGGTACGCTTGGGCGTAGCACTGGCCAGGATCCCCGCCGCTATCGAGTCCCGGGCACGTACCCAACCGGCTGTCCCGGACGGTAGTGCGGCGAGCTGCCTGACGCGCCGTCGAGGGGTACCCGGGTGGGCACGACCGGCTCCGGTGATCGTCTGCACGGCCTGGGACAGGAAACCAGGTGGCACCGGGAAGTGTTCGGCGATGACCTCGACGAAGTCGTCGGGCTTTCCGGCGTCGAGCCGGATCATCGCGGTCAAGGGGAGGAAAAGGGCCAGTCTCAGGCAGGCCAGCGAGTACCGGTCGATGTCGAACCCGGTCCGATCCGACGGTGCCGCGAAGCCGGGATTACCCAGGGTGGGGCGACGTGCCTCGTCGATACTCGCCGCGACCTCGAAATCGATCAGCGCGATCCGGCCGTCGTCCCGGACGATGACGTTGAATAGGTGCAGATCACCGTGGATGACCCCGCGGCCATGAATGGCCGTAACAATGTCTTCTACCTGGGCGTATGTCTTCAATGCCCAATCGGTATAGGCGGCGACCCGCTCTGGGCCGGCAGTGGGATCGGTCATCGGGTAGCGCTGTGTGAAAGCCTTGTTCAGCGGGGTTCCCTCAACGAACTCCAGAGCGAGGAAATAGTGCTCTCCCAGCGTGAAGTGGTCGTGGACGGCGGGCACCCCCTCGATGCCAGCAAGGCGTTCAAGGGTCTCCCGCTCACGCTGTAGCCGCGCCACCGCGTCGGCGCCGTCGGCGGCCAGGCCGGCATGCGGCCGCGCTTCCTTGAGCACCACCCGGGCACCGGTCCGCCGATCACGCGCCTCGTAGAGCCCCCCGCCGTTGGAGAAATGCAGGACCTGCTCGATCCGGTAGGGCACATCTGCGACTGTGGTGTTGTTACGGGCGGCAAGCTGGGGAACAAGCAGGTCCGGCAGCGTCACCCACGGCGGAGTGGCGAACACAGCCTCCCTGCGGTCTGGCACTAGTGCACCGGTGGGGTCCTCAATGGCCGGAACCCGGTCACCCCGCGCCGACAGGCAGTGCCGCAGCGCGAAACCGCCATAGCGGACGTAGAGGGGGCCATCGTTCCAGCGCAGGTCACTGAGGATGTACGGGCCTGGCTCGCCAGCCAGGCGATCACCCAGATCGTGCAGGACCATGCCCAGCGCGTCGACGTCGGCCGGGTAGATGGTGACGAACTTTCCGCTGGATCCCCGCGGTGCGTACTTCGCGTTCCGCATGTGGACGACGTTGCGAGAAGCCAGAAACTTGAAATGGATCCGACGCGGGACACAGTAGGACCACACGGTCTCCAGAATTCGCTCCGCGTTGTCGAGGCACGCCGATGCGTGGACTTTCCAACCCTGCTGGGGCACCGAAGAGCCAACCGGATTCATGCCCACCCAATTATCGACGATACGCCGTTCCCAACCTTCGGGAACCGGACGTTGCGCGGCATCGAAGGACTCCGAGCTGCTCGGCCCGATCATCGAATCGTAAAACAACGGATCCGCGATGCAGTACACCTCGTAACCGTCGTCCACTAGATCCCCCTTGTTGCGCCGACCGAGCGTTGCTATGCACAAATACTCGTACCGCAGCGACCGCGCGACAAGTGGTGTTTGTCAGACCTTCGATGTGAAGGAATCACCGGTATCCCGGTGATTCCTGGACGAGGTCGGGCGCCACCGCCCCGTCGTCGGGTACTGGTGCTGCCAGCTCGATCTGCTCGGGCAGCAGTGGGGAGATCGCGACGTCCTGGAGAGGCGTATCCGGTGCGGCGGCGTGCACTACTCGGACGCCGGGACGGGACGCCACCGCGTGCAGCGCCGCACTATCGCCGAATACCAGCAATGCCACCACACAGGCGCAGCCGGCACGCAGCTGCTCGGCCTCGGCGGTGGCGACGGCGGCGGGCCGGCCGCCTGGCACCTCCCGGGACGCCACCGCGGTGCGACCCTGCGCCGCAGACCGCAGTACCTCGGTGAGTTCCGCTGCCGGTCGCTGTCCGGGCAGATCACTGGTGATCAACGCGGTCTGTACCCGTGGTAGCGGAACGCGAAGCACCACCCGCGACAGCCGTACCCCCTGCGTCAGCTCGGCTGCGGGCTCCGGCGCGAGATAACCTTGCAGCTGCACCAGCGCCCAGACCGGTGGTCCCGATCTCGCAGCGGGCAGCGACGCACCGGCCCGCCGCAGGTAGTCCGCGACCGGCTCGCCGGCCTCGGGCCCGAGCCGCGCGACGCCGGCAACCGGTGGCGGTTCGCCCGGCTGCCCGGCTACCACGACCGCAACGCCGAGCGCCGCGCACAGCACGGCCACTACCGCCCAGCGGGCTCGCGGCGGCATCGGCTAAGCCCCGGCGGCCAGCACGTCCAACGCGCCGCGCAGATCCTCAGGATCCGGGCTGGTGAATTCCACCCAGCGGTCGTCAGCGGGATGTGGGAAACCCAGCCGCGCGGCGTGCAGCCACTGCCTGTCCAGTCCGAGCCGCTGCGCCAGCGCGGGATCTGCGCCATAAGTAAGATCCCCACAACACGGGTGGCGCAATGCCGCGAAATGCACCCGGATCTGGTGGGTACGACCGGTCTCTAAAGTCACGTCGCACAGCGACACCGCCCGGAATGCCTCGATCACCTCATAGTGCGTTACCGAGGGTTTGCCACCGGCCACCACCGCGAATCGCCAGTCGTGCTGGGGATGCCGGTCGATCGGGGCGTCGATGGTGCCCTGGATGGGGTCCGGGTGGCCCTGCACCAGCGCCCGGTAGTGCTTGGCGACAGTGCGATCCCGGAATGCCCGCTTCAGCGCCGAGTAGCCGCGTTCGGACTTGGCGACCACCATCAGACCGCTGGTGCCGACGTCGAGCCGGTGCACCACACCCTGGCGCTCGGCCGCGCCCGAGGTCGCCAGCTGGATCCCGGCCGCGGCGAGACCACCGAGCACCGTGGGCCCCACCCAGCCGGGGCTCGGGTGCGCGGCCACCCCGACCGGCTTGTCCACCACGACGAGATCAGCGTCGTCATGCAGCACCCGCAGCCCCGCCACCGGCTCGATCAGTGGCTGGGTCCGCTGCGGCTCGGGCAGGGTCACCTCGAGCCACGTACCGGTTGCCAGACGGTCGGACTTGCCGGCTGGACTGCCGTCGACCAGCACCGCACCGGCCTCGGTCAGTCCGGCGACCGCCGTGCGGGACAGCCCCAGCAACCGGGCCAGCCCGGTGTCCACCCGCATGCCGTCCAGCCCGTCGGGCACCGGCAACGCCCGGATGTCACTCATTCCGGGCCCCGGATTCGCCGGACCGTCGAACGCTGCGGCTACCGTCGAATTCCCGACCGGTGGCCGCGAGCAGGACCAGCACCACACCACCACACACGATCGCCGAGTCCGCCAGGTTGAACACCGGCCATACCCTGCCGTCCGGTGCCAGCAACGACAGGTAGTCCACCACGTGCCCGCGTAGTGGACCAGGGGCGCGCAGCAACCGGTCCACCAGATTGCCCAGCGCTCCACCCAGCACCAGCCCGAGCCCGAACGCCCAGCCGGTAGAACGTAGCCGTGGCGCCAAGCGGACGATTGCGGCCACAACCCCCAGCGCGATCAGCGACAGCAGCCAGGTCAGCCCGGTCGCCATCGAGAACGCCGCCCCCGGGTTGCGGTGCACGTCGAGGTACAACCCACCGCCCAGCAGCTCCACCGGCGGGTGACCCTCCAAGGTAGCAACCACGACGCTCTTGCTCAGCACATCCAGCAGGAGCGCGCTGGCAGCGGTGGCGGCCAGCAGGCCGGTCCGACTGCGCCCTGACAACGCCTGGGGCGGATGCTGGTCGTCGGCGGCCGCTCCTTCAGCGTGCTGCGATGGGTTCACGTCACCATTGTGACCCGGTCCACCGACGATCGATCAGGCGCCGGTCTCTCCCCGCCACTGGGCCAGCCGGCCAGCCCGGTGCACGGCTCGAATCCGCCGCTCGGCCTGATCCCGGTTGCCGGCCGTGGTGACGATCAGCAGCTGGTCGCCTTCCTGCAGCCGGGTGGTCGGCTGCGGGGTGAACCCTTCCCCGTCGCGTACCACCAGGCTGACCATCGCACCGAGGGGTAGCCGCAGCTCCGCTAAGTAGACGCCGTGCAGCCGCGAGGGCTGGGGCACCCGAACCTGCAGCAGGTCGGCGTCGATCTCGTCCAGCGGGGCGTAGTCGACCACGATCTCCGTGCCCTGCTCCGGGCGGGACAGCCCCAGCCACCGGACGACCGAGGGCAGCGTGACGCCCTGCACCACGGTGAGCAGCACGACCAGGACGAAGACCACGTCCACCAGCTGCTGTGCCCCCGGGAAGTCCATGGTGAGCGCGATCAGCGCCAGCACGATGGGTACTGCCCCCCGCAGCCCCGACCATGACAGGAATGCCTGTTCCCGCCAGGGCACCCGCAGCGGTGCCAGGGCGAGCACCACCGACAACGGGCGCGCCAGCATAACCAGCACCGCCCCGGCGACCAGCGCGGGAATCAGCGCACCGGGCAAGCGTGCCGGCGAGGCGTAGAGACCCAGTAGCACGAATAGGCTGATCTGGGCGAGCCAGCCGAGGCCCTCAGCGAACGAGCGGGTATCCCCGCGGTGCGGCAGCGCAGCGTTGCCCAGCACCAACCCAGCCAGATAGGTCGCCAGGAAACCCGAGGCGTGCAGACCCTGCCCGGCGGCGAAGGCCAGCACGCACACCGCGATGGTCGCCAGCGGGTAGAGACCGGTGGCGGGCAGCGCCGCGCGACGCAGCGCCCACGCTCCCGCGATTCCCAGCGCAGCCCCCACCACCGCGCCCACGAGCAACTCATAGCCGATGAGCAGGGGCGTCCACCAGCGCAACGGGTCGCCCGCCGCGAGCAGCACCACAGCGATGTAGACCGGCGCGTCATTGATGCCCGACTCCAGTTCGAGCGCTCCGGCCAGCCGGGGAGAGACCTTCAACGCGCGCAACACGCTGAAGACCGCCGCCGCATCGGTCGAAGACAGCACCGCGCCCCACAGCAGCGCCGTGCGCCAGTCCAGGCCCAGCAGCAGATGCAGAGCCGAGCCGGTGATGGCGATGCTCACCGCGACCGCCACCGTGGACAGCGCGATCCCCGAACGCAGCGCCGGGCGGATCACCGGCAGCCGGGTGGTGAGGCCCCCTTCGGCCAGGATCAACACCAAGCCCGCGACACCCAGACCGGCGGTGAGCGGCGCATTGGAGAACTGGATTCCCAGGCCGGATTCACCGATGAGCAGACCGATGCCCAGATAGACCAGCAGCGACGGCAGCCCAAGCCGGGTGGAGAACCGCACGGCGAGTACCGCCAGCAGCAATACCGCTGCCCCGGCCCCGAGCACGAACTCCACCCCGGTCACGCGCGGATTGTCCCGTAGCCTGGCGGGTCAGCCGGACCAGGAGATCGTGACCAGATCACGGTGACGTGGGCCCAGGCTCGCTACCGCCTCCGCGACCTCGTCGCGGCGCTGCGCCGGCAGGCAGAGCCTGCGCAGCGAGAAAGCGATCTCCGCCGCGGGATCGCGCAGCTGGGCGGGGCGGGTCCAGCGCTGGACCTCAGGGTGCACCCCGATCTCGGCGAGCACGGCCAGCGCGTCGTCCACAGTCGCGGCTGGCGGCCGGTGCAGCCCATGGAACCGCACCCACAACGGGTCCAGCCAGGCCCCCGGGTGCACGGCATGCAGTTCGACGATGACCCCGCGGCGGGCGGCGGCACCCAACGCGGCGACGAACGGACCTAGATCGAGGGTGTTGTAGCCCACGTGGTGGCTGACCACCACATCCGCAACACCTGCCTGCGGCGCGGTATCCGGCCAGGGACCGAGCACCGAGCGGTGCGGTACCCCGCGTTCAGTACAGGCCCGTTCGAACCCGCGCAGCATGTCCTCGGCATGATCCACCCCGGTGAGGTGGGACACCTTGGGCACCAGCGCGAGCCCAGCGGCACCTCCACCGCACCCGACGTCGAGCACGGTCCCGCCATCCGGACCGAGCAACCGCAGCGCGGCGCGGCGGGACGGGGTGTCCTCCGGTGTCGCCGACGGCACGAAGCGGGCAGGATCATGCCGGCTCGGGTCCTGCGGGGCGGCAGCCAGGATCTCAGCCGGAATCGCCCGCCCCTGCAGCAACTCGCGCCAGCGAAGTACGGCTGCGCCACTCGTGAGTGGCATTGGGGGCTGGGACACTATTCCGCACTCACGGCTGCGACGGAGACCTGGACGTCCAGGCCGTCACCCACCATGCCGGGGAAGCCGTCGCGGACGGGGCCGTAGTGCACCTGGCGGGCGAGTACCTCGCCGGCAACGAGCTGCTCGTGCTCCCGGGCCGCAGCGAGCACCGCCTCCGGCGCGTCGACGGTGAGCGTGATCCGGTCAGTCACCTCCAGCGCAGCCTGCTTGCGGGCTTGCTGAACGATGCGCACCAGATCCTTGGCGATGCCCTCCGCCGCCAGCTCCGGGGTGACCTCGGTGTCCAGCACGACCAATCCCGAGCCGGCCGGCAGCGCAGCGCTCTCCGCCGGATCCGCGGCGACCAGGCGGTCGGTGTACTCCCCTGCCAGCAATGGGATCCCGGCAGCGGTCACCACCCCGTCCGGACCGCGTTCCCACTCCCCCGCCTTGACCGCCCGGATCACCTTCTGGGTGTCACCGCCCAACCGGGGCCCGCAGGCCCGGGCGTTGACGGTGAGCTCGAAGCGACCGTGCGCGCTGACGTCCTCGGTGAGCTCGACCGACCGGACATTGACCTCGTCGCGGATCAGGTCGGTGAACGGCGCCAGCGCGGCGGCGGCGGCAGCGGCGACAGTCAGCGTGCGCAGCGGCTGGCGAACGCGCAGGCCCCGGGCCTTGCGCAGCGACAACGCCGCGGACACCACCTGGCGAACCCGGTCCATCGCTGTGACCAGACCCGGATCGGCGGGCAGCGTTGATGGATCAGGCCAATCAACCAGGTGCACCGAGCGTTGTCCGGTCAGCCCGCGCCAGACCGCCTCGGTAGCCAACGGCAGCAGCGGCGCGGCCACCCGGCAGGTCACCTCGAGCACGGTGTGCAGGGTGTCGATCGCATCGGGCTGACCGGCCCAGAAGCGGTCCCGGGACCGGCGCACGTACCAGTTGGTGAGCACCTCGCAGAACCCGCGCACGCTGTCGCAGGCACCGGCGATGTCGTAGCGGTCCATCCGCACGGTGACGTCGACGACCAGGTCGTGCAGCTTGGCCAGCACGTAACGGTCCAGCACGTGCTGGCTGCCGGTTCGCCACTGCCCGTCGACATCTGCGGCGTTGGCATACAGGGTCAGGAAATACCAGGAGTTCCACAGCGGGAGCAACGCTTGGCGGACGGCCTCCCGGATGCCCTGCTCGGTGACCACCAGGTTCCCGCCCCGCAGGATCGAGGAAGACATCAAAAACCAGCGCATCGCGTCCGAGCCGTCCCGGTTAAACACCTCGGTGACCTCGGGGTAGTTGCCCTTGGACTTGGACATCTTGAGCCCGTCGTCGCCGAGCACAATGCCGTGCGCCAGACAGGTGCGAAACGCGGGCCGGTCGAACAGCGCCGTGGCCAGCACGTGCAACGTGTAGAACCAACCACGGGTCTGCCCGTTGTACTCGACGATGAAGTCACCCGGGTAGTGGTGCTCGAACCAGTCGGCGTTGTCGAACGGGTAGTGCACCTGCGCGAAGGGCATCGAGCCGGACTCGAACCAGCAGTCCAGCACCTCGGGAACCCGGCGCATAGTGGCGCGCCCGGTGGGGTCGTCCGGGTTGGGCCGGGTCAGCTGATCGACGAAGGGGCGGTGCAGATCGGTGACGGCTACCCCGAAGTCGCGTTCCAGCTCGCCGCGCGAACCGTAGACGTCCACCCGGGGGTGAGCCGGATCGTCGGAGACCCAGACCGGCAACGGCGAGCCCCAGTAGCGGTTGCGGGAGATGTTCCAGTCCCGCGCGCCTTCCAGCCAGGCACCGAACTGCCCGGTCCCGACGTTGTCCGGCACCCAGGTGATCTCCCGGTTGAGTTCCACCATCCGATCCCGGAACGTGGTCACCGCGACGAACCAGGACGACACCGCGCGCTGGATCAGCGGGGTGTCGCAGCGCCAGCAGTGCGGATAGGGGTGGTCATAGGTCTCGTGGCGCAGCAGCACGCCACCGGCATGGGGCGCCCCGTCGCGCAGATCCCGGATGATTGCCCGGTTGGCGTCGAACACCTGCATCCCGGCATACGGCCCCACCTCAGCAGTGAACTGCCCCGCCGAATCCACCGGGACCACCGCCTCGATCCCGGCAGCGTCGGTGACGGCCTTGTCCTCCTCTCCGAAGGCGGGGGCCATGTGCACCAAGCCGGTGCCCTCGTTGGTGGTCACGTAGTCGGCGGCGAGCAGCTGGTGGGCATTGGTTCGGCCGGCAAAGAAGTCGAACGGCGGGGTGTAGCGGCGGCCCAGCAGCTCCGATCCCTGGTGTCGGGCCACCACGGGCGGCGCCTCACCCAGCTCACGGGCATAGGCCGGCAACCGGTCCTCGGCGATCACGTAGCGCTCGCCATCCGCCTCGACAGTGACGTACGTGAGCTCCGGATGCACCGCGACCGCGAGGTTGGAGGGCAGCGTCCACGGCGTGGTCGTCCACACCAGTGCCAGCTCTCCACTCTCCAGCCGCAACCCGACGGTGACCGCGGGATCCTGTCGGTTGCGGTAGACGCCGCTGTCCATCTTCGTCTCGGTGTTGGACAGTGGCGTCTCGCAGCGCCAGCAGTACCACAGCACCCGGAAGCCCTGGTAGATCAACCCCTTGTCCCAGAGCGTCTTGAACGCCCACAGGACGCTTTCCATGTAGTCGAGGTCGAGGGTCTTGTAGTCGTTGTCGAAGTCCACCCAGCGGGCCTGGCGGGTGACGTACTCGCGCCACTCCCGGGTGTAGCGCAGCACCGAGGCACGGCAGGCGGCGTTGAAGTCCGCCACACCCATCTGTTCGATCTCGGACTTGTGCGTGATACCGAGTTGCCGTTCCGCCTCCACCTCGGCGGGTAATCCGTGGCAGTCCCAGCCGAACCGGCGCTCCACCCGACGGCCGCGCATCGTCTGGTAGCGCGGCACCACGTCCTTGACGTAGCCGGTGAGCAGGTGTCCGTAATGCGGCAGACCGTTGGCGAACGGCGGGCCGTCATAGCACACGAACTCGTTGGTGCCGTTCTCGCCAGGAGGACGGGCCGCCACCGACGCGGGAAAGGTGGCGTCCGCAGCCCAGTAGCGCAGAACGCCGGCTTCCAGGTCGGGAAAAGATGGCTGAGCGGAGACGTTATCCCCGCTGACGGGGACCTTCGGGTAAACCATGGCGGTACGCTCCCAGGGTGCGGTCGTTCCTGTGCAGTGGTGCTCTAGCTGCACGGGGACGACCCGAAGCTCTCACCACGGACCGCGGTACCACCCCGCTTGCCGCCCACGAGAGGTGGGCGGCCACTCATCAGCGCGGCTATGACGGGCCGCACCCGCCCGGTTCTACTGAGGGCTCGACGCTGCCCCGTTCTTCCGGAGGCTCCCCGGTGATAGCCGGATCGCTGCCTGTGTAACCAGAATAACCCTCCCCGCCGCCTGGTTTACGCGTGACGGTCGCACGGGAACTCCGAACGGCCCAGCGGTCAGTTCGCGGCCGTGCTCGTGGCCCGGTGCCGGCGGGCTAGTGTTGTATCCGGCCGGCACCGGGCACACGGTGTGAAACCCAGCTCCCTAGCCTCTCGGACCGGCAACCGCTCGACTCGCGACTGCTCGGGCCAGGGGCAGCGGGTCAGGTGGTAACGCGGGTGCTCATCAACGACTAACACCTCATCGGTCAGCTCGTAGACCACGAGCAGATCTGCGGCATCGGTGTCTTCCTCGCCGGGCTCAGCGTCACTGAGTCCGGCTTTCTGATCGGTTCCAGCCGACGCCGCCATCGGGTCGGCGTGCTCCGCGGTAGTCACGGACCCGGGCGTCGAGTGCTCGACCGGCGAGGCATCCCGCCCAGGATCCACCACCTGGTCGCCATGCGCGTCAGCCGACTCGTCGTCCAGCAGCCCGGTGGGCTCGACCTCGGCCGCATCTCGGCGGCGTCGCCATCGCGCGAGGATCATCGCGGCCACCAGTGCACTGAGCGCAACAGATCCCCAGGCCAGAGCTAACTGGTCAGTGCCGAGCGCGGCAACGAGCAGGCCCACTGCTGCGAGTAGCAGAACCACGGTAAGAAGCATCACCACTCACTCGCGATCCAGGTTCGACGACGCTGGTCCACCGGCCTGACCAGCGCTCCCCCGGCGCGCGTCAGCTACCGGCTTCGGCACGCGCGCCGAACCCGGAGGTGACGAAGCTCTGCTGGCTGCGCACCGTGTCTGCCGGTGCGGCAGATCCGCGCCCATCCAGCTCGCGGAGCTGCGACTCCAGATAGGTCTTCAAGCGGGTCCGGTACTCGCGTTCGAACGTGCGTAGCTCATCGATCTTCTTCTCCAGGGTGGTCTTCTCCTGGTTGATCGAGCCGAGGATCTCGGTGTGCTTACGTGCAGCGTCGCGTTCCAGCGACGAAGCCTTCTCCCGGGACTGCCGGTCCAGGGTCTCGACCCTGGTACGGGCATCGTTCAGCATGGTCTCGGCTCGGGTTCTGGCCTCGTTGACCATACCGTCGGCCTTCGCCCTCGCGTCGGAGAGCAGCTGCTCGGACTTGGTCCGGGCCTCACCCAACATCCCATCCGCTTCAGCCTTGGCCTCGCCGGTCAACCGGTCGGCCATCTCCTGGGCCAAGCCCAGCACCTTGGCGGCTTGGACGTGATGGTCACCACCGGGCGAGGTCTGCTCAACCATCGGCGGCGGCACCGGAGCCATCATCGGCCGTGGCGGCTCCAGCGGACGAAGGTTACGTCCGGTGTCGATCGGCGAAGCACTGAGCTGCCGATCGAGTTCCTCGACTTGGTTGCGGAGATCGTTGTTCTCTTCGATCAAGCGAGCCAGCTCGGCCTCAACCAGGTCGAGGAAGGCGTCTACCTCGTCCTCGTTGTAGCCCCGCTTGCCGATCGGCGGCTTACTGAACGCGACGTTGTGAACGTCGGCGGGGGTCAACGGCATGGGATCACCTCACGCACTCCTCGGCATATGCACACTCTGGTCTGGTGTGTCGGCCCCGAGCCCGGCGGCCGTTACGGTCTAGGATCTACCACTCGCATCAGTATGAAGACCACAAGCAGCAGAACCATAATGGACAGGTCCAGCCCCACGCCTCCGATGCGGATGGGTTTGACCACCCGGCGGAGCGCCCGGACCGGTGGGTCGGTCATGGTATAGACCGACTCGAGCGCTATCGCCACCCCTCCGACTGGCTGCCAGCTGCGGGCGAAGGCGCGCACAAGTTCCACCACAATACGCGCCGTCAGCAACAACCAGAAGAAGAAGAGCAGGTAGTACACCAGTAACCGGACCACGTCCACGGCCACACTCTGCCATCGGGAGTGAAACGGAGGTGAGCCGGGGGGGACCAGTGCCCCTGACCTGCAGGATCAGCCGGGGAAGCGACCTTCGGCGATACGGCGCCGGTCCTCGGCCGACACGTCGACGTTGGGCGGCGACAGTAGGAACACCTTGTTGGTGACCTTGTCGATCGAGCCACGCAGCGCGAAGGCCAGCCCGGCCGCGAAGTCCACCAGGCGCTTGGCGTCGCGGTCCTCCATCCCGGTCAGATTCATGATCACCGGGTTGCCCTCCCGGTATCGTTCCCCGATAGGCCGAGCCTCGTTGTAGTTGTGCGGGTGCAAGGTGACGATGCGTGACAGCGGATGCGCCCCATCGTCACTGAATAGGTCTCTGGTGAACGGATCCCCGGGTGATGCTGGTACGGCCGGTCGACCGGCCGTAGACGCGGTATCGATGGCCAGCGAGCCGCGCACCGGAGCGTCCGCCGCCCAGGAACCCGCCGTCCGGGGAGGGGTAGTCGCAGTCCGGGAGGGAGCAGCCAGGGACGGGGGCCGGCTGGGATGCAGCGTAGGTGCCCCAGCGTGCACCGGAGCAGCGTGCGCTGCGACGTGATCACATTCACGGGCGGGGTGAGCTGGAGCTACGTGGTACTCAGGGTCGTCGTAGTCGGGGTCGTATCCAAAGTGATAATCATCGAACTCCTCGGCGGGGACCATGCCGAAGTACGCCTTGAGCCTGTGCAGCGCTCTCATCGCCTCGCCTTTCTGTCCCGACCCCTGCCGCACCCACTGACCCACCGCTCGCCGATCTTGGCCCCGCGGACCGGTCGCACACGGTCACCGCGAGGCTAACGGTCTATCGCCCAATAGCGCGGTTCCGACACGCACGCAGGTTGAACCCTGCGCGATGGCTTCCTCGAGATCCCCGCTCATCCCGGCGGACAGTTCGACTGCCTCGGGATACACCCGGCGCAGCCGCTGCGCGGCGGTGGCGAGCTCGGCGAAGGCCGTCTCGGGAGCAACGCCGAGTGGGGCAACCCCCATCACGCCCTCCAACCGCAGCCCGGGGGCAGCCGCGACCCGCTCGGCCAGTGCCTCGAGTTCAGGCAGCGGGCAGCCGCCACGTACTGGGTCACCGTCTAGGCTGGCCTGGACGAGTACACCGACGGCACAGTCGCGTTCCCTGGCGTCCTGCGCAGCGCGGGCGGCTCGGTCCAGCGCGACGACCAGTCGCACCGAATCCACTGACTGCACCTGCATCGCCCACCGGGCCACCGAACGGGCCTTGTTGCGCTGCACCCGGCCGACCATGTGCCAGCGCACGGTGGGGCACAACGCAGCGACCTGTGCCACCTTGACAACGGCCTCCTGGTCGCGAGCCTCGGCGACGTCACGCACGCCGAGATCGGCGAGCAACACGACGTCGGCCGCCGGGAACGTCTTGGTAACCACGAGCAACCGCACCCCAGCGGGATCCCGACCCGCTGCAGCGCAGGCGGTGGCGATGCGGTCGGAAACCCGCGCCATCGCCGCAGCCAGCTCGTCGCGGCGGCCCCCGAGCATCACTGTTCCATCCAGGTCAGTGCGGCAAGCCGACCGGTGACGCCGTCGCGACGGTAGCTGTAGAGCGCGGGATCCTCCATGGTGCACCGCGGGTCGACACCGACCCGGGCCACGCCGGCAGCGGCGAGCTGCCGCCACAACCCCGCGCGCAGATCCACACCCGTGGTACCTCGCCGGGTCCGGCAGGCACTGCCGGGCAAACGAGCCTCGACATCGGCCTGCATCGCCGCGGGTACCTCGTAACACTGCCCGCAGGCCGACGGCCCGAGCAACACCTCCACCTGCTCGATCCGCGCACCGAGCTCCCGCATGGCCGCCAGCGCCGCGGGCAACACCCCAATCTGGGCACCCACCCGCCCCGCGTGTGCCGCACCGACAACCTGTGCGACCGGGTCCGCCAGCAGCACCGGCACGCAGTCGGCGACCAACACCGCCACCGCGAGCCCCGGTTCGGCGGTGACCAGCGCGTCGGTGGCCGGTACCGGAGCTGCCCGCGGGCCGTCGACTGCGGTAACGGTCCGACCGTGCACCTGCTCCATCCAGACCAACCGCCGTGCAGGAAGCCCCACGCCAGCGGCCAACCGCTCCCGGTTCGCCGCCACATCCTCAAAGCGGTCACCGACATGATCACCCAAGTTGAACGAGGCGTACGGCGGCGCGGAGACCCCGCCGTGCCGGGTGGTCACTACCCGGCGGATGCGGATGATGTTCACCGCCTCATGAATGGTGGAACATCCACCTCGTCATCGTCGTCGAAGTCCCCGGTCACCGGTATCGCCCGGCCCGGCAGGCTCGTTCCTGAGCGGGTCGGCACAGTACGGGTCGGCACGGAACGGCCCGGCGCAGCACCGCCTGGGGTACGCGCGCCAGCGGCGGGCTGCCATTCCGTGCTCCCGGGCGCAGTGGTCTGGCGCGGTGGGGTCGCTGCTGCAGGCGTGGACATCGGCGCCTGCGATGATCTGCTGGATTGGCCGACTTTCCCCGACTGCCCACTGACCACCGTCCGCGCAGCGACCGGGGCGGGGTTTAACTTCTTGTGCGAAGGTCCACCCGCATCGAAACCAGCGGCTATCACCGTGACCCGGACTTCATCACCCAGCGAGTCGTCGATCACCGTACCGAAGATGATGTTGGCGTCGGGATGCGCGGACTCCTGTACTAGCGAAGCGGCCTCGTTGATCTCGAACAGACCCAGGTCCGAGCCACCGGCGATGGACAGCAGGACACCGTGCGCACCCTCCATCGACGCTTCCAGCAAGGGGGAGTTGATGGCCTTCTCGGCGGCCTGTACTGATCGACCCTCCCCTCGGGAGGACCCGATGCCCATCAGCGCGCTCCCCGCACCGGACATGACGCTCTTCACGTCGGCGAAGTCCAGGTTGATCAGACCAGGGGTGGTGATGAGATCAGTGATGCCCTGGACGCCGGACAACAGCACCTCGTCAGCGGAGCGGAACGCGTCCATCAGGCTCACGTTGGCGTCGCCGAGCTGCAGCAGCCGGTCATTGGGGATCACGATCAGGGTGTCGCACTCGTTGCGCAGCTCGGTGATGCCGTCCTCAGCCTGACCGGCCCGCCGCTTGCCCTCGAAGGTGAACGGCCTGGTGACCACACCGATGGTCAGCGCGCCCAGCTTGCGGGCGATGTTGGCCACCACCGGGGCGCCGCCGGTGCCGGTGCCGCCACCCTCGCCGCAGGTCACGAAGACCATGTCGGCGCCCTTGAGCACCTCCTCGACCTCGTCGCGGTGGTCCTCGGCGGCGTTCTTGCCCACGTCCGGGTTCGCGCCGGCGCCCAGGCCACGGGTGAGCTCGCGGCCGACGTCGAGCTTGACGTCGGCGTCGCTCATCAGCAGCGCCTGCGCGTCGGTGTTGATCGCGATGAACTCGACGCCCTTCAGCCCGACCTCGATCATCCGGTTCACGGCGTTGACGCCGCCCCCGCCGATGCCCACGACCTTGATGATCGCCAGGTAGTTCTGTGCTGCCGCCATGGCGCTGTCGCCTCTCGCTTCGCTGGTGGTCTGGAGTTGGTGTGGTGAGCCGAGAACCGTAACCCTGAGCCTGAGGGTTATAGTTATGTCAACCTC
>DATEMN010000283.1:0-43971 GCA_035275565.1 Pseudonocardiaceae bacterium | reverse complement strand
GGATCGCCGCTGCGGTGCTCACCGTGCTGTGGCCAGCAATCACAATCCTCGGGTTGACCATCCTGGCTGTCGCCCTGTTCATCGTCGTCGGTGTCGCCGAGATCGTTCTTGCGGTGCGCTTACGCAAGCTGATCCGTGGAGAACTGTTCATGGTGCTGGCCGGGCTTGTCGGTGTTATCGCCGGCATTCTGATATTGTTCTGGCCCGTGTCCGGCGCGCTGGCACTTACCATTGCACTTGGCATCTACGCGCTGATCTTGGGTCCTCTGCTGCTGATCGTCGCATGGCGGTTGCGTCGCCTTGCCCGAACCGAGGAGCTCACTCGTCCGGCTGGGATGGAAGCGGGAAGCGCAACGAGGCCGCAACCACGTACTCCTTGAGGACGGTGTCCGCGGAGACGTGCTTGATCGAACCGCCCTCATCGATGACCACCTCGACCAGCTCATCCACGATATCGGGGGCGTGCCGGACCGGGCGTTCACACAACGGGCAGCTCTGGCCGGCAAGGGCAAGTCAGCGGTCATGGTCGCAGATCACGCCCGGTGTGACCACCTCGTCCTGGACCAGCAGGTGATTCGCCGCGGCGACGCTCCCGGCCCACAAGCACGGCTGTAGACCGAGTGCGGCCAGGCCGCCGGCGGCCGCCGTCTGAACTGCGTCGGCGACCATGCGTTCCTCCTCAGAGCGCTCGTGGCGGTCGACGATCACGCTGGCTTGATGTTTGATCTCACCGGATGTGAATGTTGCCTCGTCGACTGGGAATGTGCCGGCCACCCGTCCGCGCAGCTCGGAAGTGAGCAAGTCGAGGAAGCGGGGCAGCTCGGCTCGGTGACCGCCGATGGCCAACAGCTGGCGTTCTATCTGCATGAACTGCTCGGCAAGCCACACCAAGACAGGGGCGCCCGGAGGGGGTGGCGCCGCGGGGGACTGGAACCGGTGGGGCGGCGGTTCGATTCACATTCATGCCGACGATGCTGGGCGCGAGGCGCATTCCAGCGCTTCGGTCCGGCGGTGCGAGCTGCGCTGTACCTGTTCGTCTTCGCGGGTCGGGCGGCCTGCTCGCCCGCTGGCTCAGGTGTCGATGTGGTGCTAGGGCTTTTGGCGCATGGCATGCACGGTGGTCCAGGCGCGGGTGGCGAGCTGCAGGTTGAAGCGGGTGTCGGGTTCGTTGAGGTCGTGACCGGAGATATCCCGGATCCGTTGCAGCCGGTAGCGTAGGGTGCTGCGATGCAGTGACAATGTCTTAGCAGTGAGGTCGTAGTTGCCGCCGCATTCCAGGTAACGGGACAAGGTATCAACAAGTCGCGCGTCTTTGTCGGTGTCGTAATCGAGTAGGGGACCGAGCCAGCGGAGGATGAAGGCCTCGACCGAGTCGATGTTGGCGATCTCAGAGAGCAGTTGGTAAATGCCGAGGTCTTCAAAGAGCGTGGCCTGCTCGGGTGAACCGGTGACGACTTGCACCCTCAGGGCGAGCTGGGCCTGCCTGTGGGAGCGAGGGAACTCGGATGGCTGGATACATGGTGCGCCCACACCGAGTCTGCAGCTTTCCTGCGTGCCTGCCTGGGCGAGGATTGCCGCCCGGAACTGTTCCCAGTCCTTGTCGGTATCACTGAGCACCGCGACCCCGCCTGGACGGCTGGCCAGCAGCGATCCGATCCCGGTGGTGCGCACCGCGCGACGCACGGCGTGATAAAAGGTCTCGTGGTTGCCACGTCGGCTCCCGTCGATAATGACCACCACTCGATGGGGGCGAGCCAGGTCGTAGCCCAGCGCCCGGGCCCGGTCCTGGGCGCTGTCGGCGTCCGTGCCGGCCAGCAACTCCTCAACGAGGTCACGCCGTAGGCGTAGCTCCGCCTCGCCCAGAGCGCGAAGGTGCGCAAGCTCCAACGTCAGCACGGTGTTCGCGTGTTCGAGGGCGATCTTCTCGCTGGGCTCGGCGGTTCGGTCCGGGTCGATGAGGGCGATAACGCCAAGCACCTGGCTGCCGGGTTGGGCCACCGTGATCAGGCGGTCTCTGTCGCGGACCGGGCTCCGGGCGTAACGGGCACGCTGCAGCACCTGCTGACGGCGAGCGGGGGTCGGCTTCGGGTAGGGCTCGGGCCGACCAGGGCCGGCCCAGGCGACGAGGTTTCCGTAGCGGTCTTCGATGGCGACCGGCAGCCCGGTCAGCTCGTGCAGGGTGCGAGCGATGCCCTCTTGACCTGCTCCGGCCGTGGCCACCGCGGTGAGCTGGTCGTGGATGTCGAGGCTGCGCTGCACTGCCTCCGAGGAACGGGCCACCTCTGTCATCGCTTGTTCGAGGGCGAGGTTCGCGGAGCGCAACTCGTCGGAGATCGCCCGTTCTCGCTCGACGCCGGCTCGGTCCCGAGCGTGGAGGAGGGCGTTGGTGAGCGCAGCGCCGGTCTGCTGGGCCAGCACGTTGAGCAGGAACTGGCGGTGAGGCTCGGGGGCGGTGTCGAAGCTGACCACCAGGTAGCCGTTCAGGTCGTCCAGGCTGACCAGCGGGTATGCCCATGCCCAACCGGCACCTTCTATATTCACTGGCCCCCCCGACCGACCCAGTGCGGTGAACTGGGCCTGCAGCACGTCGGCATTAGCCGGGTGATGAACCAACCCGACGCGGCGCCACTCATCGTTGAAGTAGACGGCCTCAACCCGGCAATCACCTAGCGACGGGGCGGCCGTTGTGGCGATGCGCAGGATCTCAGTTTCGTCTCGACTGCTGGTCATCACCATCGACAGGGTGAGCAACGGGGGGAACGATGCGAGCTGATCCCGTACGGCCTTCCCGACTGCGTCGTTGTTCTCCGTCATCTTGGTGGTAGCGACATCGGGACCTCCTGAAGCATCGGCCTCGTCGCACGGTACATGCGCTAACCCTTAGCCGATTCTCACATCGTGGCCCTGTTCGTGCCAGTAGGTGAACCCCAGTGGGCGGATTTAGCCCCGTTAGGGCCAGGCCAGGTATCCCCCTGCTTGGTCACGGTGGACATGCCCGGCCACGGATGACTATCAGGTCGGGTGGCCGGCTTGAAATACCTCACGAACCTGACAGAAGGGACATATAATGACATTGATGCGTTTCGATCCGTTCCGGGAGCTGGATCGACTCTCTGAGCAGATGATGGGCGGCAGGGGGCCGCGGACGATGCCGATGGAGGCGTGGCGGCGGAAGGACGAGTTTTTCGTCTATGTCGATCTCCCAGGCGTCGATCGGGACGACGTCGAGCTGACCGTCGAGCGCAACGTGGTGAGCATCCGGGCGGAGCGGCGGCCCGCGCACGAAGAAGGCGACGACGTGATCGTGGACGAGCGACCGCACGGCACCTTCACCCGGCAGCTCTTCCTGGGCGACAACCTCGACGTCAACAAACTGTCCGCGAATTATGACCGCGGCGTCCTCATACTGACGATCCCGATCGCTGAGGCGAGCAAACCGCGCCGCATCTCGCTGAGCGGGCAACAACAGCAGGAACTGCCGGACAGCGGTGCTGCTACCGCTGATCAAGCTCGCATGAGCAGCTAGTAACCACCTCATAACGTTGCGTGGAGGGGATCCAGGCGGCTAGAGAACATTAGGAGGCGAGTCATGAGTACGCCGTGGCACCACCAGGCGGTCAGTCCGCGGGCCGACGGGGCCGCGGCATCACGCCGTCGGCCCATCGCTGTATTCACTACCTATGCAGATGCCGAGCGCGCCGTGGACCGGCTATCCGATCTGGGCTTCCCAGTCGAGAGAGTTGCCATCATCGGCCACGACCTCCGGATGGTTGAGCAGGTGACCGGCCGGCTGAACTACGGCGGCGCCGCGCTGAAGGGTGCCGTGTCCGGTGCGTTTCCCGGCGCCTTGATCGGCTGGATCTTCGGTATATTCGACCTCATCAACCCCTTGGTCGCCAGCATTGTGCTGGCGTTCTACGGACTGATCATCGGTGCGGTCATTGGTGCGGTACTAGGTTTGATAATGCACGCTATGCAGCGCGGCCGCCGGGACTTCGACGCGGTCACGATGATGGTTCCCAGCCACTATGAGGTAGTCGTCGACGAGGACGTTGCCGATGAGGCAGCGCGCTTGCTCGCCGATCCCGCCCCGGCTCAAACCTCGGTACAGACCAAGAACACGACGCCTACCACCGGCTGAGGAGGAGCATTAGATTATGGCGAAGGCAGTGGGTATCGATCTCGGTACGACCAACTCGGTGATCGCCGCCTGGGAGGGCGGCCAGGCAGACGTGATCCCCAACGCCGAAGGGTCACGGACGACGCCGTCGGTGGTGGCGTTCACCGAGAATGGGGAGCGGCTGGTCGGGCAGTTGGCGAAACGGCAGGCGATCCTGAATCCGAAGGGGACGATCTATTCGGCGAAACGCTTCATCGGCCGGAGGTTCGATGAGGTAGCCGAGGAAGCCAAGGCCGTCACGTTTGATGTGGTGCCCGGACCGAATGGCGAGGCCCGGTTCAATGTCCGGGGCAAGCTGTATGCCCCGGAAGAGATCAGCGCGCTGGTGTTGCGCAAGCTGGCCGATGATGCGGGAAAGTATTTAGGGGAGCGGGTCACCGAGGCAGTGATCACGGTCCCGGCCTACTTCAACGATGCGCAACGCCAGGCCACCAAGGACGCCGGCAAGATCGCTGGGCTTCAGGTACTGCGGATCATCAACGAGCCCACCGCAGCCGCGCTGGCCTACGGGATGGACAAGCGAGCACACGAGACGGTGCTGGTGTTTGACCTGGGCGGTGGCACCTTCGACGTCAGCATCCTGGACGTCGGTGACGGCGTGGTGGAGGTGCGCGCCACCGCCGGGGACACTCATTTGGGTGGGGACGACTTCGACCGGCGCCTGGTCGACTATCTGGCTGATGAGTTCCAGAAGAACAACGGCATCGATTTGCGCAAGGATCCGCAGGCGTTGCAGCGGCTGTTCGAGGCTGCGGAGAAAGCCAAGGTCGAGTTAAGCTCGGTGACCCAGACGCAGGTCAGCCTGCCGTTTATCACCGCCGATGCCACCGGCCCCAAACATTTGCAGGCCACGATCACCCGCTCGAAGTTCGAGCAGCTCACCGCCGATCTGGTGGAGCGCACCATGGGCCCGGTCAAGCAGGCCATGGGCGATGCCAAGATCAACGCCAACGACCTCGACGAGGTCATCCTGGTCGGCGGGTCGACCCGGATCCCTGCGGTGCAAAACCTGGTCCGCCGGCTCACCGGCGGCAAGGACCCCAATATGAGCGTCAACCCGGACGAGGTTGTCGCGGTGGGTGCGGCGATCCAGGCCGGCGTGCTCAAGGGTGAGGTGTCTGATGTGGTGCTGCTGGATGTCACACCGCTGTCCCTGGGGGTGGAGACCCGTGGCGGGGTGATGACGAAGATCATTGAGCGGAACACCACGATCCCGGCACGGCGCAGCGAGGTGTTCTCCACCGCCGAGGACAACCAGTCCGCAGTGGACGTGGTGGTGTTGCAGGGGGAACGGGAACGGGCCGCGGACAACCGGGCACTGGGCCGGTTCCGGTTGGAGAACATTCGCCCCGCCCCGCGCGGTGAGCCGCAGATCGAGGTCACCTACGACATCGACGCCAACGGCATCGTCAATGTCACCGCCCGGGACCGCGACACCGGAGCCGAACAGGGCATCACCATCAGCGAGAGCTCCAACCTCGACTCCGCCGAGGTCGAGCGCATGGTGGCCGAAGCCGAGCGCAACCGCGCCGCCGATGCGCAGCTGCGTGAGGAGGTGGACGCGCGCAACGAGCTGGACACCCTCGCCTACCAAACCCAGCGGCGCCTGGACGAGCTCGGTGCAAACGCCCCAGAACACGAAAAAGCCCGAGCTGAACTCCTCATTGGCCAGGCCCAACAAGCGATCAAGGAGCAGGCACCGCTACCCTGGGTACGCGAGCTGATCGGCGAGCTCCAGCAGGTGGACCAGGCCCTCATGGCACGAGTGGGCGCCGGTTTCGGTGGCGGCGGGTTCGGTGGTGGAGCGTCGCAGGACGGATCACCCGGAGGCACCAGCTCTGCCGCTGACGATGATGTCATCGATGCCGACTTCGACCGCAGCTAAAGGCGGGTCAGCAGATGGATCCACAAGCGGCACCTCACCAGGGAGCCCGAGCAGACCACGAGCAGCAGGCCCAGGCGCAGAACGGGCCTGGCTCCAGCCGCGAGGACGAGGGTCCACGCGAGGGTGCAGGGCAGGATCGGGATGCCGTGGCCGCCCTGGAGGACCGGCTGCGGCGGGCTCTGGCCGATCTGGACAACCTGCGCAAGCGGTATGCCCGGGAGCTGGAACGCCAGCGGGCGGCCGAGGCGAACAGGATGGCTGGTGCCTGGCTGCCGGTGCTGGACAACCTCGACCTCGCGCTCAGCCACGTTGAGGCCGACCCCTCGACGATCATCGAGGGCGTCCGAGCGGTGCGGGAGCAGGCCCTGGCTGTGCTGGCCAATCTCGGCTTTTCACGCCAGGACGAGGTGGGGGTGCCGTTCGACCCGACCCGGCATGAGGTCGTCAACGTGGTCGATGACTCGGAGGCCGAGCCGGGCACGGTGGTCCGGGTGCTGCGCCCGGGCTACGGCACCCCGGAGCGGCAGCTGCGGCCGGGTGCGGTGACCGTCGCAGGCCGGCGGAGTTGACGGCCGATGGCACGCGACTACTACGACGCGCTCGGGGTCTCCCGCACCGCGAGCACCGAGGAAATACAGCGTGCCTACCGCAAACTCGCCCGGCAGCACCACCCCGACGTGAACCGCGATCCCGGCGCCGAGGAGCGCTTTAAGGAGATCAGTGAGGCCTACAGCGTGCTCTCCGACCCCGACACCCGGAGGCGTTACGACCGGTTCGGCCCCGATTTCCGCCAGATCCCGGAGGGTTATGAGGATTACGTCGGCACCGCCGGGGCGGGGAGAGGGCGATCGCCAGGGGGATCACCCTTCAGCAGTGGCCGGGTGTGGGTGGACTCCAACATCGGTGGCGGGGATCGCAGCGGGGGATTCGGCACTGGCGGCATCAACATCGATGACTTGTTCAGTGATTTTTTCGGTGCGCGTGGCGCAGCGGGGCCGATTTCGGGAGCGGATCAGGAGGCCGAGATCGTGCTGTCGGTCGAGGACGCCTACCGCGGCGGCACGCGCCGCATCACGCTGTCCGGAGCAGGTGAGCCCGCCAGTTTCGAAGTGGAGATTCCCGCCGGAATTACTGATGGGCAGCGCATTCGCGTGGCTGGCTGGGGTGGGCAGGGCTCACGCGGTGGCACGGCGGGGGATTTGTATCTGGTGGTGCGGATCGCGCCACACTCTCGCTACCGGGTCAACGGTCGCGATATCTCGATAGATCTGGCGTTGACACCGTGGGAGGCGGCGCTGGGGGCCACTGTCTCGCTGCTCACCCCGGGTGGGGAGGCCAAGGTGCGGGTGCCGGCTGGATCCTCCACGGGTCGCAGGTTGCGGTTGCGCGGGGAAGGCTTGCCTAACCCGCGGGGAACACCGGGTGATCTATATGCCGAGGTAAAGATCATGGTGCCGCGGAAGTTGACACCGCGGGAGCGGGAGCTGTTCGAGGCACTGCGGAGGGATTCGACCTTCGACCCGAGGATGGACACATGACCAGCTACTCGCTGGTGCGTGTGTCCCGGCTCAGTTTGGATGGTTTCGCCGCCCGGGCTGGGATGCATCCTGAACTGGTCCGCCGGTTAGTGTCACTGGGCCTGCTGGAGCCGACCCGAGATGCCACCGGTCAGTTGTGGTTCGCGGCGCCGCAGCTGCGGGTCGCGGCCCGGATCCAACGCCTGCGTGCTGGTCTGTCTCTGAATTACGCAGCGCTCGGGCTGGTGATGGACCTGCTCGACCGCATCGAGGCGCTCGAGGCCACGCTGCGTGCCAGCGGTGGCCGCCCACCCCACAACGCCGCCCGTGGGCCGTCAACGACGGCCCAGTACGAGGAGTGACCTGTTATGGACATGAACCGCTTGACTCAGCGCTCGCAGGAAGCGGTGCAGCAGGCCCAGAGTGTGGCGTTGCGCTACGGACATACCGAGGTGGATGGGGAACAGTTACTGCTGGCCCTGCTCGAGGCGCCCGAGGGACTGGTACCGCGGCTGTTGCGGCAGTTCAACGCTGACGTCGACGCGCTACGAGCCGCCGTCGAGGCCGACCTACAGCGCAGGCCCAAGGTGACTGGGCCCGGCGCCGCTCCCGGTCAGGTGTTCATCACCCAGCGGTTGGCCCACGTGCTGGATGCCGCCGAGCGGGAGGCCAAGCGGCTCAAGGACGAGTACGTCTCCGTCGAGCATCTGTTGCTCGCCCTGGCCGACGAGGGGACTTCCAGTGCCGCCGGTCGACGGCTCAAAGAGTTCGGCGTGACCCGGGAGGCGTTTCTGTCTGCGCTGACCCAGATTCGCGGCAATCAGCGGGTGACCTCGGCCACCCCGGAGGGCGCCTACGAGGCTCTGGCCAAATACGGGCAGGACCTGGTCGATGCGGCCCGCTCGGGCAAGCTGGATCCCGTCATCGGGCGGGATACCGAAATCCGGCGAGTGGTCCAAATCTTGAGTCGGAAGTCGAAGAACAACCCGGTACTCATCGGTGACCCCGGGGTGGGTAAGACCGCCATCGTGGAGGGGTTAGCCCAGCGGATCGTGCGTGGCGACGTTCCGGAGGGCCTGCGGGACAAGACGATCTTCGCATTGGACATGGGAGCCCTGATCGCCGGGGCGAAGTACCGCGGGGAGTTCGAGGAGCGGCTCAAGGCGGTGCTCGCCGAGGTCAAAGCCGCTGAAGGCAGGATCTTGCTGTTCGTTGACGAACTGCACACCGTGGTCGGCGCCGGGGCGGCCGAAGGCGCTATGGATGCCGGCAACATGCTCAAGCCGATGCTGGCCCGCGGCGAGCTGCACATGATCGGCGCGACCACGCTCACCGAGTACCGCAAGCATATCGAGAAGGACGCCGCGCTGGAGCGTCGCTTCCAGCCAGTGCTGGTCGACGAGCCCAGCGTCGAGGACACCATCTCCATCCTGCGTGGGCTGCGGGAACGTCTGGAAATCTTCCACGGGGTGCGCATTCAGGATGGTGCGCTGGTCGCCGCCGCAACGTTGAGCCACCGGTATCTCACCGACCGGTTCCTGCCGGATAAGGCGATCGACCTGGTCGACGAGGCGTGCGCCCGGTTGCGCACCGAGATCGACTCGATGCCCGCTGAGCTCGATGAGATCACCCGGCGGGTGATGCGCCTGGAGATCGAAGAGGCCGCGCTGGCGAAGGAGACAGACCCGGCCAGCCAGGCCCGGCTCGACCAACTCCGTCGTGAGCTGGCCGATCTACGGGCCGAGGCCGACGCGATGCGCGCGCAGTGGGAAGCCGAGCGGCAGGCGATCCGGCGGGTTCAGGAACTGCGCGCCGAGCTGGAACAAGCTCGCCGGGAGATCGAGGAGGCCGAGCGCGCCTATGACCTTAACCGCGCCGCCGAGCTGCGCTACGGAAAGCTCACCGAGCTGGAGAGGCGACTGGCCGCTGAGGAGGAGCAGCTCGCCGTCAAGCAGGGCGAGCGCCGGCTGTTGCGCGAGGTGGTCACCGAAGACGAGATTGCTGAGATCGTCTCGGCCTGGACCGGGATCCCGATCACCCGGCTGAAGGAGGGCGAGCGGGAGAAGCTGCTGCGTCTCGACGAGGTCCTGCACGAGCGGGTGGTGGGCCAGGACGAGGCGGTCCGGGTGGTGTCCGATGCCATCATCCGGGCTCGCTCGGGCATCAAGGACCCGCGCCGCCCGATTGGCTCGTTCATCTTCCTGGGCCCCACCGGGGTCGGGAAGACGGAACTGGCCAAGACGCTGGCCGCGGCGCTGTTCGACTCCGAGGACAACATGGTCCGCGTGGACATGAGCGAGTACCAGGAGCGGCACACCGTAAGCCGCCTAGTCGGGGCCCCACCCGGCTATGTGGGCTACGAGGAGGGCGGCCAGCTCACCGAAGCGGTGCGCCGTAAGCCCTACTCGGTGGTGCTCTTCGACGAGATCGAGAAAGCGCACCACGACGTGTTCAACACGCTGCTGCAGGTACTCGACGACGGTCGGCTCACCGATGCGCAGGGTCGCACGGTCAACTTCCGGAACACGGTGCTGATCATGACGTCGAACATCGGCTCGCAGTACCTGCTGGATGGGGTGACGGCGGAGGCAGAGATCAAACCGGAGGCCCGCGAGCTGGTGATGGGTGAGCTGCGCCACCACTTCCGTCCGGAGTTCCTCAATCGCATCGATGACATCGTGTTGTTCAGCCCGCTGACCCAAGCCCAGATCGAGCAGATCGTCGAGCTGATGTTCAACGAGCTGCGCGCCCGGCTCGCAGAGCGCCGGATGAGCCTGGAGATCTCCGAGGAGGCGCGCCGGTTCATCGCCGCGCAGGGCTACGACCCGGTCTACGGTGCCCGGCCGCTGCGCCGGTTCATCGCCCGTGAAGTCGAAACCCGTATCGGCCGAGCCCTGCTCACCGATGCCATCCTGGACGGCGCCACCATACGGGTCGAGCTCAAGGGCGACGAGCTCGTCGTTACCCACGACGATCCCCAGCCCGCGACGAGTACCGCGGCGTGATAGACGATGGCGACTACGGCCTCGACCCCGACGGTCAAGTGCGAGAACTGCGGGCGGATGAACCGGGTGCCTGCGGCCGTGCCGGGCAAGCCACGGTGCGGGAACTGCAAGGCGTTCCTGCCGTGGATCGTCGATGCCAGCGATGAGGACTTCGCTGAGATCGCCGAGCAGGCGAGCATCCCAGTCCTGGTGGACCTGTGGGCGGCCTGGTGCGGGCCATGCCGCATGGTCAGCCCAGCGCTGGAGCAGCTAGCCAAAGAGAAGGCTGGCCAACTCAAGCTGGTCAAGGTCGACATCGATCGTGCGCCGAAGCTGGCGCAGCGGTTCTCCGTGCAGGCGGTTCCGACCCTGATGGTGCTGTATCGGGGTGAGGTGATCACGCGCCAGCCTGGCGCCGCGCCACTGGACGCACTTCGGCGCTGGCTGGACGACGCGATTGCCCGCATTCCCTCAGATTCCCGATCTGGAGGCAATTGATGAAAGTGCGCAACATAGTCCGGCAGCTGCCGCTGCGCCTGGCCGCCGGAGCAGCCTTGACCGCATTTTCCGGAGCTCTTCTGGGGCTTTATCTCCGCACACCAGGTATGCGGCAGGAGGAAAGTCTGGGACCGACGCAGCAGGGCATCCCGCTGGCCAAGGATATCTGGCTGGCCGGTATCGGGGCGTCTTTACTCATTGACGGTCTGGTCACATGACGCACCAGGTGATGCCTGCCCAGGATCTGGCCGAAGCGGCTGCGCTGCCCGAGACTCCCAATCTGGAAGGGGCGTACCCCCGGCTGGATCAGGCCCAGCTGGACACGCTGGAGCCGTACGGCGAACGGCGACCCATCCACGCCGGTGAGGTGTTGTACGCCGAGGGTGATCCGAGTGAGTCTTTCTATGTCATCCTGGCCGGTCGGGTGGCGATGGTCGAGGGATACGGCACGGACGACCAGCGGGTGGTCCGGGTACACGGCCCCGGGCGATTCCTGGGCGAGCTGAGCCTGCTCACCGGCCAGACCGAGTTCTTCACGGCGGTGGCGTTGGAGGACGGCGAGGTACTCGTCGTACCCTTCGACGGCCTGCGCGCCGTCGTCTCGCGGGATCCGGCACTCGGTGACGACATCCTGCGCGCCTGCCTGGTCCGCCGCACGTTGGCGATCGGGCTCGGGGTTGGCTTCCGCATCATTGGCTCCCGCTACTCGCAGGACACTCGACGGCTGCGCGATTTCACCATGCGCAACCGGCTGCCGCACCGTTTCATCGACCTGGAGGACGACCCGACCGCCGAGAACCTGCTGTGTCAGTTCGGTATCGGGCCTGACGAGACCCCGGTGGTCGTGTGGCGGGATCGGGTGCTGCGTAACCCGAGCAATGCCGAGCTGGCCCAGCTCGTGGGGCTGGTTACCGTTGCGGGCAGCGAGTCGAGCTGCGATCTGCTGGTGGTCGGCGCGGGCCCGGCCGGACTGGCGGCGGCTGTCTACGGTGCATCGGAGGGCTTGACGACGGTTGCGGTGGATGCAGTGGCCATCGGCGGGCAAGCCGCGACATCCTCACGGATCGAAAACTACCTCGGATTCCCGGCGGGGATATCCGGTGGAGAGCTGGCCGACCGTGCGGCGATCCAAGCCAGGAAGTTCGGGGCCCGCACCAGCGTGCCCGCCACTGCACAGCAGCTAACCCGAGACAACGGGCACTACCGGATCCAGTTTTCGGATGGGACCGAAGTGTCCGCCCGGACGGTCGTGCTGGCCACCGGTGCCCGTTACCGCAAGCTGCCGGTACCGCGCCTGGAGGAATTCGAGGAGACCAGCATCTACTATGCGGCCACTCCGATGGAGGCCCAGCTGTGCATCAACGATCCCGTTGTGATCGTGGGAGGGGGCAACTCGGCGGGTCAAGCGACGATCTTCCTTGCCGATCACGTGGGAAAGATCCGGCTGGTGGTCCGCGAGCATCGGCTGGACGAGTACATGTCACGTTATCTAGCCGACCGGATCGAGCGAGATCCGTGGATCGAAGTCCTGCTGCACAGCGAGGTACGCGAGCTACTCGGCGACAAGTCGCTGGAGGCCATGGTCGTGCAGGACAACGAGTCCGGACAGCGGCGCACTCTGGAGGCCAGGGAGATGTTCGTCTTCATCGGCGCAACCCCCTGCACCGACTGGCTGGCCGGCACGCTGGCCCTGGACTCCGGTGGTTACGTACTGACTGGAGCCGACGCCGCCAGGGCGGCCAACGGACAGTTCGATGAACTCGGGCGGGCGCCGCTGCTGCTGGAGACCACCGAACCGGGAGTATTCGCGGTCGGCGACGTACGCAGCGGGTCAATCAAGCGGGTCGCCTCAGCAGTGGGCGAAGGATCCATGGCCGTCCGTCTGGTCCACGAATACCTGTCCACCTACGGGTAACGACGGGTGGATCAGGAGCCACCGTGATGTGGTTCTCGACTTCGCTCACACCGAGAGTGGACCAGGCAACCCGTTCCGCTTCTGCCCTCTCTGCCCAGCTGCGCACCGTTCCCCGGAGTATGATCTTGTCGCCGTGTACCTCACCCTGATCCGCTCTGCATCGGTCTCGGCGTTGCGGACCAAGGCGTTGCGAATCTGCTGAGTCAGTTGTTCTGGCGACGGACCCACGTCGATGAATCTTCCATACCGAAAGATCGATTCCGGACCCGCTGAGTGCCTCCTGCCACGCAAGAACGTGCTGGTAAACACTGTCGATGAGTGTGCCGTCGAGGTCGAACAGCACACCGGGCTGCTCCGCCAATGCCTGGCTCCCGGGCTCAGTCATGCCCCCGTTCCTCCCCTCCCTGGCGTGTCGTGCCCCCGTGCCCGGTGTGTCGTGCCCGGTGTGTCGTGCGTCTGTGCTCAGCAGCGCCGTGCCGGCTCAACTCGATCGGGGAACCTGTCTACGGCTCTAGGCACGACACACCGCGCATGAGCGCATGACACACCGGGCACGGGGACGCGCACACGGCCTTGTTAGGGGAAGCGGGGGCGCTTGAGTCGGTTCAGGCTTTCTATCTTGTGCACCCGTTCGTCGTGCCCTATTTGGCGGAACAAGTCGGCCTGCGAGTCGAAGTGTCCGTAATCGTCAGCGAACTCAGATATGAATGGGGTGTGTTCCCACTCTGGATGCTCGGCCACTAACTCCATGTACTCGTGCTCTGCGTGGTCTTCGAAGTCCGCGTTGAGCAGGTAAGACCAGTCTGGTCGCAGCGCGAATAGGAACCAGGATAATTGGTAGTATCCCCACGCTAGTATCTGCGGCATCCAGAAGAATTTGATTCTTCCGTCTTCCAGTCTGGCGTTATCAATCATTTCCTGTATGATGAGAAGGTGCCACTGTTCGTTGTCTTGCTGGGCACGCGACTCCGCAACACGCTCATAGATACGCCGAGCCATCCCGGTCTTCTCGTGGATATGAGTGATGGCGACGTAGGCAACTTGCTCCCACGATTGGTAGGGTACCCGGGCAACTAGTTCAAGAACCTTGAATTTGCCCAGGGTGCGTTCCAGCCCGTACACCGTGTCGAGGGCGTTAAACAGCACGCGGGCGGCCCGCCCATACGGCCGCCTCGGCCTATCGAGCGTTTCTTTTTGCACGGCCAGCAGTTCATCGTGGTTCAGCTTGGGTGGGCCGGCCAGAATTTCCAAATGCTGCAGACGTTGCGGGTCTGACATTGTCGTCTCCTGTAGGTCGTCATCGCATGCCCGCCGGGCGAGGATCCGCCCGATCACTATCTTCGCGGTAAGGTCTGCACACCACATCGCGGTGCTCGGCGATGTCGGCGAGCCGGCGCAGGGATTCGATGTTGCGGGGCCGCACCAGCGCGGCCTGAACACTCATGGGCAGGTGTTGAGCCGGACCCCGGTCGAAAATCTCCCCCGTGATCACGTGAGTTTGATTGTCCCCCAATGACGTGAGGACAATGCGTACCTTGGCGGCTCCGGTAGGCCACACTCGAGCATCGAGCTCAAGCATTCGCCCTGGTTCGACCGCAACGACGGTGGTGGCATCGCGTATGTTGAGTGGCCACGGACCCACGCAGTGGTGAATCCGCGTCCCGACCGCAGGCCAACCCGGATCCACATCTCGCATATGGGTAGCGCCCACCACCCACAGCGGGTACAGCCAGCCGTCCGCGAGGACCGCGAAGACCCGCTCAGCGTTGGTCGACACCGACTGGCTTACTTCGATCACTTCTGCTCCTTATCGCGCGTGCGGGGCTGAGACGTTGACGCGCTTGCGAGCTTGCGTTAACCGCTACGGCGTTGGCCTGAGCCTGGCGGCACGAAAGAAGATGCGCCGAGTCAACCTCGGGAAGCAGATCTTCCGGTCAACGCATATCCCATGAATCGTTACCGGGCCTGCCGGGTCAACCCGGCGGCCGGGTTCTGGCGCTGGTAGGGCGAGGTTTCCGCGTGCTGTAGCGCGCAGGATCAGCCTCTACGGGTACTTCCGACCGCAAGGGGTACCCACGGGTCACATCGTGGAGGTTGTTGTCATGCAAGCCGGTGCGGCTTTCCCGTCGGCGTTCATGCCACAACCAGTGCAGCGAATCGGGGGTCTATCTCGATGACGCGGGCAGAATCGGCGCAACGCCAGAGGGGTGAAGATCTGAAGCCGGCAGCAACCAGGGTGCCGAATCGACTGTTCCGTGATCGTCGGGATGCGGGCCGGGTGCTGGCGGGTTTGCTCGATCACTACCGGGGACGCTCGGACGTGACAGTACTGGGGCTGCCGCGAGGCGGTGTGCCTGTGGCCTACGAGATCGCGCAAGCCCTCGGTGCTCCCCTCGACGTCTTCATGGTCCGCAAGCTTGGCGTACCGGGCCGCGAGGAGCTGGCCATGGGGGCGATCGTCAGTGGCGGGGTAGTCGTCATCAATGATGATGTCGTCCGAGGCATGGACATTGTGCCTGAGGTCATCCAGCGGGTAGCCGAGCGGGAGGGCCGTGAACTACTACGCCGGGAGCAGGCTTACCGGGACGCCCGGCCGATGCCTGACCTTGCCGGCAAGATGGTGATCCTGGTCGACGACGGTCTGGCCACCGGGGCGAGCATGCCCGCGGCGATCGAGGCGCTGCGCCAGCATCGGCTGGCCAGGATGGTCGTCGCCGTGCCGGTGGCGCCGCAGTCCACCTGCCAGGAACTCGCTGAGATCGTCGACGAGGTGGTCTGCGCCACTGCCCCGTCGCCGTTCCTCGCTGTCGGTCGGTCGTATTGGGACTTCGCCCAGACCACCGACGAGGAAGTGCGCGACCTGCTGCACGCCGCAGCGACTGCGGCGACAGGGGCTACGGCTACGGGAGTCCCGTATCTCACCGAGGTGGGGGCGATCCGGCTGGCGGCGCTGCCCACGGAGAACGGTGTGCCGTCCGAGGAGGTGCTGTTCGACCTGGTCGGCGACGCCACGGTGGTCCTGCTGGGGGAGGCCTCCCATGGCACCCGCGATTTCTACGCTGCCCGCGCGGAGATCACTCGGCGTCTCATCGAGCAGCGGGGATTCTCTGCGGTGGCGATCGAGGGCGACTGGCCCGACGCCTACCGGGTCAATAGGTACGTCCATGGCCGCAACCAGGACGCCACGGCGGAGGAAGCCCTGCGCGGCTTTGAGCGCTTTCCCACCTGGATGTGGCGCAACACCGTGGTGCTCGACTTTGTCGGGTGGCTGCGCGACCACAATGACCGGGTCCGCGATGACGGGGGCAAGGCCGGTTTCTACGGTCTGGATCTATATAGCCTGTACCGATCGATTCATGAGGTCATCGCCTACCTCGAGTGGGTTGACCCCGCCGCGGCCGCGCGCGCCCGCGAGCGTTACGCCTGCTTTGACCACTACGGCGGCGACAATGGCCAGACTTATGGTTTCGCCGCTGCGTTCGGCGCGGGTCAGACCTGCGAGCAGGAGGTCATCGACCAGCTCGTCGATCTGCAACGTCACGCGGTGGAGTACGCCAGGCGCGACGGTTTGCTGGCCGAGGACGAATTCTTCTACGCCGAGCAAAACGCCAAAACCGTGAAAGATGCCGCCGAGTACTACCGCTCGATGTTCACCGGCCGAGCCTTGTCGTGGAACTTGCGGGACCGCCACATGGTTGACACCCTGCATGCACTGCAGGACCATCTGACCCGCCAACGGGGAAATCCGGGCGAAACTTGTCGTGTGGGAACACAACTCCCATATCGGAGATGCGCGAGCCACGGAGATGGCCGCCCGCGGGGAGTTGAACGTCGGTCAGCTCGTGCGTGAACACCTCGGCACCGACTGCCGCAATCTCGGTTTCACGACCTATACCGGGACGGTGACCGCAGCCGATGACTGGGGCCACCGGCGCAACGCAAGTGGGTGCGCCCGACGCTGTCCGGCAGTGTCGAAGAACTGTTCCACAAAATTGGGCAGAAAGAATTCATGCTGCGCTTCGGCACCGCTGCGCACGCCGCCGAAACTCTGCGCGGGATCCGGCTGGAACGCGCGATCGGCGTGATTTACTGGCCCGATACCGAACGGCAGAGCCACTACTTCCAGACTCGGGTGTCTGACCAGTTCGATGCCGTGGTGCACATTGACGACACCCGGGCAGTCGAGCCACTAGAACGCACCGCCGGCTGGGAAGAAGGTGAGGCTCCAGAGACCTATCCATTCGCGGTCTGAAGCAATGCGCCGGCGCAGAGAGGGGAGCCTTAGCGCAGTGAGCGCCACAAACGTGATCCACCAGAGCCGTCAGATTCCTGCCGCAGGCGCAGTGCTGGAAGCCGACATTGGGCTGCCGGACTCTCCGCGTGGTGCGGTGCTGTTTGCACACGGCAGTGGCAGCGGTCGCCATAGCCCGCGTAACCGCTACGTGGCTGATGAGCTTAACCAGGCCGGTCTGACCACCGTGCTCGCTGACCTGCTCACCCGGGAGGAAGAGCAGGTTGACATGCGGACCGCATCCCTGCGGTTCGACATCGACTTGCTTGCCGTGCGGGTCATAGCGCTGACCGACTGGATGGCCGGCAACGAACCCACCGCCGGCTTGGGCGTCCGGCTTTTCGGTGCCAGCACTGGCGCCGCGGCCGCGTTGATCGCTGCCGCTGCCCGGCCGGCCACCGTGCAGGCGGTTGTCTCCCGCGGGGGACGGCCCGACCTCGCCGATGAACACCTCCATGAAGTGCACCAGCCCACTCTGCTGATCGTGGGGCAGCGCGACCCGATCGTTATCGACCTCAATCGGCAAGCAATGGATAGGCTGGTAGGGGAAAAGCGTATGGTGATCATCCCAGGTGCATCGCACCTGTTCGAAGAACCAGGGGCGTTGGAGCAGGTAGCTGCCCTGGCGCGGGACTGGTTCGTCCGTTACCTCCGGTCAGCAGCACCCGGTAAGAACGGCGATTGATCAGTGCGGCGGGATCGAATGGAGAACCATGACGGTCAAGCAGAACAATAGGGCCTTCGACCATGCGAAGAGCCTGATCAGAGACGGAAAGTACGTCATCGATGACCGCGATGCGTGGAGCGAAAACCAACCGTCCGCCCGGCGGGAAAATGAGTTCATCCAACGGTGCGGCTACGCCAATTACGCCAAATGGCATCTCGGCATAGATGACGAGCAAGGCGAAGAAACCAAGGGTCGCTACAAGTTTCCCTACGGCGATTTCGAGAAAGTCCAACGCTGTGGATTGCCGGCCACTGAGTCGCGCGCTGGACGACAAAAATATTATGACATAGAACTCGCGGTAGCGCATCTGCATGGCGTGCTGGATGCGCTCACGAAAGCGACATAGTCGACCCGCCACCTTCGGCCTGGCAGGCCTAACCGGGTCGGCACAGCCTGCCCTGCCGGGCGCATGCGCCGCCCCGGCGCAGCGAGCCATCATGAAGACCGCCGTAAACCGGCAGCCTGAGCAAACCGGACGACGCAAACGCCGAGGTGTAATTTCGTGAGTTTCACCGGATGTAAGACGTTCGATACCACGCTGGAAAAACGAACGGGGCCCTCAAGCACATCGAGGAGTCATACGGCTGGGCGAAGACCCTGCGCAACCAGTCCTACAGCGCTGCGCGCGGTCCTGCACGCACTATGCGACCGCCTGACCGTCGAAGAAACGGCGAATCTTTCAGCGCAGCTACTCATGCTGATTCGCGGAATCTACTTCGAGGGTTGGGATCCCACGAGAGTGATTGCGGCGCGATAGCAGGCCCATCTCGCCCATTTTTCCGTCGACGCAACAGGGCCCCGCCATCACATTCACCCCCTTATGGCCATTAAGATAAAACCTACCACGGAAACCGGTCATCCGGAATCCTCCTGAGCGTCGTACGTGGTTGGCTGTAGAAGGCTCTTCCTACGGCCCATATTCGTCGCCAACCGATCATGATCAACACAACCCACTATAAGGTGGGAGCGTAAGCCAAGCGCAAGCACGTAACCAGTTACCGCTGGGTGTGGGGTTCCAGAAGTGGGCCTGTGCCGCTGACCTGGGAGATCGGGGGCCCGGTCGGCAGGGCATGATCGTGAGCCGTGTCGTTGCGTCTGCTCTATCTGATCTTCCTGAGGCTTTTGAACCTGCTGTTGTTGCTCGGTCGCTCGTCGGCGTCCAAGGACGTCGAACTCCTGGTGCTGCGCCACGAAGTCACTGTGCTGCGCAGGGCCAACCCGAAGCCCCGTCTGGACTGGGCGGATCGAGCTGTGTTCGCCGGGCTCGTCCGTTGTTTACCCACGATGCTGCGGGCGCATCGATTGGTCACACCGGGCACGATCTTGCGCTGGCATCGTCGCTTGGTCGCCAAGAAGTGGACCTATCCGCATCGCGTTGGGCGACCGCCTGTCGAGGATGCTGTGGCCGTGCTGATCGAGCGCATGGCCCGGGAGAACCCCAGCTGGGGATACCAGAGAATCCAGGGCGAGCTACTCAAGCTTGGTCACCACGTGGGAGCGTCCACGATCCGCCGGGTCCTGCGGCGGTTACGGATCCCTCCGGCACCGGTCCGGGACACCGACACGACCTGGCGACAGTTTCTCCGCACCCAGGCGTCGACGATGCTGGCGTGTGACTTCTTCCATGTGGACTGTGCCGTAACGCTCCAGCGGGTCTATGTGTTCTTCGTGTTGGAAGTGGGCAATCGGTCCGTGCACGTGCTGGGTGCAACCCCGAACCCGGATGGCCGGTGGACCACCCAGCAGATCCGGAACCTGGCCATGGATCTTGGCGATCGCGTCACCGAGTTCCGGTTCCTCGTCCGAGATCGGGCCGGTCTGTTCGCCGCGTCGTTCGACGCTGTCCTGGCCGATGTGGGCATCCACGTGGTCACAATTCCTCCGCGTTGCCCGCGGGCGAACGCTTTCGCCGAACGGTTCGTCCGCACCCTCCGGGCCGAGCTCACCGACCGCATGCTGATCTTCAGTGAGCGGCACCTGCGTGTAGTGCTTGCGGAGTACGTTCGGCACTACAACGGTCGACGACCCCACCGCGCCCGCGACCTTCGCAACCGACCCACTTCGTCGCGGACCTCGCCTATGAACGGATCAAGCGTTGCCCGATACTGGGTGGCTTGATCAACGAGTACGAACGGACGGCGTGAAGCTGCTGCTCAGTGTAGGTGGCCGACTTCTGGAACCCCACAGGCGCCCTGATCCGGGCCGCGATCTCTTCCGCGTGGTGTCGCTCCCGCCGTGCCCAAGACGTGTTTCTTGAGGGCGGTATCGGCGCAGATGTGTTTGATCGAGCCGCCCTCGTCGATGACTGCTTCGACGAGGGCGGCTACGCCCACCACGACGTGTTCAACACGTTGCTGCAGGTACTCGACGAGGGCTGGCTCATCGATGCGCAGGGCCGCACGGTCGCGCCGCTGATGCTGGAGATGACCGAACCGGGGATATTTACGGTCGGCGACGTACGCCAGTGCCGCGACACCGTGCGACCGCTGCCCGGCCGCAACGGATTGGTGCCCGCGATCTTGCTTAGCTCCATCTCCAGCCATGGCTCAGCTGAGGTGCTTCGAACGGTGCCTGGTGTGCCGGTGGGGGGCTCACGGCAGCACCGACTGCTGCACCAACACTGTCCCGAGGTGAATACCCAGCAGCAGTACCAACGGGAGCACCACGGCGAGGAAAGCGAACAGCAGCATCATCCTGGTCCACATGGCGTAACCACCTTCCCGGTCAGCGATCGTCCGCTTGCCAGGTTTGTCCCCTCCACACCCTGTTTATCGTCGCAGGCGGGCCGAGGTTACAGCGGTCGTTCCAGGTCACAGTAAACCGCTAGCGAAAGGTCCCGCTGAGCGCGAGACCTGTGGTCCGGTCAGCTGCCACGTGGGCCTCTTACTCCCTCGTGTGGGCCTTCTGGAGTGCCGCGATATCGAACTTGGTCATCGCGAGCATCGCCTCCGTGGCCCGCTTCGCCTTCTCCGGATCTGAGTCGTTGATCATGTCGATGAGCACGGTGGGTATGACTTGCCAGAACAGCCCGTACTTGTCCTTCAACCAGCCACAGGCGACTTCCTCACCACCCTCGGAGAGCTTGCTCCAATAGTAGTCCACCTCGTCCTGGTCATGGCAGTGAATCTGGAACGAAATGGCCTCGTTGAACGTGAACTGTGGCCCGCCGTTCAAGGCGAAGAATTTCTGACCGTTGAGCTCGAACTCGACGGCCATGATCGTACCGGCGGGACCCGGCCCGGCCTCGGTGTAGCGGCTGACCCTTCCGAGCTGGGAGTCCTTGAAGATCTCGATGTAGTAGTTCGCCGCTGCTTCGGCTTGCCCGTCGAACCACAGGCATGTGGTGAACGCCTTGTCGGTCATCGGTACCTCCTTAGTGTGTTGGGCGCGCTTCAGCGCATGATCCAACGGCCTTGCTACTGACTTGTACTGCACGCTCCACCCTGTCGGGCATTCCTCCATGCCGGTCGTGCCGCCGGTTTCCTCGTCATGCACGGCCGACAGGGGATCCATCACATTCGTGGCCACGTCATCGGAGCTCGGCGGGTGGATCTTGGCCGGTGGCGATCGTCCGTTGGACCCAGGCGACATCGTGCCACATGCCGTGCTTCCAGCCGGTGCGCCGGTAGATCCCGACGGGCTCGAATCCCAGGGCGCGGTGCAAGCCGACGCTCGCGTCGTTCGGCAGCGTTATGCCTGCGACGGCGATGCGGAAGCCGCGTTCGGCCAGCCGGGCGAACAGAGCGTCGTAGAGCGCGCGACTGCCGCCGGTGCGCTGCCGCCCGTATTCGAGGTAGATGCTGACCTCGCACGACCAGCGGTACGCCGCGCGAGCCTTGAACGCAGCGCCGTAGGCGTAACCCACGACCCGGCCTTGGTTCTCCAGAACCAACCAGGCATGGGTGCGCGTGACGGTAGCGATGCGTACGGCCATCTCCGTCGCCGCTGGCGGGTCGGTCTCGAACGTGATCGCCGTATCGGTGACATACGGCGCGTAAATCGCCGCGCACGCTCCAGCATCACCCTCCCCCGCATCTCGAACCCTCACCAGGCTCCCATTATCTTTCATGTTCTTGGTGACACCTGTCTGAATAATATCAGATCTGATATCATCTTGTATCAGATCTGATATTATCAGAGTGTGGCCAATGAGCTGGTACGCAATTCTGCCTTGCTGCAGTCTGCTGCACGCTTGCAGGAGCTGATTCCCGACTCAGTACTCGTTGACTGCTCGGCGGCCGCCCTTTATGCGGGTCGCCGCGACTCCTGCGATCATGATCATGTACTGACGGACCTCGCTGATCGTTTCGAGGTGGTGCTCGACGCGGTCGAGTCGCAGGATGGCGGGGTGACCGATCGGGTTGCGCCAGGGAAGATCATTAGTGGGGAACTCGGCGGTATCGAGACCGGGATCCGGCAGGCGTTGACCGATCGGATGGGGATCGATCGTGCAGTCATGACGCTGTCGAGCATTGACGAGTACTACGCCGACCAGCACGGGGCCGGGGACGGGGTGGCGTCCCAGCTCGTCCGTCAGCTCGCCGAACCAGCCCCCAAAGACTGCTCGACCACCAGGAATCTTCGCCAGGACAAGAGCCTCTCCGCGCTGGCAGGAGTGGGACGAGATCGTCGTGGTCTGCCGCCGGCTGGCGACCACGATGGTGGAAAACCCGCGATGAGCCTGGTGTTCCGCAACATCGACGTGTCGCCGGAGGATCCGGTCGAGGTCTGGACTACCGAAGCGATCCTGACCGCGCTGGAGCGGGGCGGCCTGGAGCATTGGCGGCGGATCGCCGCGGCGATCAACGAGGATCCGTGGGGACCGGTCGCTCGGCGGGTGGAGGAGGCATTGAGGGTATCCCAGCTCTACGGTGTCGGCGTCGTGATGGCTGACGTGCTCGCCGCCGCTCGGAGGCGCGCCGAGCGCGCCGCGGTGGCCGCCGAGATCACCCGGTTGCAGGCCGCTTCCGGGATTACCAGGGCGGAGTTCGCCTCGGCGATCGGCACCTCGGTGTCGCGACTGTCCACCTACCTCAGCGGCAAGGTCACCCCCTCAGCGGCACTGCTGGTACGGATGCGGCGGGTCGCGACTCGCGGTTCCAGCCCCCCGCCATTCGGAGCCGAATCGCGGTTCTGAGTGGCTCATCGAGTGCCATTCGGAGCCGAATCGCGGTCACAGGCTTCCGACGTTCGCGCGCTACTGCGAATCGCAGAGATGGCCGAGCTGGCTGGCTGGATCAACACGAACCCGCCCGGTGTGTTTTGGGACAGGATGCGTGACATCTCCCCCCCTTGATCTGAAATCGAGCCGTCGGCGGCTTGACATCCATAAGGGCATCGTGGGTTCCCGATGTGTTTAAAAGGCAATCGGTGCTGGGCGTCCAGGCGGGAGCATGATACCCGTTCGGGGTAGCGAGAATCCGCTGAACGTGCTGGTTCTGGCGCGAATACGAGGGTAAGGTACTATCGTGCTCCTAGGGTAGCCGTCCAGGGTTTCGGAAAGGGGTCAAGGTGAATAAGGAAACGGCGGATATCGCCAGGAGGCGCGTGGCCCGACTTTATCGACTCGCCGCTATCAGCAACTTTCTTGTGACGGTTCCGGCGTTTTTTGCTTATCGAAAGTACGTCGACGGTTTTTTTTCAGAGAAACCCAATTATCCTTTCTTGGTCCATATCTGGAGTGGTATGGCTTTCCTCTGGGGGGTGATGTTCTGGGAGATCTCGAAGGATCCGATCAAGAAGCAGCCGCTGGTTAAGTACAGCTACCTCGAGAAGGCCGTGACATCGGCGAGCGTTGTCGCGGCTGTGGTGTTGAACAACAAGCAAAAAAGCACCAAGGTGCCACTGCGGGTGCTGGCCGGTGTCAGCCTCACCGACATCGTGTGGATCCCGCTTTTCGTGCGAGCCCACGGCAAGCTCCGGGCACTGCGTCGTAGCCAGGATGCGTGACGCTGGTCAGGATGGCGGGTTCTCGGGGAAGTGACAGGCGACGCGGTGGCCGGGTGCTAGCTCGGCCAGGGTCGGTTCCTGGGTGCGGCAGATGTCTTGGGCCTTCCAACAGCGGGTGTGGAATCGGCAGGCTGGGGGTGGGTTCAGCGGGCTGGGCACGTCGCCGGTGAGCAGGATTCTTTGGCCGTTGCCGGGTCGAGTCGGGTCGGGCACCGGTACCGCCGATAGCAGCGCCACCGTGTAGGGGTGCAGGGGTCGGGTGTATACGGCGTTGCGGTCACCGAGTTCGACGATCTTGCCGAGGTACATGACGGCGACCCGGTCGGACACGTGGCGCACCACCGACAGGTCGTGGGCGATCAGTAGGTAGGTCAGGTCCAGCTCGTCCTGCAGATCCTCCAGCAGGTTGATCACCTGGGCCTGGATCGACACGTCCAGTGCCGAGACGGGCTCGTCGGCCACGATCAGCTTCGGCCGCAGCGCCAGCGTGCGGGCGATGCCGATGCGCTGGCGCTGGCCACCGGAGAACTCGTGCGGGTAGCGGTTGTAGTGCTCGGGGCTCAGCCCGACCAACTCCAGCAGCTCCTGCACCGCTCGGCGTATCCCGCCGGGCGGATCCACGCCTTGGATCCGGAACGGGGCGCCGATGATGGTGCCGACGGTGTGTCGCGGGTTCAGCGCCGAGTACGGGTCCTGGAAGATCATCTGGATGTCCCGGCGCAATGGGCGCATCCGCCGGGCGGACAGGTGTGTGATGTCGCGCCCGTCGAAGACGATCGATCCGGCGGTGGGTGCGAGCAGCCGGGTGAGCAGCCGTCCGGTGGTCGTCTTGCCGCAACCCGACTCGCCCACCAGCGACAGCGTCTCGCCGCGGCGCACCTCGAAGTCCAACCCGTCGACGGCCTGCACGGCGCCGACTGTGCGTCGCAACAGACCCCGCCGGACCGGGAAGTACTTCTGCAGCCCGGACACCCGCAGCAGTGCGGGCTGCGGTGTCTGCGCCATGCTGTCTGGCGCCGGGTTCTTCTCCACCGCGGTCACAGCTTCGGCCGGATCTCGTCATTGAGGATGTGCCGGCGCTGCTCGTCGGAGAGGTGGCAGGCGACCAGGTGCCCCGAAGATTGCGTTGGCTGCAGCTCCGGCCGGCTGGTGCTTGACTGACCCTCAGTCAGCTCGGTGTAGCGGCAGCGCGGGTGGAACGGGCAACCGGGCGGGACGTTGATCAGGCTCGGCGGGCTGCCCGGGATCGGCGCCAACCTTTCCGTGCGCTCGCGGTCCCATCGCGGCATCGAGCCGAGTAGACCCCAGGTGTATGGGTGCTGCGGCGAGGCGAACACCGCACTGGCCGGCCCGTACTCGACGACTCGTCCCGCGTACATCACCAGGATGTCGTCGGCCAGCTCGGCGACCACTCCGAGATCGTGGGTAATGATCATCACTGCGGAGTTGAACTCGGCCTGCAACTCACGGATCAGGTCCAGGATCTGGGCCTGCACCGTGACATCCAACGCTGTTGTGGGCTCGTCGGCGATGAGCAGCTGGGGGTCACACGACAGCGCCATCGCGATCATCGCGCGTTGCCGCATGCCGCCGGAGAACTCGTGCGGGTAGTCATCGACGCGCGAGCGCGCCTGCGGGATGCCGACCCGGTCGAGCAGCTCCACAGCGCGCCACCGCGCGGTCTTCTTGCTGACGTCGTGGTGCAGCCGGTACGCCTCGACGATCTGGTGACCCACGGTGTAGTACGGGTGCATCGCCGACAGTGGATCCTGGAAGATCATCGCCATACTCCGGCCGCGTAGCCTGCGGATCTGCTCGGGGTCGGCCGAGACCAGCTCGGTGTCCCCGAGCCAGATCTCGCCGGAGATCCGCGCGGTGCCCGGCAGGTGCAGGCCCATGATTGACAAGCTGGTCACGGACTTGCCCGACCCGGATTCTCCGACGATGCCCAGCCGGCGGCCGCGCTCGAGCTGCAGTGACAACCCGTCCACGGCCTTGACCACACCGTCGGCGGTCGGGAAGTGCACCCGCAGGTCACGCACGTCGAGCAACGGGCTCATCAGGACCGGACCCTCGGGTCGACCACGGCGTACAGCAGGTCCACGAGGAGGTTGGCCACGACGATGAAAATGCAGCCGACCAGGACCACCCCGAGCACCTTCGGCAGGTCATTGTTGACCACCGCGTCCACCGAGTACTTGCCGATACCGGGCAGCGAGTACGTGCTCTCGGTGAGGATCGCGCCGCCGAGCAGCAACCCGAGGTCCAGCCCGAAGATCGTCAGGATCGGGGTGAGTGCGGCCCGCAGCCCGTGCTTGAGCACCACGGTGCGCTCCGGGAGCCCCTTGGCGCGGGCGGTCCGGATGAAGTCCTCGCCCATCGTGTCGAGCATGCCCGCCCTGGTCAGCCGTGCATACAGGGCGGCGTAGAGGAACGCTAACGTGACCCACGGCAGGATCAGGTTGTACGCCCAGCGCAGCGGGCTTTCCCCGATCGGGACGTAGCTGCCGCCCGGAGCCGTGAGCCCCAGCCAGTAACTGAAGATCGACAGTGCCAGCAGCCCGGTGAAGAAGATCGGCAACGAGACACCGGCCAAGGCGACGCCCATCGCGGCGCGGTCGAAGACACTGCCCCGGCGCAGCGCGGAGACCACCCCCGTGGACACGCCCGCGACCAGCCAGATCAGTGCCCCACCGACCGCGAGCGAGATCGTCACCGGCAGCCGGTCGAGCAGGTCGGGCAGCACCGGGTTCTGGGTGAGGAAGGAGTACCCGAAGCACGGTGCCGGGCAGTGCACCGTGGTCGGGCCCGTACTGTAGTCCGCGCCGAGGACCAAGCCTTTGACGAACCGGCCGTACTGCACCCAGATTGGGTCGGTGAATCCGAGTTTCTCCGCGATCTCCCGGATCACCTCGGGGGAGGCGGTCCGGCCGACGTAGCGCGAGGCAAGGTCCTCCGGGGTGGCCCCGGCCAACCGGGGTACCAGGAAGAAGACCGCGAACGTCGCCGCGGTGACGATCGCCAGCAGGACCACCGCCGCGATCATCCGTCGAATGATGTAGATACCCACCGTTATTTCCGTGTGGTGCCCAGCGCCAGGTAGTCGTACGACTGGAACCCGTCAGTGATGAACACGTTCGTCAGGTTCGGCGGCCGGTACAGCAGGCCCTTGGACCACACGCCGGGGAGTATGAAAGCGTCCGCCATCACCTTGCGGTCGATGTCAACCCAGATCCGCTCCCGCGCCGCAGTGTCGGTGGTCACCAACGCCTGATCGAGCAGTTGGTCGACCGCCGGGTCCTTGACCCCCAGGTTGGAGTTGCCTCCGGTGGCCCGGATCGCCCGGCTGTCGACGATCTGGGCGAGGAACCCGTAACCTTCGGGCCAGTCCGCACCCCAGCCGTGCAGCAGCAGGCCGAGGCCGTTGGACTTCGCGTAGTCCGGTTTACCGGCGTACAGGCGGTAGTAGTCGCCCACCGGGTACGACTTGATCTCCAGGTTGATCCCGGCCCGGGCCAGCGACTGCTGCAGCGCCTCGGCGGCGGCCTTCTCCTTGGGTCGCTCCGCGCGGTAGGAGATGCCGGTGGTGAAACCGTCGGGCTGGCCGCACTGGGCAAGCTCGTCGCGGGCCTTGGCGATGTCACCCATGCTGTTCGGCGAGGGGTAGAGGTCGAACTGCTCCGCGCCGGGGATCACCGGCGGCAAGATGTTCGTGGCGATCTCACCGCCCGTCGCTCCACCATAGGCACGTTGGTAGCCGACCCGGTCGGCGGCATACAACACCGCCTTGCGGCAGTGGATGTTGTCCAACGGTGCGACGTCGGAATTGAGCACGGTGAACCACAGCCGGGCGACGAGCGCGGAGTCGGTGTTCGCGCGCAGACCCTGATCGGCAAGGATCCGGCCTTGTGCGGACGGCCCCACCCCGGTGCCCTCGATCGCGACGTCGAGATCACCGGAGATGAGCCGGTTGTCGATGTCGTCGGCGTTGACGTTCAGGTTGACCGTGATCCGATCAGGCAGCGCCCGACGGTTCGGGTCGGTGGCTGGGTCCCAATGCGGGTTGCGGACCATCGTGAAGCCCTTGCCCAGCTCGTTGGTCTGGAACATGTAGGGGCCGGTCGAGACGACATGCTCCTTGTACTTCGACCCGGTGTCTTGTGCTCGCGGCACCGGCATGGTGGCTGGCAGCTGCGCGAGGTAGTCGAAACCGTTGAACGCGTTGCGTAGCCGGAACACGATCGTCCGGTCATCCGGGGTCTCGATCGCCTTCAGGCCGAGCTTGTCCGGGTCGGGATCGGAGTACGGGCTGGTGTAGCCCTGCAGGTCGAGGACGTCGTTGAAGTACGTCGGCCCAGTGGGGAAGGTCGCCTTGTCCAGCGACCGTTCGACGGCGTACTTGATGTCCTTGCTGGTAACGGGTGTGCCGTCCTCGAACTTCACACCCTGGCGCAGGGTGTAGGTCCAAGTCTTGGCGTCGTCGCTGGAGCGGCCCAGCGACTCGGCGAGGTCGGGCACGAGCGTGGCGCCCTGCTGGCCCGGTGCCGGCTTGAACATCACCAGCGCCCGTCCGTAGTTGCGGACGAAGTTCCAGGAATAGGCGTAGTACGTATTCGCCGGGTCGAGGGAGTCCCAGTCGCCGGAGTTGGCGAACCGCAGGGTGCCGCCCTTGACGTCCGAGGGATTGCGCACGCCGCCGGACGCCACACCACCAGCGCCGCCGCCGGATGCCGGCCCGCCGCACGCGACCAACACCAGCGCGGTCAGGACGCCGAGCGCGACTCGGCGACTCGTTCTCATCTCGGGTTATCCCCTCGTCGGTCTTCCAGGCGGGACTTCATCGCGACCGCGGATCCAACGCGTCACGCAGGCCGTCGCCGAACAGGTTGAACGCCAGCACTGTGATGAAGATCGCCAGCCCGGGGAAGAGCATGAAGTTCGGCGCGATCTGGAACCAGTGCGTGGCTTCGGACAGCATCCCACCCCACGTCGGGGTCGGTGGCCGCACACCGACGGTGAGGAAGGACAGTGCCGCCTCGAACAGGATGTTGGTCGGGATCAGCAGCGTCGAGTAGATCAGGATCGGCGCGGCCAGGTTGGGCAGTATCTCGGTGCCCAGGATCCTCGAGTTGCCGGCGCCCAGGCTGCGGGCGGCGTCGACGAACTCACGCTCGCGCAGCGACAGCGTCTGACCACGGATGATCCGGCCAAGGTAGGGCCAGTTGAAGAACCCGATGATGAACACCATCAGCGCGATCCGCAGGGTGTCGCCCGCCAGGCCGAACGCCTGGTCCGGCACCACACCGGCCAGTGCGATCGCGAACAGGATCAACGGGAACGCCAGGAAGACGTCCATCGTCCTGCTGATCAGCGTGTCCACCCAACCCCCGAAGTATCCGGCGATGACACCCAGCACGGTACCGAGCACCACCGACAACAACGTCGCGAGGAACGCGATGAGCAGCGAGATCCGCGAGCCGTAGACGACGCGGCTGAACACGTCGCGGCCGTTGACCGGCTCGGCGCCGAAGAGGAAGTCCGGGCTGATCCCGCCGAAGCTCCCAACGGGCACCTGCAGGTCAGGGTCGACCTTCTCGTAGTGGAACTCCAGCGGTGGATGCCCGAGCACCGCGACGATCACCGGTGCGAAGATCGCAACCAGGATGAGGCCCGCGACGACGCCACCACCGGCCAGGGCGACCTTGTCGCGTTTGAGCCGCAGCCAGGCGATCTGGCCGAGTGAACGACCCTGGATCGCGGTGCCCGTTCCTTCAGCGCCCATTGCCCCGATGACAGCGTCGGGTTGCGCGTGGGCTGGCGAGCCAGAGCCCTCCAGCGGAGCGGTCACACCACATCCCCCTATTCGCGTCCGTGCGGAGGTACTACGTCTGTACTACACGTGGGGCATGGTGCGATGGATCCCGGGCTGGTGCCGGCTACAAGCTGTGGGCCATCATCTCGGTGGTGAGCCGGGTGGCTCTCGCGCCGGCCCGGCCTGCTGGCGGGAGTCGGATCGTCATCGGGCGTTGCTGTGCGCGGGGGACGTGCAGGCTTGGTGGCGCCGGGTATTCGGCGGTGGGGGCGTCGGGGTGCGCGGGGTGCACCAGGGCGAGCAATGCTCGTAGCGCCTGCCGCGGTGGACCCTGGTAGGCCCAGACCACAACGTCAGGAGCGAGAATATCCGTGACGTGTTTCGGCACCCTGGCGGTGGTGATCTGATCGAAGTCCTGGATGGTGACCAGATCGACGTAGTGCTCCCACTCGTAGGACGCGACCAGGGCATTCGGTGCGGCCCGCTCACCGCAGCAGTACAGGGCGAACCCATCGGCGACCACGTCCAGGAGTAACCCCTCCACCACGGCGGGCAGGCTTACCTGCTTGTCGTGGTGAAAAGCTGTGGACGGGGGCCGTCTCATGGGTGGCTGCCTCCTCCGGGTGTTGTGCCCCGTTCTTCCAGTCAATGGCGGGCGGACGATAGTGGCATATCCTTACCCGTTGACTCGGTCAGGACACGCCAGTCACTCGGCCAGCCTCCGGTCGTGTCTAGGGTCGCGGGTGGCTCCGGACCCGGGCGGCACGGGTTGGGGTCAGGGCAGCGCTGGTGGTCGGGGACGGGGCTTGGCGACATCACCAGGATGCCGATGACGCGATCGCCCGTGGTGAGCTGGGCGTTCCGCTGGCCGACGTGCTAGCGGAACTGGACGCCGAGAATCGCGGAGACCGCCGGAGTGCCTGAGCTGCATCCAGCGATGACCCGACCAGCGTGTGAAACCAGCGACTCGCCGCTGATGGTTACTGACAGCCACCGCCTGAGACGCTTATCCTTCCCCGCGAAGTACCTTCGTCCGCTCCGCTGCACGTTCTCAGCCACCGCGCTGAGCAGGCACTTTCGTATGTGCGAACCAACACGTTCCCCAAGATCAATTTATCTGAAACCCGAGGCCAGGAAGGATGTCATGGGGAAGATCAGAATGCTACCGGGGGTAGTCGGCCAGCAGGACACCTCGGGGCGGCCCGCGGGCCGGCTGGGGTGGGTAGGTCGAGCAGCGGTGCTGGTAGCAGGGGTGCTCGGGATGGTCACGGTGGGCACGTCGACGGCGACTGCCCACCAGGCCACGACTCCGTCTCCCACGATCAACGCCAGTGTCGGGCGTGTGCACCAGGCGCCGATCAGCGGAATGGTGGATTACGTTGCCTTGGGCGATTCGTACTCCTCCGGCCTAGGCACCGGCGTCTACGACGCGGCGAGCGGAGCTTGTGCTCGCAGCCCGTTGTCCTACCCACCGCTGTGGGTTGCGGAGCATCAACCAGCCAGTTTCGGATTCGTGGCCTGCTCCGGGGCGAGGACGGCCGATGTGTCGGCCAACCAGATCCCTGCTTTGCAGCCCGGCACCGACCTGGTGACGATCACCATCGGCGGTAACGACGCGGGATTCGGGGTCGTACTGCGGACCTGCACGGTCGCGGAGAACGATCGCACGTGCTTCGCCGCGGTCGAGGGCTCGAAGGCGTTCGGGCGGTCCGTGCTGCGAGACCGGCTGGTTCGCACCTACACCCAGATCCGCCACGCCGCGCCGGACGCCCACGTGATCGTGCTGGGCTACCCGAGGCTGTTCGACCTCGTGCCGAGCTGTGCCGACCCGCGGGTGCCGAACCTGGCCCGCCGTCAGAAGCTGAACGAAGGCGCCGACGTGCTCAACGACGTCATGCAGTCTGTCAGCCAGCAGTTCGAGTTCACTTTCAGCGATGTGCGGGGCCGGTTCGCCAACCACGGCGTATGCTCGGTCGATCCGTGGATCAACGGTCCCAGCGTGCCCATGTCCGTCGGGCCCTATCACCCCAACCAGACAGGTTACCGCGACGGCTATCTGGAGGCACTGGACGCCGCGACCGCGCGCGACGCCGCGGCTGCCTGAGCCAGACTGTATTCCGCGTGTTGTTGAGTCGAGTTTTGCGGCATAGGCCCCATTGACCGCGGGGTCCCAGTGGCCGCGGATGAAGGCTGCGAGTTGCGTGCATTGGTGGCTTGTACGGGGGGTCGGGCTGGTGACTGCGTAGACGGCTTCGGCCGCCGTTTCTTGCTGGTGAGCGTGCGGGTCTTGTGGGTGATCTGGAGGGCCTGGACGGCGTTCGGGAAGGCGATCCCGGCCGAGACGGCGACGACTTGAGGGTGCACTTGTCCGCTCGCCCGTGACCCCGGTCGGTGCTGGTGTGCCCGACCGGGACGTCTGTGCAGGGGCAGCGCCTTGCAGCTGGTGCTATCAGGACCTCCTGGTCGGGTGGCGGCGAGACCGTGCCAACGGCAGCTGGCCGACCATGCTCCGGCAACATCCCGATTGAGTGAATTAGCTCTATAGTGAACTATGGGCGGTTTGCGCTGGACGATCGGTCAGCCCAGGATCACGCCGTGATCACCCTCGGGTCGGGTGTTCGCTGCGCCACGTATCGAGGGGCTCAGCACGTGCTCCGTCGGCGGTACGGCGGTGGCGCGGGCACAACCAATCGACCGGCCGTTCTCATCGAAGCCTTACGGAGTCCGCATCCTGCACCAAGGCCGCCTTCAGCGAAATCTCGATGGAGTGCTGCACGTAGAGGGGATTATCGGACCGGCGCGGCGGTACCGTTTCAGTGTGGTGAGGTGGGCCATGGAGTTATTCGCTGGGATTCGACGAATACTGGCGAACCCGCAGCGGCAACGGCTGGACGAGCAGTTGGGTATGCTGACCGCTGACGGTCGTCCGGATAATAGTGAGGTTAACCGATATTTAGGCATCGCACGGGGATGGCAAGCAGCTGGCAAGATAGACGCCGGCTGGGCGGCGTTGCACCGGGCATGTGAGGCCGAGATCGACCTGATGACTGTGGACCAGGCGCAAGGCAGAGCCCAAGAGTTGGCCGAGGAACTTCGTTCGGGCAAGATCCCCGACTGGCGAAGTACGGCGGCGTTGGAGCAGGTTACCATCGCGCTGTCGCTGCTGGCACCGGACGCTGCACCGGAGCAGGCCGACACGGCTCGCGTCTGGTTGCGGTCAGCGTTGCGCATTCGGAACGAGCATTTCGACAACGTCTACCGTAACTTGGCGATTTCCCGCCGGTACCGGAACTCGCTCATCCTGCTGGCGGTCCTGATGCTGATCACCGCCGTCGTTCTGATGAGCGTCATCGGTGCGGCGAACCTGGACCCGGACTTGACGTCGGGGGACCCCTTCTCGGGGAACTGGTTGCTGGCCCTCGCCATCATCTTCGGGACGTTGGGTGCGCTTTCCAGCGCCTTGCAACGCCGGACCCGAGATCCTTTTGTTGGGCGGATTCCCGAGCACCTCGGGGTACTGTCGATCTTCTCGACTCGGCCGTTGATCGGTGCAATCGCCGGCCTCACCGCCTATATCTCGGTCCGGGCCGGAATCACAGTGCTGCAGGACCACCCCGTACCCGGGATGCTGGCCGCGGCCTTCGTCGCGGGTTTCACGGAGCGTCTCGTCGTGCTGAAGACCGGAGAGAGCGATCCGAACTCCCTGCCGCAGGTTGACGGCGGGCTTGCCGACCGGGCACCCACGACAATCCAGCGGAGCTGATCAGCTGGTTCGCTTGCCGGCGGTCAGCCCGTCGACCAGGGTCCCGCGACCTGCCGTGGCGTTCTGTGGGGAGGTCGGCGCGACGTACCGCCGGAGCATCGAGCCGAGTGGGTTCGCTTACCAGGTCGATCTCTTGCTGTGCGTCGGCCTTGCTGGTCGTCGGACGCATGACTCGCAAGACGTGCGCTTCACCGATGCCGAACAAGGTCGAGCGACGTCGGATGCTGGTGCTCGCTGTCATTATCGGTGACGACGATGGCAAGCTGGTGGAGAAGATGACCGGTCGAACGGGTCGGTACTGGGCCTTCGTGCACGGCTGGAACAACACCACGGGTCACGCGGCTGCATCGGCGGCGCGATCGTTCAACGGCATCGAGATCGGCCTGATCGAACAGCGCAAATACTACCCGAGACTGGCCGGCTACTACGTCGCGGTGCAACCCGCTCCCCGCTGGTTACCGCCGGACACGCCGAGTACGTCCTGGCCACGTTCCTGGGATGCCTCAACACGGTCCGCGAGCAACCCACGCCACTAGCACCGCCGACGTTGCAAACCCGCAGCGATCGATACCTGCACCTGGTGGGACATTCCTTCGGCGGTCGTTTCCTCGGAGAAGCGATCAAGGAAGCTGCTAACCCGCAAGGACCCCCGGTGCTCCAGCTACCATCTCGTAACCCCAACTACCCCGATTGGCTCTGGCTTCGAACGCACTTCCTGAGCCGATGCCGCCTACTTGAGGGAGCAACCTCGGGACGCAGCGGTGCACGTTGCATCCGAACAGTCTGCAAGATGAGCTGCCTTTGGCGCACTGCGATGGTGAATGCCCGGGTGCTGGAGGTGTCTTCGCCAGTGCCGGCCGGCAGGCGTTGATTGCTGTTTGGGAAGATCGAACCGCGCTCATCGACAGGGTGGGCGGTGACTCCCGCAGTGTCAGGCAGGTCCCTGCCGCACGGCACCCACCACCGGCTCCGCAAGCAACCAACTTAACGGCATTGCCTCCTGGGCGACGCTGTATCGTGTACTGAGAGGGCGTAGACCAGCTGGGTCGACCGAGCTGGTACCTATGTCGCTCACATAGAGTCCGTAACATCCGCTAACAGGCTTGCGATGAACAGAAGAGGGTGGGAGAACTGGAGTCTCGATGTCATTACCCAATCCCCCAGAAAAGCCCAGCATTTTTGCTCGCCCCGCCTTTCCGGCCCTTGTGGGTATCGTCGGGGTGCTGTCATTCTCTGCGGCGGGTTTCGTGATTGCGCAGTGGCTTGGCCTCGCGCTGCTTGGTGTGGGGTGTTTCCTACTGGTCCTGTTGATCAGGCTTTGTGTATGGGAGTAGTCCTGGAGACGGCCTTGCGTTGAGCTGGTATCTGAGCCGCTGAGGTTGGTCTGGACGGTACCGAGATGTGCATGTCGCCTACGCGGCGAAATTTATCCTCGACACGTGAGGACGCGTGACGGCTTGGTATGACAGGATACTCTGCTGTCTCTCGGATAGCGAATTTACCTGTTTACGACGGGCTTATTGAATTTATTGAAACTGGTACTAGCCACCCGTGATATTGATCTTCTTGGAGCTGTTAGCGCCGATGACCTCGACGCCGCGAGTTCCCATGGTGCCGTTAAGTTCTAGTTTTGCGACATAGTCCCCAATGGCTGGCAGGCCCACCTCCGGCGGGCAGCCTATTACTTCAATTCCCCAGTATTCGGGCTGCCGGATGTAGGCCAACGGAACGAGATTGACCTGCATGTTGCGGAGGTATGGTGGGTAACGTGCGCACCTGGGCAGACTCGAAATCGATCACGCCACAATCGGTGGCGGGCGGCTGAGCGGTGGACCGCTCTTCGGCTGTAGCCGTCCCGGTCAGGCCGGTCACAGCGAGGACCGCCGCGGTGATCACGATCGGAATCCGGAGTCGTGCCATCAAGAGCCTCCTGGTCGGGTGCTGGCGAGACCGGACAAGCAGGAGCTTGAAGCGATCATGCCTGACAACATCCCTTTTAAGTGGAACCGGCACTAGAGTAATCTGTGAACATCTTGTTCTGTAAGACCGTTTCGCCGTAGTCCGCTCGGGACTGCCCCAAGTGGTGAGAGCACCCGGACACTCAAAGTGACGGACGTCGTCAGCCATCGCTTGCCCAGAGTTGGCAATGACGGTGTAGGAGATGTCACTGTCCGTGAGATCCGCACAATGCGAGAGGTGAACAGCGCATGACCCGCCCGCCGCCATTCGGAGCCGATTCGCGGTTCTGGGCGCCTGTCGAGTGCCATTCGGAGCCGAATGGCGGTTCTGGGTGACTGCCGGGTGCCATTCGGAGCCGAATGGCACCCGGCAGAGGGCGAGGTGGCGTTGTTGACCAGGGCCGAGCTGGTCGCTTGGGGTGAGTTTTGCGCTCGGATGTATTCTAGGCGGAAAGCGTGTGTTACCAGTAGTGGCGTCGAGGGCCGATGGTGCGTCCGACCCCTCCGAGCAGAGCCAGGATTGCCCCGACCACTATCAAGATGACTCCAAGAGTGATCAGAATATTCAGCGGGAGCAGGTAGCCAATTACCACTAAGATGATACCAAGAATGATCATGACTCCTCCTCGGAAGTCCGCTTGGGCGACCGCGTGATCCAACTGGTCCGGAGCGGTACCGGACAAAGCGGAATCCGTTCGCTGAGAGGTGGTTACCCCCTTGCGGACCTCGCTAAACGTGTCGAGCTCGGCGGATGGTTCGATCTTGTGGGCATCGTCGCGGCGGTGTGATCAGGGCGCTGCGGCGGGCCTTCCGGTGCGGCGTCTCACTCTTCCGGCGGCAAGGACACCGATGATTCTTCCGGCGGCAAGGACGCCGACGAGCCGCTGTCGTCGGTCGCCTGCGGGAAGCCTTACGGTCGGCAGCTAACCTCGATCAGAACTCGCAGCCGTCGGCGCATCCGCTTCTTCGGCAGGTCTGGAGCTGCTGGAACCCGGGGTCCCTCAGAGCTCTTTGAGGGTGCTGTTCAGGAACCTGGTCGTCTCGGCCGGGGATTTGGCCTGGACGCACAAGCGATCCATGCCCACTAGATAGTGCTGGACGTCATGACCCTCGTCCAGGTAGAGCGCGCCGGTGAGCTGCTCGAGATAAACGATGTCTGGTAAGTCGGGTTCAGAGAACCGTAGGATTGAAAATGGGCCACCTATTGCTACGTGCCCCCCAGAGTAGAACGGTATCACTTGGAGTGTGATGTTGGGCAACTCGGCCATGTCGATCAGATGCTGAATCTGCTCCCGAATCGCCGACCGTTCATCGAACCGCCATAGTGCCGCCTCGCCGATCACGGCCCACAAGTTGGGTCTTCCGGACTGGATGAGGGTTTCCTGGCGTGCCATCCGCAGTGCGCTTCGACACTCGATGTCGTCGGTGGATTCGTTCGGGTAACTGAGTTGAATGGCAGCGCGAGCGCTCTTCCGGGTCTGTAGCAGGCCGGGCACCAGCTGGGGCTCATAGCTGCGAATGACGGCGCAGGTCTGCTCCAGGCCGAGGTACATATCGAACCAGTCTGGCAGAATGTCGCTGTAGCGATGCCACCAGCCGGGCGCGTTGGCCTGCTGGGCCAGTGCCAGGAACGCTCCACGTCTCGGCGTGTCCGTGACGCCGTAGAGGGTGAGCAGATCGGCCACATCTTGGTCTTTAAAACTGATCCGTCCGAGCTCTATACGGCTGATCTTGGCGTGGGAGGTACGGATCGTGTATCCGGCCGCTTCGGTGGTGATCCCGCGCGCTTCTCGGAGCCGGCGTAGCTGAGCGCCCAACGCGATGCGCAGAACTGTCGGTCCCTGCGACCGGACCTGCGCAGGGACCCCGACCGGGTCCATGCTTCGCTGAGCTTCCCTCACCGTGCCTCCTATGGGTGAAACACAGTCAGCATGCCCACATGAGTGTCGCAGAGCAATACCTGACGTGGTGCGGAAGGCAGGCACAGGATGAACTGGCCAGCCGCTCACACTCTCAGTCCTTAGGTCTGCGGTCAACGATGAAGCGCACCTGCTCTTCGCCGCCGCTGACGGGCTCGACGTCAAGCTGCTGTTCATGGAGTTCATAGACCACGGTGGCGGCGAGGAAGATTTTGGCTCCCTTGCTCTCGATCACGGTGTCTTCGGCGGCCGGGGCTGCCGCGATGGACAGTCCCAGCCCTTCCGACCTAGTGGTTTCGCTCTGCGGCGCGATCCGCAGACCCGACCCCTCCGGCATCTGGTTCTTCGTCACGAGCGCGGTGATGGCCCGGGCAGCTGCGTCGGTCACTGTCAGCATGCCGATACCGTAAGGGTTATCTCCTCCGAACGGGTAAGCGGGAGGTCTTCGCGACACTGACATCGCCTGCGAACATGATGCTGTGGACATCTACTTGCGACTGTTGACTGGTCAGCCATGTGAGATGGCGGCTTTACAACACATCCTGGAGGCAGCACCGACCGATGCTGAGCTGGTGACCGGTCACCCGCCGGGAGCCGCGGAAGCCCAGAGTCTGTTCGCTGCCCTGCCACCCGGTATGACCTCCGACAGCAAGTACCTCTACGGTTTTATGACCGACGTGCCACAGCTGGTCGGCTGCGCGGACCTCATCCGCGGCTGGCCGACGCACAGCACCGCGCTCCTCGGCCTCCTGCTCCTCGACCAGGAGCATCAAGGGCATGGTCTCGGGGAATCCGCCTACCAGGAGGTGGAAGCGAAGGTGCGGAGATGGCCCGAGATCGACATGCTACGGGTGTCGATCGTGCGATCCAGTGCCGCCGTACTGCCGTTCTGGCGGGATGTGGGCTTCGTTGAGACCGGTGAGGTGCGGCCCTACGTGTACGACAAGCTCGCCTCGGAGTCGATCATTCTCGCCAAGTCGTTGCATGCCGACAGCAGTGCATGACAGTTCACTGTCCGCCGGTCGCCTCGGTAGAGGTCAGCGCTTCGACGGTGTGCTCCCGCACCGGGCGCAGCTCGAACTCCCCGAACTGGCCACGGCGCACGGCCACGGCGCTCATCGGCAGAGGTCGGTTCTGCCGATGACGGGGAGTGAGGGTCATTCCGGCCCGCGGTCGGCGGTCGGAGACGGGCGTGCGCATGTGGTCCTTCTTCGTTGTGGTCTTGCGGTGGCCGCCAGCCGGGACTCCGAGCGCGCAACGGTCGTGCACGGCGGGTGACTCCCGCATGCTCAAGCGCCCCCGGCCATCGACGGATTTAGTGGTTATTCCGGACGAGCAGCGAGCGCGGTAGTACCTCAGGCTCTACGTCCGCGGTGAAGGCTACTCTTCCCTTTCACCACGAGCATACCTGCTATCGGATGGCACCCGGCTGGGTGACAGCAGGACGGTGCGCGGTGCGAGCTGCCTACGCAACTCGTCCGATGTGTGGCCGTGTGCTGATCGGGCACAGGTAGGCTCGCGACTATATCCGTTCGTCGGCCGGACAGGACACCACCAGCGCGCGGGAGGCTCCGTGGAACGTGACGATGCCCTCACTCAGGGCGGCCAGTGAGCACCCCGGAGACCGGTGAGCGGCTTGTCGGCGAGATCCCAGCCACACCAGCCGTACCAGCCACGTCGGCTCGCCGCGCGTCGCAGTTGACGAGAATGCTCGCGTGGACCGGGGTAGACGCTCTGCGGCTGGAGGCGGCGCGGGTAGTCCTCGGCGAGCGCAGTATGCGGGCCAGTGGTTGCCTGATCAGTGCCCGGCGCGAGAACGCCGAGGCGTACTCCGCGTCCTACTCGCTGGCCACCGACGAGTCTGGGGTGGTTCAGCGGCTGACCGTTCGCACCATTCGGGCTCAAGGCGAGGAGTACGTCAGCCTTGCCCGCTCGGAGGAGGGTATCTGGCTGGTCGACCGGGTCTGCCAGGGTGCGGGCACCCTACGTACCAACTTCAGCGGCGCGCTGGACGTCGATCTGACGTTCAGTCCACTCTTCAATGCGATACCGGTGCGCCGGCTGGGCCTGCACCGTGCCGCTGCCCAGCACGACCTGCCGGTGGTGATCGTCTCGTTGCCGGGTCTTGAGGTGGGCTGTGCTTGGCAGACCTACCGCACGGTGGCGGTCGGCGAGACGACGGTGCTGTGCTTCACCAGTGATCTTTCCGAGACGGAGTTCACGGTCGACGCCGACGGTCTGGTGCTGGATTACCCCGGGTTGGCCCATCGTGGATGAACGAGGCGATCCGGCTACCGGCGGCGAGCACCGCCTGTTCCCCACCCCGCACCGCGGCTATCTGAATCCCGATCGGCAACCCGGCCATCCCCGGCGCGGGTACCGATACCGCGGGCCAGCCCAGCAGATTGAAGGGCAGTGTGAGAGACAGTAGCGCGGGTGCCACCGCGACCCGGGTACCGTCCGGAGCATCCACTTGCCGGGCGCCGATCGGGGTGGCACGCAACGGCGTGGTCGGCAGCAACAGCAGATCGATCCCTTCGGTGGTCAGTCGATCGGTCACCTCGGTGGCCAACCGCTGGCGGGTGCGCTGGGCGGCGACGTAGTCGGCGGCCGTATACCCAGCAGCTGTGTGCAGCCGCGCGGCCGTAGCCGGCTGATAGTCCGCACAGCGCTGCGCCAGCCAGTGTCGATGGGTGGTGTACGCCTCCACGCCGACGATCACCGGGTAGGTAGCGGCCATCTCCTCGATCCCGGGCAGCCGGGTGTCGCGCAGGATGGCTCCGGCGGCGTGTAGCGCGTCCGCGGCACGGTCCACGGCGGCGGCGATTTCAGGGTCGTGCACCCGCCAGTACACGTCGGTGGGGCGTCCGACGACGATGCCTGCCATCGGGGCTGTCGGATCGATCCGACGCCCGGTCAGCGCGCTGAAGGCAACCGCGACCGTGTCGACGTCGATACCGAGCAGCCCGATGTGGTCCAAGGTCTCCGACAGTGGGAACACCCCGGTGGTGGGCAGCGCGCCGCTCGCCGGTTTGAGCCCGACCACGCCGCACAGCGCGGCCGGGGTGCGCGTCGAGCAGCCGGTGTCGGTGCCCACCGCCAGCGGTACCAGTCCCGCGGCCACTGCGGCGGCTGATCCGCTCGATGAACCGCCGGTGATCCGCTGCGGATCGTGCGGGTTGCGGCACGGACCCTCGGCGGCGACGTCCCCGGTAGGTCCGTAGGCGAACTCGTGGGTGTGGGTCTTGGCGACCACCACGGCGCCGGCTGCGCGCAGCCGGGCCACCACGTCGGCGTCGTGCTGCGCTGGGGCGGCGTCGGCCAGCACCGCACTACCACAGCGGGTGGGCACGCCGGCCACGTCGATGAGGTCCTTCACCGCCACCGGCCACCCGCTTAACGCCCCGGCTCCCCCTTGCTGCCTGCCGACCACCTGCACAATTGCCCCCCATGGATCCCCGTCGCACGAGGGAGAGTCGTGGTACCCAGCGGGGTGCTTCCCACTACCCATATCGCGGTCCTATGAGGGAATGACCTGGGCGAGGGTGCCGTGAACGGCGGTCACGTGCCCGCCGGATCGGCCGATCTCGCGGAGTCTCGTGAGTGCGCCGGGGGCGGTCAGGTCAAGGTGTACCGGGTCGCCGGGCGTGCGCTCGTTGGCTGCGTCGAAGGCTCGACGGGCCAGGTGACCGGCCCGGATGGTGGCGTCCAGCCCGCCGGTGGACGCCAGCGAGCCGCGGGCCGCGCCCAGCCGGCCGAGCGCGTCGTCCACCGCCGTGAGCAGTGCGTCGCGGTTGCCCTCGCACATCGCGCGCACCAGCTCGGGCCGGGACGCGGCCACCCGGGTGCCGTCGGTGAACGAGCCCGCGGCCAGCGCCATCGCCAACGATCCGCCGTCGGCGCCCACCGAGGCGAGTACCGCGGCCAGCACGTGCGGCAGGTGCGATATCCGGGCGACCGCGGCGTCGTGGTCCGCGGCGCCAGCCGGCACCACCTTCGCGCCACAGTCCAGCGCGAGCTGGGCGACCTGCGCCCACACCATCGGGTCGGCCCCTTCGTCGGTGCTCACCACCCAGGACGCCCCGGTGAACAATGTTGCTGACCCGGCGGCCCAGCCCGAGACAGCGGTCCCCGCCATCGGGTGGCCACCGACATAACGGGCCGACGGGGTGTGCCGCGCCACGGCCGCCACGACGGGTTGTTTGACGCTCACCACGTCGGTGAGCCGGCAGTGCGGAGCGTGCCGCGCCACCACCGGTAGCACCTCGGTCACCGCCGGCAGTGGGATCGCGAGTACCACCAGAGCGTCCTCGGTTGCGGCGGCTCGGAGCGCCTCCTCGATCGAGGAGGTGACGTCGAAGCCCGCGTCCCGGGCAGCGTTGACGGTGACAGCGGAGGGCGCGGTGCCCCGGACTTTCCACCCCGCGCCGTCGGCGGCCCGCAGCAGCGACCCGCCAATCAGACCCAACCCGATCACACACAGGTTCATGGGGTCAACGCCTCCAGGGCGAAACCGGCGTACAGGGCCACTCCGTGCGCCATCGCCGATTCGTCGAAGATCACTCGATTGGAGTGGTTCGCCGGTGTGGTGTCCGGCTCGTGGCCGGCCGGACAGGCGCCAAGGAACGCCATCGCGCCAGGCACCCTCGCCAGCACGTAGGAGAAGTCCTCGGCACCCATCAGCGGGTCCGGCATCGGCTCGGCGTGGTGTTCGCCCAGCACCCGGCGGGCCACATCGAGCACCTGCGGGCTCACCTCGTCGTCGTTGATCGTGACCGGGTAACCGTGCTCAATCGCCACGGTGGCCGCACAGCCGTGCGCTGCCGCGACGTGCTCGCAGACGCGGTACACCTCACGGTGCACCATGGCGCGGGTGTGCTCGGACAGTGCGCGGATCGTGCCTTCCAGTTCCGCGGTCTCCGGGATGATGTTGGAGGTGGTGCCCGCGCAGATCCGGGTGATGGTGATCACTGCAGGGTCGAAGACGGTGAGCGTTCGGGTGACCATCGTCTGCAGCGCGCCGACCATCGCCGCTGCCGCGGGTACCGGGTCCAGCGCTTTGTGCGGCGCCGAGGCGTGCCCCCCGCGACCGGTGACGGTCACCCGCAACGTGTCCGACGACGCCATGATGGCGCCGGGTCTGGTCTGCACCATTCCACTGTCCAGGGTGGACGTGATGTGCACGGCCAGCGCCCGCTCCGGCATCCCGGCGACCTCCAGCAGGCCCTCATCGAGCATGTGCCGGGCCCCGTAGAAGCCCTCCTCGCCGGGCTGGAACATCAGCAACACCCGCCCGGCCAGCTCCGCGCGCCGCTCGGCGAGCAGCCGCGCGGCGGAGACGAGCATCGCGACGTGGGTGTCGTGCCCGCAGGCGTGCATTGAGCCCGGCAGCTCCGAGCTGAACGGCACCCCCGACTGCTCGGCGACCGGCAGCGCGTCCATGTCCGCCCGCAGCAGCACGGTCGGCCCCGGTCGCCCGCCGTCGATCACCCCGACCACCGAACTAGCGCCGCTTCCGGTTCGGATTCTCATGGGGAGGTCGGCTAACTCCTGCACCACGGCGGACTGGGTCTCGGGGAGGTGCAGGCCCTGCTCCGGGTGCCGGTGCAGGGCGCGGCGCAGCGCGACCGTGCGGGGCTGCAACATCGCGGCGGCACCCACCAGGCTGCTAGCGCGGCATCGGTGACGGGGGGTGGGCGTGCTCACAACGTCCTATCTTGGCACCTCTTCTGGGCCTCGCGGGATCGGACACGTATTGTGCTTCCGTGCAGCGCCAGACAGCGCATACTTGTAACATGGCAGTCACCGGCTTCGCCGTTGCTGTGGTGCGTGAGGATGGGCGCTGGCAGTGCACCCCACTGGACACTGCGGCCCTGCGAGATCTCGACGCAGCCATCACCGAGCTGCGCGGACAGCGCTCCACGGGGGCCGTCTTCGGCCTCCTCGACATTGATGACGAGTTCTTCGTCGTGGTGCGGCCCGTGCCCGGCGGTGTGTCGTTGCTGCTGTCCGACGCCATCGCTGCGTTGGACTACGACATCGCCGCCGACGTGCTCGACCTGCTACGTGTCGAGGTCCCCGAAGAGGACGCAGTCGATGACGACGACGTCTGGCCGGAGGGCGACCTCGGGTTGCTCGCCGACCTGGGGCTGCCGGCAGCCGAGATGCAGGTGATCATCGATGAGGTGGATCTGTACCCGGACGAGCAACTCGACATGATCGCTCAGCGGTGCGGGTTCCGGTCGCAGCTGTCCGCATTGCTGGAGAAGCAGCCAGGGTGACGCCGGCTGGCGCCGATGAGGCGCTGGTGCGGCGCGCGCTGGAGGTGGCCCGTGGCGCGGCGGCCACCGGGGACGTTCCGATCGGGGCAGTGCTGGTAGACGCTTGTGGCGTGGAGCTGGCTGCGGCCTGCAATGCCCGGGAGGCCACCGGGGACCCCACCGCCCACGCCGAGCTGCTGGTCTTGCGTTCTGGCGCGGCTCGGTTGCGTTTGGACGGGCGAGACTCCGGGTGGCGGCTGCTAGGCTGCACCCTAGCGGTCACCGTGGAGCCGTGCACGATGTGCGCGGGTGC
>DATEMN010000282.1:0-7403 GCA_035275565.1 Pseudonocardiaceae bacterium | reverse complement strand
TACGCCGCCTATCACCTCGGCCTGGGCCAACTCGCGCACCGCGCGGTCGGTTTGCGCGGCGCGGCGCGCGGCGAGCAGCACCGTGCCGCCGTAAAGATCGAACCGCCACGCAGTGCTGGCGGCGAGGCCGAACGATTCCAGCATCCGGCACAGCGCCGACGTTGAGTAGTAGGCGAAGTGACCGTGGCGCACCACGTTCCACTGTGCGCCCATCACGATCGACGCCAACGAGTGGAACTGGAGCAGGAGGGTGCCGCCGGGAGCGAGCCGAGCGGCTCGCTCCGCGAGCGCCGCGTGCTGGTCAGGAGCATGCATCAGGCCGAAACAGTCGATCACCACGTCGGCCAGCTGTGGCTCGTCAGCGGTGCGCAGCCCCCTGCTGATGAGCAGGTCGAGCCAGGAGCCACCATGCGGGCTGCCGTACTCGGCAACCGACGCGCCCGGCGGGAGCAACCCGGCCTCGGCCACCAGCTGCACCGCCGCACGAGCCTGCGCGACCAGCGCGGCGGGCTCGATACCCCGGGGCTCCGCCGGCGTGGTGCCGTCCTCCGCGAGCTGCGCGAGTCTGCACCTCGCGCACAGCCAGAGCCGCAGCGGGTACACCGGATCCGGCACCGGGTCAGCCACGAGCGGGAAGTGGTCGCACGCGGGTTGCCGGCCTAGGTCCAGCACGATGTCGCCGTTGCTGGAGCGGCAGAACCGGCACCGTGGAGTGGTCACCGGATGGCCTGCGCCAGGATGGGAGCATGCAGGTACTCAGCACCGAGCTGCCCGGCGTGTTGCTGTTTCGGCCGCAACCGCACCGCGACGACCGTGGCCTGTTCACTCGCACGTTCGACGTGAACGTCGCCCGTGGCGCGGGTTTGGACCCGAATGCGTTCGTGCAGGATTCGCAGTCCCGCTCGCGGCAGGGTGTGCTGCGCGGGCTGCACGGCCGTGGCGGGGTGGGGGAGGCCAAGCTGGTGCGGTGCGCGCACGGCGCGGTGCACGACGTGCTGGTCGACGTCCGGCCGTCCTCGCCGACCTTCGGTGCGTACCAGGCGTTCCGGCTCGATGACGTCGATTTCGCCCACCTGTACGTGCCAGCCGGTTTCCTGCACGGGTTCCAGGCGCTCACCGACCCAGCCGACGTCTGCTACCGCATCGATCGGGAGCACGACACCGCCGAGGACCTGGCGGTCCGCTACGACGACCCCGATCTCGGAATCGCCTGGCCACTGCCGGTCACCACGATCTCGGCGCGGGATGCCGCCGCCGGGTCCTGGGCTGCACTGCAGACCCGGCTGAGCTGACCGGGGCAGGATTGGTGAGATCATGTCGGCACCGCTGCCGTCATCGGGCGCAGGTCGTCGGTGAGTTCGCCCGCGCCCTGGCGGTCGGACAGCCGGGCCAGTCGGGTGAAGCGCCGGTCGAACGCCTCCCGGGAGAGCCGGTAGCTGGTGTAGGCGTGGTGCAGCTCCCGCGCGCCCTCCTCGATCGTCCACTGTGGTGCGAAGCCGGGTAGCGCGGAGCGCACCGCGGAGAAGCCCACCCGATAGGAGCGCGGGTCGGACCCGGTCTCGCCGGTGATCAGTAGGGTCGAGCCGGGCACCGTGGTCACCACCGCGTCGGCGATCTGCGCCACGGTGAGGTTGTTCGCCTCGCAGCCCACGTTGAACGCCTTTGCGTGCACCGCCTCCCGTGGTGCTATTAGCGCGGCGGCGAACGCTGCGGCAATGTCGGCCGCGTGCACCAGCGGGCGCCAGGGCGTGCCATCGGAGAGTACCCGCACGTGACCGGTGAGCACGGCGTGGCCCACCAGGTTGTTCAGCACGATGTCCGCGCGCAGCCGCGGGGAGAACCCGAACGCAGTGGCGTTGCGCAGTGAGACCGGGCAGAAGTCGTCATCGGCCAGCGCCAACAGTTCGTCCTCGAACCGCACCTTGGATTCCGCGTACGGCGTCATCGGGCGCAGCGGCGCGTCTTCGGTGACCAGCTCGTCGCCCCCCGCCGCGCCGTAGACCGAACAGGTAGAGGCGTAGAGGAACCGCCGCACTCCGGCCTCCCGGGCCAGCGCGGCCAGCCGGGTGGAGGCGTGCAGGTTGATGTCGTAGGTGATCTGCGGAGCCAGCGAGCCGAGCGGGTCGTTGGACAGCGCCGCGAGGTGTACCACCGCGTCGAACCCCGCCAGCTGGTCGATCGTGACGTCTCGTAGGTCCACCGCGAGGCCCAACGGGTCATCGGGAGGCGGGCCGAGGACGCAGTCGGCGAACAGGCCGGAGTCCAAGCCGATCACCTCGTGGCCGGCTGCGGTCAGTACCGGCGCCATGATCGTGCCCAGGTAGCCCTGGTGTCCGGTCACAAGTACGCGCATCAGATCAGTTCCTCTCCCCGTTGCCGGTGCCGAGCACGATCTTGGACAGGTGGAAGGCCTCGGCATATCGGGCATGGCACTGCACCCCACGCAGCCGGGCGAGCCCGGTGAAGGTCTCGGCATCGAACCAGCTGCGAGCTCGCTGCGAGCCGTAGTGCTGGTGCAGCAGTGCCCACTTCTCGGCCACCACGGCCTCAGGCAACGGCAGGTATGCCTGGGGCTGGGCAAGGTCGCCGTCCCACTTGGGGACCTCGTAACCGAACACCAGGTGGTCGCGGAAGGCAGTGGGAACGAGACGGGCGAGCTCCCGGTGGTCCTGGTGGGCGTCGTGCGGAGCGGGTGCGAATAGCAGATCGGGGTCGCAGCGACCGCGGAGCTCCTCGATCGCCGCCTTCGCCCGCTCCCAGTGCGCCGGGATGCGGCCGTCGGGAAGGTCCAGCACGGTGATCTCGATATCGGCCTTGGGGCAGAACGCGGCGAGCGCCATCCGCTCCTCGGTCTCGCGGGCGGTCCCAGCCCCAGCCAGCACCAAGGCGGTGACCCGCAACCCCGGATTGGCACGGCACAGGGTGAGCGCCGTACCGCCAGCGCCGATGGCGATGTCGTCGCAGTGCGCCCCGAGCAGCAGCAGGTGGTCCAGCCGCTCGGGAACCAGACGCTGCATCATCGTGCCAGGCCTTCGGCGACCAGGGTGTGTTGGGGGCTGCGGTCGGGCCGCTGCTCCCACAGCATCCAGGGGCGATGGCCTGCGTCGTAGTTTGCCTCCAGCGCCGCGCGTTCCTTGATGGTGTCGGCGGGGTGCCAAAAGCCGCGGTACGGGTAGGCGAGCATTCGGCCGCGCTTGGCCAGCTCGGTGCAGGCGTCGCCGACCAAGTCACCGTTCTCCGGCAGATGGTCGAAGACCTCCTGGCGCAGCGCGAAGTAGCCGCCGTTCTCCCACAGTGGCATGGTGTTCACCCCGATGATCTCGTCGACCCTGGACTGCTCACCGAGCTGGACGCAGTGGAACGCCGACTGCGGCGGCACCGCCAGCAAGGAGGCCGCGGCGTCCGACTGCGCGAACCGGTCGATCACGTCGTTGAGCGGCGCGTCGGTGAGCACGTCGGCGTAGTTGGCGAGGAAGATTTCCTCGCCCGCCACGTGCTCACGCGCCCGACGCAGCCGCTCCCCGATCGGCGAGTCCAGACCGGTGTGCACAAAGGTGATCGTCCAGTCGCTGATATCCGAGGACAGCATCTCCACGTCGCCGCCGCGCAGCACGAAGTCGTTCGACGCTGTCTCCGAGTAGTCGAGGAAGAAGTCCTTGATGTGGTGTGCCCCGTATCCGAGGCAGAGCACGAAGTCGGTGTGCCCGAAGTGCGCGTAGTAGCGCATCACATGCCACAACAGTGGCCGCGGCCCGACCTTGGCCATCGGCTTGGGCATGTCGGATACGCCGTCACGCATCCGCATTCCGTACCCACCGCAGAACAACACGACCTTCATGGCGAGACCACCTCCAGGGTTGGGATGGGATAGACAAGCCGGCCGCCCCAGTTGGCGATGTACGACAGCTGCTCGGTGAGCTCGGCCCGTAGGTTCCAGGGCAGTACCAGTACGTAGTCCGGACGGTCGGCTGCGATCCGTTCCGGTGGGTGGATCGGGATACGAGTGCCGGGTGTGAACCGGCCGTGCTTGTAGGGGTTGCGGTCGACGGTGTAGCGCAGCAGGTCGGTGCGGATGCCGCAGTAGTTGAGTAGCGTGTTGCCCTTGCCGGGGGCGCCGTAGCCGACGACCGTCTGCCCGGCGGCGGCGGCGTCGAGGAGGAAGCGCAGCAGCTCAGCGCGCACCCGGTCGACAGCGCTGGCGAAACCGCTGTGCCCGTCCAAGGTGGACAGACCGGCAGCGTGTTCTTCGACGAGCAACGCGGCGACCGCGGGGGTGGGCTTTCCAGCAATCTCGGCGGGTTTGGCCCACAGCCGGATCGACCCGCCGTGGGTTCCCAGCAGCTCCACGTCGACCAGGCGCAGGCCCCCCGCGGCGAGCGCTCGCGCTGCGGTGCCGACCGTGTAGTACTGGTAGTGCTCGTGGTAAATGGTGTCGAACTGGGTGTTGCGGACCAGCGTAAGTAGGTGCTGCACCTCGAGGGAGACCCAGCCGTCGTCGGCGACCAGCTCCCGCAGGCCCCTGGTGAACCCGATGACGTCGGGGATATGTGCGTAGACGTTGTTCGCCACGACCAGGTCGGCGGGGCCGTGCTCGGTCCGCACGGCCCGCCCCGTGGTCGGGGAGAGGAACGCGGTCAGTGTCGGTACGCCCTTGGTGCGGGCGGCGTCGCCGACGTTCACCGAGGGCTCGATACCCAGGCAGCGGATGCCTCTGGCCACCACGTGCTGGAGCAGGTAGCCGTCGTTGCTGGCGACCTCGACGACGAACTGGTCCGGGCGCAACCCGATGCGCTGCGTGGCGTCGGCCACGAAACGCTCGGCGTGGGCCACCCAGGAGTCGGAGAAGGAGGAGAAGTAGGCGTACTCGGTGAAGGTGTCTTCGGGGGTGATGAGTGCGGGCAGCTGCGCGAGTAGGCAGTCCGCACACACCCTGACGTGCAGCGGGTAGGTGGGCTCGGGGTCGTCGAGTTGTTCGGCGGTGAGGAACTGCTCGCAGGGCGCAGTGGCTCCCAGGTCCACGAAGGTCTGCAACCGGGCCGACCCGCAGAGCCGGCAGGACAACGGCGAGACGCAGGACTGCTGCGTGCGTGGTTCAGTAGGCACCTTTACCTCCCAGCACCGCACCGATCGTTTTCCAGATGATCAAGATGTCCAGCGCCAGGGACCAGTTCTCCACGTAGCGCAGATCGAGTCGGACCGATTCTTCCCAGGACAGGTCGCTGCGACCGCTGATCTGCCACAGCCCGGTCATCCCCGGCTTGACGAGAAATTTCCGCTGCGCATCGCGGCAGTAACTGGCGACCTCTTCGGGCAGCGGCGGCCGCGGGCCCACGAGCGACATTGACCCGGCCAGCACGTTGAAGAGTTGGGGCAACTCATCGAGCGAATGCTTGCGCAGCAATGCGCCGACTCGGGTCACCCGCGGATCCTGGCGTAGCTTGAACAGCGGACCGGATCCCTGGTGGTTATCCGCGAGTTTGGCCTGGTGCTGATCGGCGTTCACCACCATGGATCGGAACTTGATCATCGGAAAGAGCTTGCCGTGCTTGCCGACTCGGAACTGGCGGTAGAAGACCGGCCCGCCGTCGCTGCACACCGCGATCCCCAGAGCGATCAGCACTGGCGCGATCAGCAGCACCAGCAGGCCGGCCGCCAGCCGGTCACCCACCTCTTTGACCAGCCGTGGTACCCCGGTGAACGCGGGCTTGGTAAGCCGCAGCAGCGGTAGGCCGTCCACCGCGGCGACGTGCAGTCGCGGACCGGCGATCTCCATCAGGCCGGGATCCACCACCAGTTCGGCGCCCGTGGCCTCTAGGTCCCAGGCCAGATGGTGCAACCGCCGCGAGGTCCAACCCGGTGTATGGGCGACCGAGACCACGCGGTACCGGCCGCTTCCCGCGACATCCGCAACCGAGTCCAGGTCACCGACGACAGGCACGTCGAGGACGCGGTGGCCGCCGCCGGTGCCGGTGCCGGTGGGGGTGCAGGCGGCGGTTACCGTCCACCCGTTGTCGGTCGCCCGCCGGGTGTATGCGATGAGCTTGGCCACCGCGTCCTCGGTGCCGACCGCGAGGACCTCGTGCATGCAGGCACCGTTGCGGCGACGTCGGTGCAACACCGTGCGCAGTGCTAGGCGACCGACTGCGGCGAAGAGTAACGCCACTGGGATGACACCGAATACGTATGGCCGCACCGCAGGAAGCCTCAACGCGAGGCCGACCATTCCGATCACCACAGCAACTGTGACCAGAGCACGCAGCAGCCGGCTGAATTCCTCGGAGCCTTGCCCCAGCACCGACGGATCCCAGGCCCGGATGAAACCGAGCGCGACGCCAGTCATTGCCATGAGCCCCAGAGCGAGCGTGAAGGGTAGGCCATCGATCCCGGCCGTTTGGCCCCACCACCGGTGTAGCTCGAGTGACACAGCCATCGCCGTCAGGTCCGCGACGGCCACCGATTGTGCGTATCTGATCTCCCAGAGTGGCCGTGCGATCGCCTTGCATAATAGCCTGCTGGCTCTGAGATCGGCATCGTCGACCGGCAGTGGAGCGCTCTGTAGCGCATCCGACCCGGGGGGGTGACTCACATTTTCGGTCGACCCGCCGACCGCGACATTTATGTTTCTGCCATCACGCCCGAAGCCCATGGCCGATTGCCTACATTCGCTCGCCCACAAGGGGGGTTACCGTATGTGACGCCACGCTCCGTTCGGCGCGTAACTCCCCCGAAGGCTCTGCCGGAGAAATCGGCCACGGCATCGGTAACGTTACGGTGGACGCGAAACGTGGTCTTGGTGATCAGCAGTACGAGCGGGAACCGGTCGCCGTTAGCGTTCGCCGCGCCGCCGCCCATTGGAACGGCGGATGGACCGGGCGCGGATGTGCTTGCCGGGGTGATCCTGCGCGGCCGCCAAGATGGGGCTATCGTCGGCTTCCAGCCACCGACCCTGGAGCTCCGATGAGCACGATCGCAGTGATCGGACTCGGGATCCTCGTCTGGATCCTGTTGGCCATCCCGCTAGGGCTATTCGTGGGACGGATGATCAGGCTGCGGGACCGGCAGCGTCCAGGCCGGATCGAGCCGGGCACCTCGGTGGAGAGTACGGCGGGCGACGCTGCCGAGTCGTGTCAGACGCCACGCGGGTGGTGTCTACACAACAAGACCTGACGATGCGCACTGTCAGGTGCCGGCTGGTGCGATCCTGAGCACTGTGTCGTCGTTGCCGTTGCTGGTCGTGACGTACAGCGCGCCGTCAGACCCCGGGCGCACCGCGCGTAGCCGGCCGTAGTTGCCGTCGAGCTGTGGGAGCTGCCCAACCTCGGTCACTGCCCCATTCGGGTCCACTCGCATCAGCAGCAGCTTGGACCCCCTCAGTGCGGCGACGGCGAGCAGCCCCTGCATGT
>DATEMN010000281.1:0-6530 GCA_035275565.1 Pseudonocardiaceae bacterium | reverse complement strand
CAGCAGGCCGGCATCACTTTCATTGGGCCGCCGCCTGCGGTGCTGGCGCTGGCGGGCCACAAGTCACGGGCGCTGGCCGCGGCGCGCGACGCCGGAGTGCCGGTGTTGCGGTCCTGTGCCCCGTCCGCCGACATCGAGACGCTGATGGCCGCCGCCGCCGAGATCGGGTTCCCGCTCTTCGTCAAGGCCGTCGCTGGCGGTGGTGGGCGTGGCATGCGCAGGGTCGCCGCGCCCCGCGGGCTGCGCGAGGCGCTGGAGGCCGCCTCCCGGGAGGCTGAGTCGAGCTTCGGCGATCCGACCGTGTTCCTGGAGCAGGCCGTCATCGACCCTCGGCACATTGAGGTGCAGATCCTCGCTGACTCGACCGGTGAGGTGATCCACCTCTATGAGCGGGACTGCTCGGTGCAGCGACGTCACCAGAAGGTCGTGGAGATCGCTCCCGCACCGGACCTGGACCCCGCTCTGCGGGAGCGGATCTGTGCCGATGCGGTGACCTTCGCCCGGCAGATCGGCTACGTCAATGCGGGCACCGTGGAGTTCCTCGTGGATCGCGCGGGCAACCACGTGTTCATCGAGATGAACCCGCGCATCCAGGTCGAGCACACGGTGACCGAGGAGATCACCGATATCGACCTGGTCACGTCCCAACTGCGGATCGCAGCCGGGGAGACCCTGGCTGACCTGGGATTATCCCAGGACGTGATCGTGCCGCACGGCGCCGCGCTGCAATGCCGGATCACCACCGAGGACCCGGCCAACGACTTCCGCCCGGACATCGGGACGGTCACCGCCTACCGTTCCGCCAGTGGTGCCGGGGTTCGGCTGGACGGCGGCACCGTCTACCCGGGTGCACAGATCAGTGCGTATTTCGATTCCATGTTGGTCAAGGTGACCTGCCGGGGACGGGACTTCGGATCCGCCGTGCTCCGGGCGCGCCGGGCGATCGCCGAGTTCCGGATTCGTGGGGTGCACACCAACATCCCGTTTCTGCTCGCCCTGCTCGAAGAGCCGGACTTCCGGGCGGGCCAGGTCACCACCTCGTTCATCGAGCAGCGGCCGCACCTGCTCACCGCTCGACAGTCCGCGGATCGTGGCACCCGGTTGCTGACCTATCTCGGGGACGTGACGGTGAACCGGCCGTACGGCGAACCCCCGATGCTGGCGGACCCAGTGAGTAAACTGCCACCAATCGACCTGGATTCGCCGCCACCCGCTGGGTCCCGGCAGCTGCTCCTCGAGGTAGGCCCGGAAAGGTTCGCGCACTGGTTGCGGACCCGCGACGCTGTCGGCGTCACCGAAACCACCTTCCGTGACGCTCATCAGTCGTTGCTCGCGACCCGGGTGCGCAGCAAGGATCTCGTTGCGGTGGCGCCTCATGTCGCCCGGATGACCCCGCAACTGCTGTCGCTGGAGTGCTGGGGTGGCGCGACCTACGACGTGGCGCTGCGCTTCCTCGCCGAGGACCCGTGGGAGCGGTTGGCCGCGTTGCGCGCGGCGGTGCCCAACCTGTGCCTGCAGATGCTGCTGCGTGGACGCAACACCGTCGGCTACACGCCCTACCCGACCGAGGTGACTACCGCGTTCATCGAGCAGGCCGTCGAGACCGGCCTGGACATCTTCCGGATCTTCGACGCGCTCAACGACGTCTCCCAGATGCGCCCGGCCATCGACGCGGTGCGCGAGACTGGTCGGGCCGTTGCCGAGGTGGCGCTGTGCTACACCGCCGACCTGTCCGATCCCGCGGAGCGGCTGTACACGCTGGACTATTACCTGCGACTGGCCGAGCAGATCGTCGCGGCTGGTGCGCATGTGCTGGCCATCAAGGACATGGCCGGTCTGTTGCGACCGCCCGCGGCCCGGACCCTGGTGGCAGCGTTGCGCAGCCGGTTCGATCTCCCGGTGCACCTGCACACCCATGACACTCCCGGTGGGCAGCTCGCCACCCTGATCGCTGCGATCGACGCCGGGGTGGATGCGGTCGACGCCGCGACAGCGTCGATGGCCGGCACCACCTCCCAACCGGCACTGTCCGCGCTGGTCGCGGCCACCGACCACACCGAGCGCAGTACCAGGTTGGACCTGCAGGCGGTCTGCGACCTGGAGCCTTACTGGGAGCTGGTGCGCAAGATCTATGCGCCCTTCGAGTCCGGCCTGGTCTCGCCCACCGGACGGGTCTACCACCATGAGATCCCGGGTGGTCAGCTGTCCAACCTGCGCCAGCAGGCCGTCGCGCTGGGTCTGGCGGGCAAGTTCGAGCAGATCGAGGAGGCTTACGCGGCGGCCGACCGGATGCTCGGCAGGCTGGTGAAAGTGACCCCCTCCTCCAAAGTCGTCGGGGACCTGGCATTGCACCTGGTCGGTGCCGGCGTTGAGCCGAAGGACTTCGAGGCTGATCCTGCTCGCTTCGACATCCCCGACTCGGTGATCGGATTTCTGCACGGTGAACTGGGTGAACCTCCTGGCGGGTGGCCGGAACCCTTGCGCGGCAAGGCTCTGAAGGGGCGCAGCGGCCCCAAGGGGATCGCGGAGCTGGCCGCTGAGGACCGAAAGGGTCTTCGAGCCGATCGGACCCGGACTCTCAACCGGCTGCTGTTCGCCGGCCCCACGGCAGAATTCGAGGAGCATCGCGAGTCGTACGGGGATACCTCGGTGCTGCCCAGCAAGGAGTTCTTCTACGGGCTGCGCCCTGGCCAGGAGCACGCCGTGGACCTCGATCCGGGAGTCCGACTGCTGATCAAGCTCCAGGCGATCGGTGACGCCGACGAACGCGGCATGCGCACCGTGATGTGCACGCTCAACGGGCAGCTGCGGCCGCTGCAGATACGGGATCGCTCCATCGCCTCGAAGGTCCCGGTGGCAGAGAAAGCCGACAGATCCAACGGCCATCATGTCCCGGCGCCCTTCGCAGGTGTGGTCACCCTGCTGGTGCCCGAAGGCGACACCGTGTCGGCCGGGCAGCCGGTGGCCACCATCGAGGCGATGAAGATGGAAGCCGCTATCACCGCACCCAAAGCCGGCACCGTGACTCGCCTAGCGATCAAAACCGTCCAGCAGGTGGAAGGCGGCGACCTGATCCTCGAACTTCGCTAATTGGTCGCCCTCCAAGTACCACCAACCCCCCTCGCAACTGCTCTTTTCGACTACCAACCTGCAGCGAAGGCTCCGCATCGCCACTCACATGCCGCATAGCGTCATCATGTGTGATGTGACGCGGATCGTGGCGGGGGTGGCCGGTGGGCGGCGGCTGGCTGTGCCGCCGCACGGCACCCGGCCGACATCGGATCGGGTCCGGGAGGCGGTGTTCAGCGCACTGCAGGCCAGACGGGATCTCGACGGTGCCCGAGTGCTCGATCTCTACGCCGGATCCGGCGCGCTGGGGTTGGAGGCGTTGTCCCGCGGCGCGGCGCACGCCCGGTTCGTCGAGTTCGACCGCCGTGCGGCCGTCGTGTTACGCCGCAATGTCGAGGCACTCAGCCTGGCTGGGGCACAGGTCACGACTGGTGCAGTGCAGGCAGTGCTGCACGGCGACCCCGGCGAACCCTACGACGTGGTGTTCGCCGACCCGCCCTACGCGCTGGACGAGGCTGCGCTGACCGGGATGCTGAGCGACTTGGTGAACGGCGGCTGGCTGGCCTGCTCGGCGCTGCTCGTGGTCGAACGCCCGACCAAGGCGCTGCCGCCGACCTGGCCCGATGATGTGGTGGCGCTCATGCATCGGCGGTATGGCGATACCGCGGTGTACTACGGGGGCGCGCCATGAGGCGCGCGGTGTGTCCCGGATCTTATGACCCCGCGACCAACGGTCACCTCGACATCATCGCGCGGGCCGCGACCCAGTTCGACGAAGTCGTGGTCGCCGTCCTGATCAACAAGACCAAGAGTTGCCTGTTCGAGGTCTCCGATCGGATGGCGATGCTGAAGGAGATCACCGAAGATCTGCCCAACGTCCGGGTCGACTCCTGGCACGGGTTGCTCGTGGATTACTGCCGGGCCAACGGGATCGCGGCGATCGTCAAGGGTCTGCGCGCGGTCAGCGATTTCGACTACGAGCTGCAGATGGCTCAACTGAACTATCAGCTGTCCGGAGTGGACACGATGTTCATGCCGAGCAACCCGACTTACAGCTTTCTCTCTAGTTCGCTGGTCAAGGAGGTCGCCACCTACGGCGGTGACGTCGGTCACCTGCTGCCGGCCACGGTGCACCAACGCCTGATCAACCGGCTCGCCCAGCCACCCTGAGTCGGTGTGACACGCCGCGCGACGCGCGCTCCCGAGTCTGAGCTGCCCGAGCGGGCACACTGGCCACTGTGGCTGACGACACTGTGGGAGGGCCGGTGTACCGGGTCTTCGAGGCGCTCGATGAGCTGGTGACCATTGTCGAGGAGGCGCGCGGGGTGCCGATGACCTCGAGCTGCGTGGTGCCCCGGGGGGATGTTCTCGAACTGCTCGACGACGTCCGCGACGCGATTCCTGCGGAGTTCGACGATGCTCAGGACGTGCTGGACCATCGAGACGAGCTAGTGAACACCGCGCAGCGGGAGGCGCAGCGCGAGCGTGAGGAAGCCCGCACCGAAGCGGAGCGGATGGTGACCGGCGCCCGGGACGAGGCTGAGCGTCTGGTCGCCGAGGCTCGCGCGCGCGCCGAGTCAATGGTTGCCGATGCGCAGGCCGAGGTCGAGCGCCTTACGGCCACCGGGCGCCAGGAGTACCAGGAACTCACTGGGCGCGCTGAGGCCGAAGCCGAGCGGATGACCGCGGCTGGTAGGGCGGCCTACGAGCGGGCTATCGCCGACGGACGTACCGAACAGGCCCGCCTGGTCGAGCAGACCCAGGTGGTGCAGACCGCCCGAGTCGAGGCTGCCCGGATTCACAGCGAGGTGAGCGCCGAGGTCCATCGGCTACGCTCGGAATGCGACGCCTACGTCGAAGCCACCCTCGCCGAGTTCGAAGACCAGCTCAATCGCACCTTGCGCACTCTCGGTCGTGGTCGCGGCCATCGCGGCGCGCCAGTGCCGGCGGGGGCGGGGGAATACCGCGCCTGAGCCGGTCCTGTCTGCGGTGTCCGGGTACCGTCACCTACCCTGAAACCCTCATGCCACGAAACGCCGCCAGCCGTCGCCCCGACCCGTCCGCACCTTGGGTGATCGACACCCGAAAGCTGGGCAGGCATCCCGGGGCGATGCGTTCCTACCACCGGGACGTCCCGGTATCGGCCGGGCTGGGGCTGGACGTGATCGGGATTCCGAAGGGTGACGATCTGGCACTGGACGTGCGGCTGGAGTCGGTCGTGGAGGGGGTGTTGGTGTCAGGCACGGTGTCCGCGCCGCTCGCTGGGCAGTGCGCCCGGTGTCTGGATCCGGTGCTGGACCGGCTGGAGGTCGATCTGACCGAGCTGTTCGCCTATCCGGACACAGCGACCGCTGAGAGTACCGATCCTGACGAGGTCAGCCGGGTCATCGACGACTTGGTCGACCTCGAGCCAGTGGTCCGCGACGCGGTGCTGTTGGCGCTGCCGCAGGCGCCGTTATGCTGCGCCGACTGCCCCGGTCTGTGTCCGGAGTGCGGCGGAAAGCGGGCCGAACTCGGTACGGATCATCGGCATGAGACGATAGATCCCCGCTGGGCCGTGCTGAAGCAGCGGCACAGCAGTATCTGAAACAGCGGTAGCGAAGAGGAGAACCTGTAACGTGGCCGTCCCGAAGCGCAGGATGTCGCGGTCGAACACCCGCTCGCGGCGGGCACAGTGGAAGGCCACCGCGCCCACTCTCGCGGCGTGTTCGAACCGGGCTTGCCGGCAGCCGAAACCCCCCCATGTGGTCTGTCCGCATTGCGGGAAGTACGACGGCCGTCAGGTCGCGCGGCCGGCCTGACGTCGACGACACGATGTAACCCGTGGGGGACCGACCGTCACGGGGTCACCGACCGAATCGGGCCCCGTTGCTCACCGCGCTTGGCGTCGAACTGGATGCCAAGCTTCTCACGCTGGCGCTCACCCACCGCTCCTATGCCTACGAGAGCGGCGGCCTCGAACCCAATGAGCGGCTGGAGTTCCTCGGTGACGCCGTTCTCGGCGTGGTCGTCACCGACCACCTGTTTCGCACTCATCCCGACCTGCCTGAGGGACAGCTCGCCAAGTTGCGTGCCAGTGTGGTGAACATGCACGCGCTGGCTGGCGTGGCCCGCGGGCTGGGAGCGCGTGGTCTGGGTGAGTACATCCTGCTGGGTCGGGGGGAGGAACTCACCGGAGGCCGGCATAAGTCCAGCATCCTGGCCGACACCGTGGAGGCGCTGATCGGTGCGGTGTACTTACAGCACGGGATGGAGGCTGCTCGCCGCGTGGTGCACCGGCTGTTCGATCAGCTGCTGATCACGGTTCCACTGCTGGGCGCTGGCCTGGACTGGAAGACCAGTCTTCAAGAACTCACTGCCAGTAACGAGATGGGGGTGCCCGAGTACCGCGTTGTCGAAGACGGGCCCGACCACCTCAAGGAGTTCACCGCCACCGCTGTGATAGCCGGAGTGGAGCGGGG
>DATEMN010000280.1:0-5585 GCA_035275565.1 Pseudonocardiaceae bacterium | reverse complement strand
GGGGACGATGCGCGGGCGCATGTTGTGGCTGTGACCGCCACGCTGGCGAACGACACGCTTCTCATTACCGACCTGGGACGGAGGACGCAAGTCAACCTCGCAGCTCACCCGTCGGTCACGTTGGTGTGGCCACCCGCGGATCCGAGCGACTACTCATTGATCGTGGACGGCGTGGGGTCGATGCGGGGTGACGAGCTCGCCGTCACCCCCATCCGGGCGGTGCTGCACCGGCCGGCACGATCCCAGACAACCACGACCGGCGGTGGCTGCGAGTCGGATTGCGTCGAGCTGCCCGTCGCCGCGGAGACCGCGAGCAGCAGCTGAACGCTGACCGCTCTCGTCACCGCCGGAGGAGGTCTTAAGTTCGACAACTCCGCCGAGGGCCGTCCCTGCCTGCCCATAGCCTGTGTGGCTCGAAAACTCGATACAGCGTCCCTGACCTGCGTTCCTCGTGTGCCACCGGTCATGGATCATCGTCGGATGTTGTTGTTGTCGATCTTGTATCAGTTGATGCGTTGTCTGCTCGGTCTGGTAGCCGTGCTGGTGCGGCGAGACCTGGGCAAGGATGCACTGCTGGTCTTACGGCACGAGAACGTCGTATTGCGCCACCAGATCTCCCGGGCCAGCTACACGTCCGCCGACCGGGCACGAGCATAGCTCCCGCCGAGTGTCCCTGGTCGGAGTGACTGCGCCTCCGACCAGTGTGTGAACCGCCCAAGCCGGCGGGCTAGCACGAATTCCTACCGTTTGAGTGGGCGGGTCTAGGTCGAGGCTAATGACTGTTCCTTATATTCCTGAGAGAAGTATCGGCGTGTCTTTACGCGATTCCCTCCGCTGGCATCATCGGTAGTCTACGATCAGGCGTCTTTGGGTACGGTCCATGCACCGTGCGCCGGCTGTCACCTGTGGACGTTCCATTGTGGACATTCTCCCCGATTCTATTACCGAAACTCTGTTGTCGCGGTACAAGGGTGCCACCATAGACAGGCGCGCGCATGCTGAACAGCGGCGAACGGCCGGCCAGCGTCGGAAGCGTTCTGGCGCTGCGGGGCCACGGCTTCAATGAACTGTAACAACTGTCGCTCGTCGGCCACGGCTGGCGGCAACTAGTCCAGACTCCTTAAGAAGAGCGATGGTGCGGTTGACGGTGCCAGCGGAGACGTTGTGTTGCGCGGCCAATTCGGTGGACGTGGGCAGCGGTGAGCCAGGGGCCAATTCGCCGCGTTCGATCGCGACGCGGAGTTCGGCAGCGAGCATCTCGTAGGGATTACGTGGTGTGCGGTGCTTGGGGTCTGGTTGGGGCATGATGTCGGCGATGACGTCGGCGGCTCGACGATCGGCCTCATCGACCCATGCGGCATAGAGCCGGAGAGTGGTTGCTCCACCGGAGCCGTGGCCGAGGCGACCGGCGACGGTGCGTAGGTCAACGCCAGCTGTGAGCAGCTCGGTCGCTGAGTAGTGGCGCAGGGAGTGAATGCGGGTGCTGCGCAGACCGAGACGGGTTGCGAGGCGCCGGTACTTTTGGGTGACGGTGCTGGGGAGCAGGGTAATGGAGCCGTCGGGACTGCTAGAGAACACGAAGGCGTCTCGGGGGAGTTCGATCTCGAGTGCTGCGCACTCGGACTCCGACTGCGTGCGGTAGGCGGTGAGCAGATCAACGGTGTGCGCGTCGAGCGCGATACGGCGTTTCTGCCGGGTCTTGGTCGACTTCTCGCGGTTGCCGTCGGTGGTCTGCGTGTAGCTGCGTTCCACGGTCATGATGCCGCGGGTGAGGTCGAGGTCGGTCCAGCGCAGTGCGCACATCTCGCCACGGCGGCAGCCGGACACCATCGTCAGCCAGAGGAACGTGGCCCAGGCCGGGTCTTGCCAGGTGTCGTTGAGGAGTGCGGCAACCTCGGTAGCGGATGGGGGGTCGGGGTCGGGCCGCTCGAACGATGGTGGCGTGGCGAGCGCGGCTTCATTGTTGCTGAGGTAGCGCCGGCGCACGGCACAGTCGAGTGCGGCACGAATAATGAAATGGATCTGTCGCACGGTGGATGCGGACAGTGGCCGGCAGTCGTGGTCTTTTGCCCGCTCGCTGCAGAGCTTGTTGCAGCGCCGTAGTCGGGCGTAGAAGCCTTCCAGCAGCTCGGCGTCGAGCTTGGCCGCGGGCATCGAACCGAACGTTGGACCGATGTATAGGCGGATCAGGCCCTTGTAGCGCTGGCGGGTGGTGTCCTCCAGCTCGGTCACTTCGAGCCACTTCTCGACCACCTGGCCGATGGTGATCGCACTGCGTGGGTACCGCTGCTCGTCGGCTTGGGACTGGAGTTTCGTCAGCTCGATCTCGGCCTGTGCGTGCGTCTTCGCGGACTTGCGCAGGTAGCGCTCCTTGCCTGTCAGCGGGTCAACGCCGGCGTACATGATGGTCCGGAACGTGCCGTTGGGTCGGGTCTCGATGTGCCCACGGGGACGGTGCCTGCCATGAGGCCAGGCTAGCGCACGCTCATTCCCCAACCCTTCCCCGAAGGGCTTCGTCTGAGTATCCTCAGAACATCAGTGCTGTTCAAATGGGGTGCACCTGGCGCGCGCTTATTCGAACCGCCCTGACCTGCTGGAACGTCTCCAAGATGTGCTAGAAAAGATGAGTAGAGGAACGAGGATACCTCGCCACCGCCATAGTTCTTGATCAACCTATGGCGGCTGTCTGCCACTCGGTTCCAGTAAGGGCTCCTCCTCCCCGGTGTAATTCCAAGGCGGTCGAGTCCAGCCGCCACGTCGAGGCTCAGCCCGTGACGACGGCGGATTATCCGAGTGCGGGCACCGATCGCCTGTGCGTCCTCAGAGCACCACTTCATTCACAGAAATAAGACCCACCGATGCCCCGGGGCCGTCGCCCCGGGGCGGAACACTCTGGTGAGGGGTGCGAGCGTCAGGCTACTGCTCGCCCTCCCGGGGGTCCGCCGGGCACGGGTAATCACCGCCACGGTGCACGCCTCGAAGCCGCCAATCATGCCAGGGCGGCACGCTCACATCGGAGATCACCACGCAATCCAGCGCGTCGAGCAGCACGGCGAGGTTTCCGGTCTGCCCGGGGGGCACAGTATAGGGGTGGGTACGCTGCTTATGGGTCGTAGCTCTTCAGGTGGTCAGATCACGGGTCGGGGTCGGCGGCAGGAGAACCCTCGCGAGGTAGAGTCCGGACACATGGCAGGTGCCTTCCTTGACGTGGTGTGGTCGGGCTCTGCGAGGTCGATGGGATAGCGTGACGTTTCCGCCTGGAGGAGCGGACAAGAGTCGGGCCGGGTTCTGTGCGGTTGTTGGGCCGCCCGGCCTGGGGCGCGGTACATGGTGACGTGGAGCGGGCGCCGACTGGTCGGGCTCAACCGCCAGCCGGCGCCCCGGCACGGGCAAGACCTCCGTGAGAGGGGACGAATCAATGTGTCTCAACGAAGGCGGTGGGTGCAGTCCAAGAGTAGGTCGGGCCTGCTCCATTGTTTGCAACAAAGCTGTCAGGATGGTCGGGGAATGTATACCCGGGGCCAGGAACACCGGAGCAGCTAGATTTGTACTTCGGTGCCTGATTGATCGCCGAGCCATCGTAGAAGTAGCGCATTTCCCAATGCAGGTGAGTGTTGTCGGCGCCCTTGTACTTCTGTGGTAGCAGTCCATTTGCGATTGTGTCGCCCTGATTAACTACCGAGCCAACTCCGACCATCACCTTGCTTGCATTAAGATGTCCGTACATCGACCAGATTGAGCCGCCGACAGTAATGGCGTGTTCGACAACGACGACGGCACCTGGGTAGTCATAACCAGGGGGGCTCACGTAGACCACAGTGCCAGCGCCAACCGCCTGTACGGGTGTTTCGGGCGATGCGAACCAGTCTTCACCAGCGTGCCAAAGATCTTTGAAATTCTTCCCGCCGAAGCACTTGCTCTGATCTCCTAACGAAGGATGCACATCGTAGCCGATAAGGCCAGTTCGCTGACTCAAGTCAATTGGGTAGGTGAACCGATCGGTCGTGGGCGCGTCGTTGTAGAGCTCGGTCACGGTGATCGGTCCGGTGGTGTTGTAGCCAGCGGCCATCAACACGTCACCGGTATCCAGCACGGTCATGTGACCGTTGCCTCGGGGCACGTTCAAGGCGGGGCCCACCGACCACGTGTTCGTTGCCGGGTCAAATAATTCGCTCTCCGCTGGCCCGCCTCCCGCTATTAGGACCTTGCCGTCCGGGAGGACGATCGCGTTGGCACCAGACCTCGCGAAGTGGGGAGACGCCGTAGCCGTCCATTGACCCGTGGATGGGTCGAACAAGGCGGCCTCAGCCGACTCGTTCGGACCGCCATTATTGCCGTAGCCGCCACCTACACTCAGGACTCGTCCGTCGGGAAGGCTGACAAGCGCCATCCCGCCTCCACCGTGGGGGCGGTCACCAGCCCGGGACCATGTACCGGTGGATGGGTCGTACAGGTCGGTCTCCGGGGGGAAGGAGTCACAGCAGGTGTAGCCGCCGACGACCATCACTCGCCCGTCACGTAGAAGGACACCGTCTGCGCTTTCGCGGCGCACCGGAGCCGAACCAGTGGGGCTCCAACTCCCAGTGGCTGGGTCATAAAGCTCGGCTGAATTCAAGAAGCGGTTTCCGTCAGGGGCGCCGAGCGCCCCGGTGGCGGCGAGGACCTTGCCATTATTGAGTCCGATGACAACGGTGTGGCGACGGGCTGTATTGAGGTTCCCGGTAAATGTCCATTGTCCGGTTGCTGGATCGTAGAGTTCTGTGGAGGCGTAGTCGTTGACGTTCTGATCGTGACCGCCAGTGATTAATGCCTTGCCGTTGTCGAGAACGACCACATTCGAGAATCCCCACCGAGGATTGTTCACGGATCCCGTCGGTGTCCAACGCCCTGTCGCTGGGTCGTAGAGCTCTGCCGCAGCCGTAAAAACACCGGGGGTCCCAGCGCCAGTCGCTGCGAGGACTTTGCCATCCCGGAGCTTGGCTATCGGAGACCCGGCAGCGGACCCGTGACCTGAGTTCATTTCCCCGGTAAGGCGCCAACCGCCAGCGGCTGACGAGGTCGGCGTGGGGGTCGATCTCTCCGCTGCCGCAGGCACCGCCGCCCCCACGGCCAACACCACCACGAGCAGCACAGTACACACGACGGGAATAATTGCGGCCCGGTGATCAGAGGGCCGCCGAAGCAAATTTGTTATCCGCATGGGATGTCCTTCGCGCAGGGGAATGATTTGTTCTTCATCGTCGGCCGGTTTGCTCGCGCCGGCCGCAGAGCCGGTTTCGCTCCTCGTTGGTGTCTAAGACGACCGCCCCCTGCGGGCACCGGAGCCACCGCTGCCAGCGTCACCAACCCGCCGACCGCCAGGCCCATCAGAGCCCGAGATAGTTTTTGTGCACCGCATCGAGGGTGTCCTCTCAGCTGTGGCAACATGAGTCCCATCCGGCGGATGCTGTATATTCGCGATGACCAAGTTCACCGTTACCGCAAGTGCGGCCATCCGACCTAGATTTTTCACCGGCCTGGATTTTTCACCGGATGGCGGGCGTGTCCTCTGGTTACAGCTTTGTAATTTTGATCATGGTTTTCTG
>DATEMN010000279.1:0-8739 GCA_035275565.1 Pseudonocardiaceae bacterium | reverse complement strand
TCTCCCGGGAACTGGGCGCACAACGGCTTCAGCCCCACTCGCCAATCACCCCCCAGTAGGTTGCCCCCGGAAAGGCGGTATCGTAGCAGGATCAAGATCTGCTATAACAATTGCCTGTCGCTACGACCATTTGAGCCCAAGGGTTGTTAGTCGGCCGGCGGTCGTGCAACTTCGGGAAGCCCTGGTCGTCGACCTGCTTGGCCAGGCGTTCCGGACACGACTGATCGGTAGCGATGAGATGCGCACTCTCGGCATTCGGGTCATTCTCACGGCAACGCTTGTCGTTGCCGCTACATTGACATCCGAGACGAAGGCCAGCGCGGCCGAGCCGGTCAAGACGACGATAAGCCACCAGGCATGGAACGGCGTTCAGTCCAACGATGGAGGCTGGGTGGACAACCCGTCGTGTTCCAGATCGCTCAACGCGGCTGTCTGGGAGCCTGCCGCGTCCGGGAGGTACCCGGTCGCCATCGTGACTGTGGGCACTTTTGGGTCGATCACCGCACCGGCGTATCAGGAACTGGCGAGGGAGTTCGGGCGCCAAGGCTTCGTAGCCATCGTTGCTGACTACAACACCGAGGTTATTACCAAGCCGATCGACCGGATGGACCGCGTGAAGGCCAAAGCCAACTGCACGTACAAGCGCTCGCGACCCGAAAGCGTCATGACGAAGGTGTGCGCTCGTGCGAAGGCCGACTGCACCAAGGGCATCGTGACGTCCGGGCACAGCCAGGGTGGTGCCATGGCTGTGCCCGGTCACGACTACGACTCTCGGATCGCCGCGACCCACGTGTGGGGAACGGGAAACGACGTGCCGGTCACCACGGAGATGAAGAGCAAGACTCGCGTGATCGCCGGCGAGAAGGATACGGCAGGGAAGACACCTACCGACCTGAACGCGATGACGGGCTTGAACTGCGATGACCAATGGGAGTGCTTCAGACCCAATGGGAGTGGCTGGCGCCGCGTGCGAGACAGCGAGGTCACGGACGGGGACGCCGATCACTGTTTCACCACCTATGACGGCTGCTCGGGTCCAATCGACCTGAAGGCGATGGATGCCTCGAAGAACTGGTCATACCCCGCGAACGTGACGTGGCTCAAGAATTTCGTGACCCCGTAGTGCCCGGCGGTCCCCATCGGTTACCTGGCGACGCGCATCGACCGCGCGCGACGTGCACACCCACCCGGTTGCGCATCCAGCGGCGGTGGCACGCTTCGTGGCAGCTGCGCGAAGGGCGGGTCTTCACGGTGGAGCTGGTCGGGATCGGGGTGGGTCCGGGCGACCCGGATCTGCTGACCGTTGCCCAGGGTGCGATGTTGATCGCCTACCAGAGTGGCCGCCGGTTGGCGCGGCTGTGAAGGGCGGTCCGCCGCTGCGCGAGCCGGACCTGCCGCGTACCGCGACAATGCGCCCGCACGCGCTGCGCACCGGGTTCAGTACCGGGGCCTGCTCAGCGGCGGCGGCCAAGGCTGCGGTGGCGGCGTTGAGCGGCACCCTCTTGACTACGGTGAACATCCCGTTTCCATCGGGTGATCGGCACACCTTCACCGTCCACTCGCTGTGTTGTGAGAGCAGCACCGCCACCGCCGTCGTCGTCAAGGATGCTGGCGACGATCCGGACGTCACACACGGCGCGCATCTCACCGTGACCGTCGCCTGGCGTAGTGACGGCGAGGTCGTGCTGCACGGTGGTGCGGGGGTGGGGATGGTGACCCAGGCCGGGCTTGGATTGCCGGTCGGGCAACCTGCGATCAACCCGGTACCCCGACAGATGATCACTGACGCGGTGCGTGAGGTGTCCGGTGGACGGGGTGTCGACGTGACGATCAGCGTGCCCGACGGTGAGCGGATGGCCCGCAAGACCACCAACCGCCGGCTGGGCATCGAGGGCGGGATCTCCATTCTGGGCACTACCGGGATCGTCCGACCGTTCTCCACGGCCTCCTGGCGGGCCTCGGTCGAGCAGGCGGTGGCGGTGATGGCCGCCCAACGCGTATCGACGCTGGTGTTGGCCACTGGCGGGCGCACCGAGCGCGGCGCGATGCGGCTGCTGCCACACCTGCCGCCGGTGGCGTTCGTGGAGGTCGGTGACTTCACCGGGGCGGCGTTGCGCCGCGCAGTGCAGCACGGCCTGACCGAGGTGGTGTTCGTCGGCATGATCGGCAAGCTGACCAAGCTGGCCGCCGGGGTTCTGATGACCCACTACACTAGGTCGAAAGTGGACACCGGACTGTTGGCGGAGATCACCGCCGCGCATGGTGGCACTCCGGAGGACATCGCGGAGATTCGCGGCGCCCCGACCGCCCGGCGTGCCTATGAGATCTGGGAGACCGGTGGGCTGTTGCGGGCTTGTGGTGACGATGTCTGCAACCGGGTGACCGACACGCTGCGCCGGTTCAGCGCCGAGACCGGCCGGGCTCTGGCCGCGCGGACGGCGATGGTCGACTTCACTGGCCTTCAGGTGGTCGCCGCGACCGAGTCGGACTGGGTGCGATGAGCGTCACCGTGGTGGGACTGGACGGCGCGACGTTGCCACCGGGCGCGGCGGAGGCGCTGGCCGATGCGCAGATCGTGGTCGGCGCGCCCCATCAGCTTGCCGCCGTGCCGGTGCCTGCCGGTGCCGTCGTGCTCGGACCCGCTGAACTCGACGAGGTGCCGGACGACTCGCTCACGGTCGTGCTGGCCAGCGGCGATCCCGGGTTCTTTGGCATCGTGCGGGCGCTGCGCAGGCGCGGCCTGCGACCGGTGGTGTTACCGGGGCGGTCCAGTGTAGCCCGGGCGTTCGCGCTGCTGGGCCGGTCCTGGGACGACGTCGCGGTGGTCTCGGCGCACGGCAGGTCGCTGCGCGGGGCGCTCAACGTCTGTCGGGCACATCCCGCGGTCGCCGTACTGACCGCACCGGGAGCGGGCGCTCGGGAGATCGTCGCGGGGCTGGCCGGCTGGCATCGCAACGTCTGGGTCGCCGAGGATCTCGGCGGATCCGACGAGCGGGTGCGGCGTTTCGAGGGCGGCCCGGTCCGCGACCCGCACGTCGTGCTGTGTTTGGCCGACTCGTACGCTGTACCCGCCCGGGGCTGGATCGCCGGTGGTGAGCCGGTGCCCCCCGCGGTCGGTTGGGCGCTGGACGAGGCGGAGTTCTCGCATCGCGACGGGATGATCACCAAGTCGGAGGTCCGGGCGCTGGCCTTGGCGCGGTTAGCCCCCGGACCGGGCCGGTTGGTGTGGGACTTGGGCGCCGGATCGGGCTCAGTCGGGGTGGAATGTGCCCGGCTCGGGGCCGCCGTGATCGCCGTCGAGCGAGATCCCACGCAGTGCGCCCGGTTGGTGGCCAACGCCGGCGCGCACCGGGTAGACGTCCGGGTGATCGAAGGGGAGGCGCCGACGGCGCTGGCGGGGTTGCCCGAGCCCGACGCGGTGTTCGTCGGTGGTGGCGGAGTCACGGTGGTGCGTGCCGCAGCTGAGGTGTCGCCCCGGGTGGTGGTCGCGCTGGCCGCGCTGGATCGTCTCGCGCCCTGCCGCTTGGCGTTGCGGGAGGCGGGCCACCAGGTCGACGGGGTTCAGCTGGCGGTGTCGCGGTTCGCGGAGCTGCCCGGCGGGTCGGTGCGGTTGGCCGCAGTCAACCCGGTGCTGTTGCTGTGGGGCCGCAAGTGAGGTTTGTGGTGGGCCTCGGGTCCTCCCGCGGGGTGCGCACGCAGGCGGTGTGGTCGGCGCTTCGATCCGCCGTGTCTGACGTATCGGCCATCACCGCGTTCGCCACCGTCGACCGGCGTCGCGACGAGCCGGGGCTGCTCGCCGTGGTCCGGGCGCACGGTGCACCGCTGCACTGCTACCCGGCGACCGAGCTGGACTTGGTCGACGTTCCACACCCCAGCGACGCGGTCCGCGGCCATGTCGGCACCCGCAGCGTCGCCGAGGCCGCCGCGCTGCTCGCCGCCCGGGACCTAGGCGGGGGCTCGCTGGTGGTGCCCAAGCTACGTGGTGAGCATGTCACCGTCGCGGTGGCCGCTCTGGACCCCTTGTCGATCAGCTCGGCGTGCACCGCCTGCGGGGCGTGCCTGCGCACCTGCCCGGAACGCGCCCTGCGCCCCGCCCCGCAGCGTCCAGTAGTCGTCGGGTCACGCTGCACCTCGTGTGGCGAGTGCGTGGAGATCTGCCCCACTGACGCGATCACCCTGCGAGACGAGCTCGGCGGCTCCCGAACGCAGTGATCGCCCGCCGTGTTCTGGCCGGTTCGCTCCGCGACCTCCCGCGTGATCTCGGCCGAGATACGAACACGTGCAGTCATCGAATTTGGCTTGCTGGCAAGATTTGGCGCAGCGTTGATTCTGTTGAAGTCAGCGTAGATGCGCGCTGGGCTCATCCTGTGCGACGCAGCTCAGATAAGACTCTGCAACTGGAAATTCACATGCTCGGAGCTGGGGGGTGGTCGAACACGACATACCCGTCGCTGTGATCGCTCGACGCCCTCACCTGTCGTCGGGAACGGTGCGCAACTATCTGGCCGCGGAGGTCACCAAGCCCGGCTCGTGAGTTGGGTGGAGGCGATCCGCACTGCTCACGCCAACCGTTGGCAGTGATCGACGACCCCTGGCGTTCGGTCCGTGTAGACCACGTACCAGCTTTCCACGGTCATGGCCTGCTGACGGGACGAAGCGCAGTGTGGACCGCGCCGAGCAGGTCGATCTCGCTGCAGAAGCTCAGTGGGTGCCCGTCCGGAAGGTGTGCCCACGTGACGGTGCCTCGCGGGGTCACGGTCGGCGGCAATGGCAGGTATCCGGTTGCTACGCGGACCCCGTCGGGCCAGGGCAGCGGTATCCCGTACGGTTCGCCCGCGATCAGGATCCGGTGTTCCGGCGCGTCCGGATGCGTGAGCACTGGCGCAGGCCGGGCCTGTGCGATCAAGACATGCACTACCTGCTCGGCAAGGCTCACGGGCAGGACCAGGGCGGTCACGTCGCCATCGAGGGTGAGCAGTACCTGGTCGCCGCGCATGGTGACCGGCCAGCCCAGCGCCGCGTAGCCCTCGGGGCTGGCCCGGCGGTGGGTCGGTGTCGGGCCCGTCAGGGGCAGCTCGCTCACCGGAGTGACTGGCTTCTCTGTGGCTGCGCGGAGGATCAAACACATGGAGCAGGGCATACCCGAACCCAGGTCGGTCACCTCGGTCTGCTCCATGACCAGTAGCGCCCCGCAGAGAGTGCTGATCAGCCCCGATGCCGACCGATCGGGTAGCACTGCCAGATGCACAGCTCCCCCGGTGTTGCCTACTGTTTCGGCGCGCTGTCGGACCGCTATCACTGGACCCGCGCCCGCCCGGTTGGTCACGACGTCACCGCGCTGTGACTCTCGTCCAGCGAGGCGGGACCGCCGCCTTGGGGATGTGGCGACACGGCGACCGGAGTCCGTAAGAGGCGAAGCAGCCGACCCGTCCAACGGGCCAGCAGACCACCGCGTGGGGGCCCCGCGCGGTGGTGGGGAGGTGCGGGGGTGAGCAGCAGGCAGTCGGTACAGCGTCGCAGCGCGGGCGTCACCATCGGCGCGGCGACGAACCGCAGCCCGCATTGTGCGACGTACATACCGGATCCATCCGCCCGGCCAGCGGTCATCTGTTCGTCAGTTACCGCATGCTCGGTACCGTCTGCATTGGAGGTGACCCACGCCACCAGCGACCTCGTCAACGCAGGATCGATGGCCAGCGGACACGAAGACTTTCAAGAACTTCTCCTACTGGGAGAACTGGCCAAGCCCGACCGGGCACGCACCGTCTTTGGAGGTGTTGGGCAGATTGGCTGAGCTATACGAGTGCCGTGTTGCTGATCTTGTCGATGACTGTGCGGATTTCAGGTCTGCTGATGCGGCGTTTCGCGATCGCGATACGTTAGCCGGTTTGTCGGCGATTGTTGACGCTGAATCATCCACGACGCAGATTACTGCTGCAGCCGAGCTGGCCGGTCGGATGCAGTCGCTCGACGTGGCCGAGGTCGCCCGCTTGATGAGGTCATGGGTCGACTACCTCGACACCGACCTGGATCGGCGCTGGTTACTGTTGAAGTTGAGTTCGGCGTTTTCCTTGGCGGCCACGTTGCCGCTGCTGGGTGATGCGCCCGCTGAGAGTCAGCCAGTTGCTTTGGGCGGTGGAGGTCTTGCCGGTATCTGGCATAGTCGCTACGTCTACGCCAGCAGTGGTCGCGCCGGCGAGTTTACCGGGGAGCACTATCTGATTCTGCGTGAGCAGAAAAATCGACTGGTGGGGCAAAGCGTCCCGCACTCCACTGGTTCGCAACTCCGGGTGGAGTTGGTGGTCACCTCGCCACTGGCGACCGGAACCTGGCGAGAGAATACTTCGCCTGACGGCTATTACAGGGGAGCCGTCTACCATGGTGGTCTCCAGCTCATGAGTGACGCTGCGGGTCAGCGGATGAGCGGTATGCGGGTCGGGTTCGGTAAGGATTTCATAATCAATACGGGCCTGTGGGAGTTAACCTGGCAGGACGACAGTACGTCGAAGCGGGTTCAGCGTTCCTATCACCTCAGGTTGTGACGCGGTGGTGGTCTATCCTGTGATCAGGGCTACTACGGTGGTTCCGTCGATGATGACCCCGCGCTCGATCAGCGTGAATATGCCGTACAGCATCTTGGCGACGTAGATCCACTCCAGTCGGAGACCTTGTCTGCGCTCGAATGAATCGATGAACGCCGTGAGTTCGGCATTTCGCGAGCGAAGCCACCGAAGTGAAACTCGCACTCGATCGACCAGTTGTTGAACACGCGACCGTACCTCTGCTGCTGTAGTCGCGATACTTCGTCGCCGAGAAATCTCCCGTCCCTCAATGCGGAGAGACCGAGAGCCCGCTGACCGTCTTGCAGTCCTGCGGAGACGCCCGCCAGCGTTCCGCCGGTGCCGCAAGGGCAGCAGATGAGATCAAAATCCCTGTCGATCTCGCGTGCGATCTCAGCGCATCCGTCCAGTGCCTCGGTATTGCTCCCTCCTTCAGGTATGAGGAAGAAGTCGCCGAAATGTTCGTGCAGGACGGCAATGACTTCTGGATCCATCTTGCGTCGGTAGGCCGATCGATCTAAGTAGAACAGAGTCATTCCTCGCGCGGTAGCGTGAGTCAGAGATTCATTGAGCGGGAGACGCTGTTCTCCGCGTATGATTCCTATGGTCTTGAATCCAAGATGATAGCCGGCCGCCGCGGTCGCTCTAATGTGATTCGAGTACGCGCCACCGAAGGTCAACAACGTTGACTCGCCTTGCTCCGTCGCGCGAGTTAAGTTGTACTTGAGTTTCCGCCACTTGTTCCCGATCAGCTCGGGGTGGATCAGGTCCTCCCGCTTCAGCAGCAGGCGAACATTTCTCTGCCGCAGACGATGGTCGTGTAGTTCGACCACCTCGGAAGGAACTCGTAGTCTCAACCCGTCCACTCCTAGCATCCTCTAAACCTACCTGAACAGGTCGCGGTCACGTACCTGGGTTTCGGCGTCAGCGGGGTGGACAAAGCGCCACGATCACCGGTCGCTGCGCTAGACCCCTGGTTTTCGCGCATCGAGACGTGGCGCGTTTGTCTCGCTTGCCGCATCCCAGCGAACCGGAGTCCCAGGATTAACTCGCGACGCGTTAGGCATGCCTCGTAGCGTGATCGTGGAGGAGGGTGGCCGGGCTGGTTTCGACACGTGATCGGCCGCAGGGCGTCGGTACTCGACCACCCTGGTCGTTCGCCGGCACCATGCAGGTGCTCCAAGGAGCTGGCAGGAGGACCAATGGAACCGGACATCGCGGCTAGGTCGAGATGATCAGGTAGGTCAGGTCGTGAACAACCAGAGGTGGGCGATGAGGTCCACAAGGTCGTTGCCATCGACGGCAACTCGGCGAAAGGATCGGGCGTGCTCCGCGCAAGCTCGGGATGGGCAGGCGTGAGCGGACGGTGCACCGAGCGGCGATACCGAGCACTCCCTCAGTGGTCTGCTAGTCGAGGGCAGCAACCTGGCCCTGCACGTACTGCGCACCATGAGATCGAGCCTGATCAGGTGGGGCGCGACCTTGCTCGGCGCTCCTCTGCGGCGGCGAAGTCCACCGGATGAGGTGGTGCGGCTACTCCGTACGTCATGGCCAACGAAAGGATTCACGTGACTACACCGAACGAATTCACGTGACTACACCGAACGACATGACCGACATACCAGCCACTGCGCCGCCGCCGGTGCAGATGATGCAGCTGCTGTATGGCTCCTTGGTGCCTCACCTCGTCACCGTGGTCGGTGTGGCCGACCTGGTGGCTGACCAACCCCGACCCGTCGCGGAGCTGGCTGAGAGCACCGGCACGAACCCCGACGCCCTGTACCGGGCGCTGCGCACGCTCGCCGGCCAGGGAGTGTTCACCGAGGTCACTCCCCGCACGTTTGGGCCGACCCCGCTGGAGGCCACGCTGCGCACCGGCGGGTCGGGCTCGCTGCGGAACTACGCACGCTATTGGGGGCTCCCCGAATGGCAGCGGGCTTTCGCTGAGCTGGGTTACAGCGTGCGCACCGGCCGCTCCGCCTTTGCGCACGTCCACGGCATTGACTGGTGGTCTCATCTGGCCACCAACCCCCAACAGGACGCGCTCTTCAACGATGTTATGGGCTACCTGGCCCGTCAGCTCCACGCTGCGGCGATCGAGGCTTACGACCTGTCAGACGTGCGCCGGCTGGTTGGATGTTGGCGGCGGGCACGGCCACTTGGTGTCCACGATCATGCA